>DAIQMY010000001.1:221508-460793 GCA_036788695.1 Candidatus Levyibacteriota bacterium | reverse complement strand
GGGTCACTTCGGCAAGCTCAGTGCAAGCACTTCTTGTATTCAAGAAGGCACCCACTTATAAAACAGCATGTGGTATGTCTACATCCTTCTTTGCGACGAGAAAACTTTTTATGTAGGAATTTCCGATGATTTGAAAAACAGATTTTTACAACATAAAAACAAGCAATCCACTTTTACCAAACAGTTTTCTCGATTTACTCTTGTCTACAGTGAACGATACGAAAATAAATATGAAGCTGCAAAAAGAGAAAGACAATTTAAAGGATGGTCCCACGCAAAGAAACAAATGTTAATAGATGAAAGACTTGGTATAAACGCTTGTACTGAATTTGCCAAAGACCTCGTTCGAGAAGTTGAAAATTGAGCTTGTTCCGAGTTCACCGAGGAAACTTCCCGTGGGGTCACATAAAGCTATATTTTCGAAATCTTTTTCAAATCTTCAGTTTTTGAGGCTATTTCGGTTCGAAGTGTTTTTTGGGTAGTTGATGATATAATCGATTAGATGAAAACTATTTCTGGTAAAGATGTATCAAGGATTGGAATAGGAAGTTATGGGATTGGTGGTAGAGGTCATAGAGATATTGAACTGACAGAAAAACGGGATGATGAAACCTACGTCTCAGCACTCGTTTATACTCTAAATAAAGGAATAAATTTTACTGAGATAGCATTAGGCTACGGACATGGAAACTCAATAAAAATCTTTAAGCAAGCACTCGATAAAAGCTCAGTGAAGCGAGAAGATATTTTCTTTACTCACTCTTTTTACCCACGAGACTTACAGTCCATAGAAACAATTACCGAAGACGTTGAAAGCTTTCATAAAATAATGGATACCGATTACGCTGACTCCACCTTAATAACACAAGGACTCGTATTAAAGTTTGGTGAAGATGAAGTCTATCCAATACTAAAAGATTTACTTCAGGCGGGGAAAACGAGATTTGTAAGTCTTTCAAATGCCAGCCCCGAATTTATTAAAGCCTTTAAGAATGAGTTTGGTGATAAGTTTTATGCTCACGAAGGACACCTTAGTTTTGAAGTTAGGGTGCTTCAAGATAAAGGGGTATTCAATATTTGTGATGAGTTAGGTGTTAAAAATATAATCTGGAGACCTTTAAGAAGAGCTAAGACTATGGAGGAAAATTGGCCCTTACTTGTTGAGCTGTCAGAAAAGTATGGAAAGACACAAAATCAAATTGTTCTAAACTGGATTTGTAACTTAGGATATAGTCCAATGGTTTTTTCTACAAGCAAGAAACACATTGATGAGAATTACTCTGCCACCGATTTTATAATGTCAGATGATGATTACAAAAGAATAAATGATTTTAGACCCGATAATTTTAATCCTCAAGTGGCTTGGGATACAGAACAAGCTGACGATGATATTGTTGCAGCAGTAAATGGATTCTAATTCCTAATGGTAGTCCTTGGGCAGGCTCAGAACAAGCGCTGCTTGACAATCATTAAAATAGTTATAGAATAGCATCTATGAGTACACGGTTACATGAAGGTCCACAACGGGAAAGGATTACAGCTTCAATTTTGGAAAAACGCTTAGAATATCGCCTGGCAGATCTAGCAAAACTCAAAACTTCTCCTATGGTATCACTGGCGCTTGATCGAGCAGCTTCTCTGACAGAACAAGGACAACGCGCAATAGTAGGCATTTCAACCGATCAAGCAATTGAAGAAGGAGCAGACCCAACGATATGCCTAATCACTGATCTCACAAAACATGGTGAATATGGAAATAAATTTGATCCTGAAAAATGGATGTTTGGAAGAGTAGACTTAGTAGGCATAAGCATCGGAGACAATCCCCTGAGGGTCACTGTAAGAGGAAGAGATTCAAAACATATGGAATCAGGAATGCCACACAAGGTGACTGACATAAAAGAAATTGAAGAGGCCCTAGACCACGCTCTGCTTAATCCGAGAACAGAAATTACATCTTTCAGACAGGATAATGCTAATTTTCCAGTTAAGGGTTTTAAAAGACTTGCTACTTCTGAAACTAAATAGTTTCTATTAAACTTATCTTCCATCTTCTATACCCGATTCTAATTTCTAATGGTAGTTAGCCAAAGAACCTGAACTAAGCTCAGGCTGAATTACTTGTTTCCACTATTCAAGCGAGCTTCGTATTTGGTTCCCCTTCGAGTACTCAGGGCGAGAACCTGGAGTACCAGGCAATTCAACCCACTTCGCTAAAGCTTCGAGGGTCAAAGAAAACATTTGGCTCACTTGAAGCTAAATTTTAAAATCTTCGACAAATTCTTCTGATTTTGAAGCTAAAATAGTTCGAATTCCCTTGAAGCCCTCAAGAGCTTACTTGACTTACTATTTAAATCTTGAAATACTTCAAGTAACAATGAAAAAAATAATGCCAATCTTTTTTCTCGCTATCATAATTTATATCGCACTTTTTTTCATAGTTCCAATTCCTTTTGGATTTGGAGTAGTACTGCCTGCAAGTTTTTTCTGGGCATTTTATGGAGCTTCACTCGACCAGCAACAGAATAAAAACTTTTTGGAAATTATCTATCCACTACTTATTACATATGGACCAATCTTATTGGGTTCATTATTGTTTGCCGTAAGTATTGTATTTTTTGCTGTCTATAGAACATTTAGTAAACAACAGAATGCAATTTTAAGAATACGTCTGTTGCTTCTAGGACTTGGGATATACTTCTTTATTCAATCAATGCTGATCTTAGTCCAGAGAATTTTTGAATACTATGCAAATTTTCATCTCAAAGCTGGGTCTCATGAGTATTTAGTAAACATTTACAATAGGACGACATCGCTTTTTCTAATAAACCTTGTAAGCTTAGTTGTGCTTATTTTCTTCATATTTCAAGCATTCAGGAAAAAGTAGTCAACTCAGGGTTATCTAAGTAAGTTATTACTATTCCCTCGGTATTCCAATTCCTAGGGGTAGTTGGTCAGTAGCTTTGAATTGAAGTCAGGCTGTAAGACTTGCTTCCACTGCTCCAACGAGCTTCGAATTTGGTTCCAATTCAAAAACATTTGGGTCACCTGAAGCTATATTTTCGAAATCTTTTTCAAATCCCGAATTTTCAAGGCTATTTAGGTTCCAACCAAACTTGGGTTTAAGCTAGGCCTATTCCCCTCTTGGATATTTGTGTATACTACCTTCATATGCCTGAAGATCTACACAGAACCCACCTTGATAAGCAAAGAGCAGCATTTAAAGACGCACCATACAATAGGGATGCTGTGATTCTTGATGAGCAAAATATGTTTAGAGCTGGGAATGAACCCGGAAGCGCAGATGTAATTGCGAAAAGAGAAAAAGTGAGGATATTACGTTTGACTGACTCCTGGAATTCAGACCTAGATATGGATTGGCCAGAATTTCCTGAAGGTGAGTTGCTCAATGACCTCACCAATTTTAGCCTTGCCTTCATGAAAAACGGCGGATTTACTCTTCATCACCCAGATACTATCGGTATTACCCAGGTAGGCTCTGTTCTTGATAAAAGTGAAGACAATCTAGGGGTATTAATTCCTTTTGCCCATAACCTTGAACTTTCTTTTAACTATGCCTTCCAAGACAGTACTATCGCTACCCTAGAAGGATTGCTACTCATGGATAATAATATCCTACGGGCTCAAAATAGATCAGAAAAAGGATGGGACAACGATTCTCTAGAGATCAAATTTGATAAGGAGACAGGTGAAGCTGTATTGAAAGGACGTGGTTCGTCCGATCTCACTGAAGGTGATCTAACGCTTGAGATAGGAAAGGAATATGATTTAGTGCGAAATGGAAGAAATATGGCAGTTACTGTCAACTCCAGCTCTGTCGAGATTGTTTCATACGTACCCGAAGAAAAGGATGTTGATCAACGAGCAGTAGTTCCCCGAACTCAGCCACTTGAGAAGGTGTTGGATCACAACACCGAATACGTTCAGAGATTTACCTGGGAAGACAAGTTAATTCCCGACACTCTTAGACGTGATCCATTACAACCGTATTCAGACAATCTTGATAATGTATGGATAAGAACCGATATTCCTCAGCTCTTAGGAATAAAGATACAGAAAAACAATCCACCATTAGAAAAGATTCTAAATTCTAGTGGTAGCGGGTCAGTAGATGCGGAGTGAGCTCAGGCCCCAAGACAGTTTTCCATTTCTCGAGGGAGCCACGAATCTGGTTCCCCTCCGAGCACAAAGGGCGAGAACCCTTCGACAAGCTCAGGGCAATTCAAAAACATTTGGGTCACCCTTCGGCAAGCTCAGGGTTTTACACCATAATAAGTGTATGCCCTGGTATGTCTATATTCTTTTTTGCGATAAGAAAACGTACTACGTTGGTCTTACTCATAACGTTGCTCAAAGATTAAAATCTCACACATCAAAACAAAACATTGGTACTAAAGAGTTTTCTTACATTGAGCTAGTTTTTACTGAAGAGCATCTAACAAGAAAAGATGCAGAAAAACGTGAAAAACAAATTAAAGGTTGGACTGTTGCAAAAAAGAGAGCTCTTCTCGAGGGCAATCTAGAGTTGTTAAAACAGTTAAGTAAATCCCGGAGCGTGTCAAAGGATAACTCTGGAAAAAAATGGTGAGCTTGCCGAATCCATTCCCGTGGGGTCACACTTTATGAATTCAAATAACGGATTGATGAGCATCATCGTTGGGTAAACTTAAATGAGCTCGTTCCCCGTTTGGATCTAAAACTGTTAATCCTTTTTCGTCAAAAATATTTTCTGCTGCAAGCAGGCTTGCACCTACCCTTAAAGACAACTCGTGAGCTACATCAAAACTATCTAGATGAAATTTATTTGCAATTTCCTGAAGTGCTCCTAGCAACATATCGCTAGGGCTATATTTCAACGCCACCTTTTCTTTCCTTTCCCATTCTGGGCGTTCTCTTTCTGACATATTACGACCAATTCTAGCACCCTCTTTGATTAGATTCAAGTACCTAAGGGGGAATATTCAACCCGAAACATATTCTAATTTCCATTCGTACCAAGTATCCCATGGTAATTAAAAAAGAAGCTGAAATACGCTCAGACTGCAAGACCTGTTTCCACTGCTCCAAAGAGCTTCGAATTTGGTTCCCTGCGAGCACAAAGGGCGAGAACCCTTCGACAAGCTCAGGACAGGAAAACCCTTCGACAAGCTCAGGGCTTTGCATGTGGGTCACACGTTAAACAGCTTGCTTTATATATAAAATCGAGCTAAAATCACCCTCATGGCTGAGAGAATAAGAAAAAATGAAATTCAAGAAAATTGGAGTGGTCATAGCTTCAAAGATTCTTGTCAATGGTCAAGCGAACCCAAGCCTCAATATACTCCTGATGTTATTTGGAGAGCCATGGTCAAACATGCTAATCGCGATAGTATGGGTATGATAGAAGCCCCATATTTTAACCGAATGCTCGCTGCGCAATTAAACAGATCAGAAAATCCAATAAGAACTTTATCAGAAGGGCAAACTTTTAATGTTGGTGACTTCACCATTGGAACTATATTAAAAGTAACTGGTCTCACACAAGGCAAATTCCGAAGTTACCATTTGAATGATTGGGGAATGTTAACAGAGGAACAAGACCTGGATGGTATTTGGAAAGATGCTATTGTAACATTTTCAGAACGCGAATTAGAGAGTGGGAGAGTACCAAGCTACGGGGGCGGAAGATTTCTTCATAAAAACTTTACAGTAGGAGAGGTAATTCACGATAAAAGACGAGATACACTTCCTTGGACTCAGTACCTAACAAGATACGATTCTGTTGAAATTTGGAAATACGGAAGAGGCTTGAGAAGTAGAGTTACAAATCCAATGGGGGTCGCATCACTGCAGAGTGCCAACAGCTTGCGATAAACCAATTCAACCCGAAACATATTCTAATGCCTAATGGTAGTCATTCGACAGGCTCAGGGCTTTGCATTTGGGTTACACAGCGCTCACACCCAATTGTTTATTTACATAACGTGTTTCTCAGGAATTTTAAATCCCAGATAACGCAGCGCATCTGTAGTATGCGGAAACACCCTTCCTTTTTCTTGCAGAGCTATAAAATGCTTGCTCTTATGAAGCATATGAAGTATGAAATCATTTACGCCTGTAACATATACTTCTATTCCGCGCCTCTCAAGAATACTTACAATTTCTTCAAAAGCATCTACTCCATCTATATCAATAAAGCTTAATTCCCTAAGCCTTAAAATTATATTTTTATGATGTTTATGTTCAGTTTCAAACCGTGAAAGATGAGCTTGACTATCAATGTAGGTCAAATGTCCTTTTATCGAATATACGATTGTGTGGGAGTTTTTGTGTAGCGTGTAAGTTTGTTTCCCTGCAATTTGTGCAATCATTTTCTTATGTAAGTCATTAATTCCCAACTCGAATCTTCCTTGAGATATATTTTCAAGAAAGAAAAACAACGAAATTGCCACCCCAAAGAGTATGCCTATAGTAGGATCCTCATAAATTGTTACAAGAGCGACGAGCATAGAGATGATAAAGCTTTTTTTGTCTATTTTGTACATTCTCACGAAATGTTCTTGTTCAACCATTCGCACAGCAACGGTTACTAAGATAGCAGCTATTACTGCCATTGGAATGTATTTGAAGTATGGAAGTAAGAAAAGGGAGATTATGGCAACCGACAAAGAACTTACAAGAGCAGATGCGCGATCAGTTGCACCACTTTTAATATTCAAGGAAGTACGAGCAAGTGCTGCTGTTGCAGGAATACCTCCTGCAAGACCAGACGCAATATTTGCAATACCAAGCCCAAACATTTCTTTTTTCTTATTATGCTTTGTTTTTGTCATTGAATCAGCAATTCGTGCAGATAGCATAGTTTCAATAATTGCGATTAAAGAAACGGTGAGAACTGCAGAAATAAAACCTCCGGTGAGGTTAAATGAAAGATGGGGAGGAATAAATAACTGCCCTGATAAATGTGCATATTTTGATCCTAATGTCTGAATATTCAAAGATATAATGTGTTCAGAAGACAAAAACCCAATAAGAACTCCTAAAACGGCAAAAAGTGCCGTTGCGGGTATATTTGCAAGAAGTTTAATCCTTTTTCTATACCTTTCAGTTATTAAAATTCCTGTAAGAAAGGTTACGAAAACGATAAACGTTTCCATGGATAAAAACTGAATATTTCTTAGTGATTCAAAAAAATTATCAATAAATTTCTCATGACCTGGTATATTCTGAAGACCAAGAGCAGCATTTAATTGGTTTATTGCAATAATAAATGCAACACCTAGAGTAAACCCATGTATAGTATTTGCAGGGATAAAGATAAGGAATCTTTCAAGTCTTAATAATCCAGAAATAATAATCACAATTCCTACTGCTAATGCTAAAAATGCAAGGCTTTCTGCTCCATTTAAAAATGCATACGTTGCGAGAATTCCCGAAAGAGCTCCTGTTGGACCAACAATATTAAATCTGCTCCCTCCAAAGAGCGCAGCAAAAAAACCTGCCCATATGGCAGTTACAATCCCTGCAACTGGAGTAGAACCTGCAGCAATAGCAAGAGATATGGAAAGTGGAATTGATACAAAGGATACTGTAAGCCCTGATTTCCAATTTGACTTTAATTGATCTGATAATTGCTTCATGAATAGACTATTATACAGTACTATTTTAGATTTTTGAATATGATTTTTTATGAGAATATGTAGGTCATAAGCTTTTTTTAGGGATCACCAAATGCAAAGAGGGTAATAGAAACGAAGTTCATTTTGGAAGGAGATCAAGTGCGCCACTTTACTAAAACTAAAGATAATTTTTACAATTCCTCTAACCAGCTCAATTTTAAGGCTAAAATAATTTAATTGCCATGAGCGTTGTGATATGCTGTGATATAATCTCCCCATGGCTTCACCTGAATTAAATCCCTTATTTAAACAAACACTGCAGGCTATACCATCAATTTTTGAACTTAAGGACAGACATACCCGAAATCCAGAAGAATTAAAAGCGGTGCAAACAACCTTACCTCTTAGTATTAATGAGTTTGCAGACATTACAACTCCATTAGGTGCTCCAATTGTTGGAAGGCTAGATACTCCTGGCGTATATGAAATTGAAGCTGGCGCATGGTATCCAGACCCAAACAATCCTGCCTTTCTTCTTCCTCAATTTCCCATCGCTAATGGTCTTGCTAGAATTCAATTAAAAGATTTAGGAGATAAAATTGAAACTTCCTTGTGGAATGCTCACGTGGTACGCAGAGAACTTTTAGGAAATCCTCCTCCCACTGATACAGACATTGAGTTACTATATAAATTAGCATTTGAAAGAAATTCACCAGAAGAATTGCCATTTCTTGCGCTAAGCGATAACATAACATTTGGAGATTTTATAGAAAACTATCCCATACGTAGGCATGAATACGAACCAGATACAGATGATGAGATTACATTTCTTCAAGAAAAGAAACGGGTAATTTTAAGACCTGATTTCTACACAGATTTAGAAAGATTTCTAAAAAGAAAAGGTATAGTTAGAGAATGTGACGCTCTATCGCCTGTAGCACTTTATCATGAGAAATCTGGACTTCTGAGTATAGGTGATGAGGGTGACTATGGGATACATGAAGATTGGATTGATTTAGGATGGCATCTATCTGAAAACCCTGGAGTTGTTGGTTTATATAAACGAGTTTCAGATACAACCACTAAAGCAACCTTAAATGATCCCTGGAACTTTTATCCTTAGCTTGATTTCCCTCCGCTGGTTTTTCCAAGATTTCTTCACCTGTGCCCTCTGTTATTTCTTCTTTATATAACTCCTGATTTCTTAATCTAGATTTAATCCGCTCTACTACTCCAGAATATTTATTAGCATAGGTTTTATACTTTTCTTCAGTTGGTGGCACTTTCCCATCTATCAAGACAGAGAAAAAGTGATTTCCATTCTTCTCTTTTTGCTTAACAACAATATCTCTATCATCCATTGAAGCTTTTAATACCCATGAATTATTGTCACCAAAATAAAGATCTGTAACAGAGCACATATAAAAGAGACTTTCTAGTTCTGCGACTTCGTCTTCCTGAAGTTTTTCTTGCCTTTTTCTATATTTTTTTCTATTTATGAATCCAGATAGATTATTATCGTAGTTTTTATGGTAGGCTTTCTCATACCTGCTTTTTCCTTGATAATAGCTAGCTTTCCGTTCTGCTTCAATCCGCGCTCCAATAATAGCTTTTTCAATATTACTTTCCATTCGTCAAAAAGCATTTTAGTATATTTCCGTCTTTCTTTCAATTGCAATTCTATAAAGAAAGGCTGTTCCCACCCAGCCATTTAACCACATTTTCCTTCTTGACAGCTTTCTTTCTATTTGGAATAGTAAATATATGGCAAAGAAAAATTCTGACTTTTTTTCTTTTGCGTTTATTAGTGTATTTGCTGTAATAATTTTAATTGTCGGAGCGTTTCTTTTAGGTGGTAATCTTCGTGCTGCCTCAAATGTGCTTGGAGCCACCACTTCTTCAACTTCCACCCCTACAAAGGCCGGAGCGGTTGCATCAGCAGCTTATACAAAGTGTATTGAAAATGGTGGATTTGTAACCACAGCAAAACGAGGAAACTCAGGATATTACAATGTCTGCAATTTTGCTGATGATATGAGTTGTGAGCTCTATTCTCTTTACAATGGACAGTGTCCTGTAGGTGGGGTTCATTCTATTGGCTATGATACAACAGCTCAAGTCTTTTGTGCGCTTCGCGGTGGAAAACCCCAAGGATCGGAGAATGGACAATGTAAGATGCCTGACGGAAAAATTTGCTCAACCGCGTCAGTCTATAACGGTACCTGTTCTCCTAATTAACTTGAATTCTCCCTAAAGATAAAGAGCACCAAGACGATAATTCATCTGATAAAGCCTCACAATAGAAACTGTTATTCGGCAGGGGTCGGCTGAAGAGGAGTTATATTATGGGAAGACCTGTGTTCTCCTTTTATTTCAATAAAGCCTGGAATTGGTTTTGTAAGTGCTTCTCTTAAAACCTCGTCCATATGAGATACAAAGACAAATCGTAATTCCTTCATAACCTCTTGGGGTACATCTTCCAGATCTTTTCTGTTCTCTTTTGGTAAAATTATTTTTCTAAGACCAGCACGATGAGCGGCAATAACCTTCTCCTTTACTCCCCCAATTTCCAAAACTCTTCCCCTCAGTGTTACCTCCCCTGTCATACCAACTAAATGATTTACCGGTATGCGTGTAAGTGCGGAAACAATAGCAGTTGTAATTGCGCTTCCCGCAGAAGGACCATCCTTGGGGACTGCCCCCTCAGGAACGTGAATATGTACATCAATTTTTTGAAAAAAGTTATCTTTTAATCCCAACTTTGTCGCACGTGAACGAATATATGACATTGATGCTTGCATAGATTCCTTCATAACTTCCCCTAGTTGTCCTGTCAGCATGAGTCCACCTTTACCCGGCATGAGAGCGACTTCTATAAATAGAATATCCCCTCCAACCTGCGTCCAAGCAAGACCAGTTGACATACCTATTTCATCTTTCTTTTCAGCTATAGTATCTGAAAATTTTTCAGGACCTAAAAGCTTTATTATGTCTCGCGCAGAAATAATAGTTTTATCTTTCTTTCCTTCCGCAACTGTTCGTGCTATTTTTCTTAGAACTGATGATAATTCTCGCTCAAGAGATCTAACTCCAGCCTCCCGAGTGTAGCGCCTTATAATGTATTTTACTGCCTCATCAGATATTTCAACCTGATTGGGTTTTAATCCATGGGAATCCAATAATTTCTTAACTAAAAATTCTTTAGAAATTTTAAACTTCTCGTGTTCTGTGTATCCTGAGAAGTGAATTATTTCTAATCTGTCACGAAGCGCTGGAGGAATTGTATCCAATACGTTCGCGGTTGTTATAAACATAACGTCTGACAAATCAAATGGTACATCCAGATAATGATCTGAAAATGCATTGTTTTGCTCAGGATCTAGCGCCTCAAGAAGCGCTGCTGACGGATCTCCTCTATAATCTGCTCCTACTTTATCAATTTCATCCAACATAAAAACAGGGTTTTTTGTGCCTGCATCTTTAATCCCTTGAATGATTCGACCAGGAAGAGCTCCTACATATGTCCTTCTGTGTCCTCTAATTTCTGCTTCATCGCGTATGCCACCCAAAGATACTTTGACAAATTTACGCCCCAAGGCTTTTGCGATTGATTTTCCAATACTAGTTTTCCCCACACCAGGTGGTCCTGAGAAGCATAAAATTGGTCCTTTCATCTTTCCAGATAGTTTATGCACGGCCAAATATTCAATAACGCGCTCCTTAGCTTTCTTGAGACCATAATGCTCTATGTCTAAAATCTTTTCTGCTTCTGAAAGATCTATGGTAGTCTTTGTTTTTTTATTCCATGGCAATACTACAAGCGCCTCAAGATAATTCCTAATATATCCTGCTTCAGGATTATAGGGAGTAGTCTGTTGTAGCTTCTTTAATTCTTTCCGTGCCTTTTCTTCAACTTCCTTGGGCATTCCGGCTGCCTTTATCTTATCCGATAATTCCTTAAATTCACCTGTCTCATCAGTATCATCAAGTTCTTTCTGAATAGTTTTAAGCCGCTCTCTTAAGATAGCCTCTTTTGCACTTTTCTCAAAATTCTCTTGCGTTTTGTTTGTTATTTTTTTCTCAAGCTCTAAAACCTTTACTTCACGCGCCAGAAATTCCGATACCTGCTCCAGTCTTTTTTTAACATCTATAGTTTCTAAAATTTCCTGTCTTTCTGAACCTTTTATGTCAAGTGTGGATGCTATCTGATCGGCAAGCTCTGAGGGAGTAATCTGAGACATAATATTCATAAAAACTAAAAAATCCGCCTGTTTTCCCAACCCTAAAGCTTTCTTAAATTCCGCAATTAAATGATTTGATAATGCTTGAAGTTGAGTACTGTCTGCTGCCTCTTCTTCAAGTTCTTCAATTTTTGCAAGAAAGTAACTTCCATGATCCTCATAATATAAAATCTTAGCACGAGAAATTCCTCTCACAAGAGCGTTTAGTTCTCCCTCCGTACGTATCATTCGCTCTATGTGAGCTACCGTACCCATTGTGTACAGGTCATCTGAAGTTGGATCGTTTTGACGTGGATTTTTTTGAAGAGCAAAACAGACAATTCTTTCACCCGCAAAGGCTGATTCCAAAGCTGCCAAGCTTTTTGGACGTCCAAATGTAAGAATTGATTCAGTGTGGGGGAAAACAATACCGTCGCGAATTGGGATTACAGGAATAAGTCTTTCTCTTTTACCTTTTTCGTGTGCCATAATCTGCTTAGCAGTTTAGCATCCTGTGTGCTAATTGTCAACCCCTTAAATTTGCGCAAATAATCAAATACGAGGCTGAAGTTGATTATATTCGTGGAATAATTAATATCCTATCCAACTGACTAATTTCCCCATATTATCATATAAATAAACCTTATCACCTGAATTATTCCACACAGCATTCTCTTTCTCTGGACATTGCCAATATACATCAGTGGCTGTATCTATACTGCATCCAGAATGGAGCTTAACGCGCTTTTTTGATCCTAATACAAAGTTCTTAAAGGTGTATGAATTTTGAGCACTTGAATCCTTTACTAAATAATTTAATAAATTGTGTTGCGAAGAACACGTATTCATAATTTCTACCCACTCAGAGTTCTTGTTTTTTGAATCATCATTTTTTGCGTCTTGCATAATTCCTGATACCTGGATACAAGACGAAATCTCTGGTCTGCAAAGCCCTTCCCAAATACCTAAGCATTTGTCTCTCGCATCGCTCTGTGCCTGATTTAATTCTTCAGCATGCGAAACATTTGGAGAAATTGTTTCAACTATAGAGAGTCCTGACTTCACCATTTCGTAATTTATAAACGTATCCCCAAGATATATATAGTGCAACTTCCTACCATATTGATCAACCTTATCCACATCAGAAACTAAATCCACGACCTTTCCCTTCAGCAAGTCTTCCAATTTTTCCTTAGCCTCTTTGTAGTAAGGCTGATTCTCTTCGGGTGAATTTATTCCAATAAGACGCACCCTTGTATCATTTGCAAGAATGACTGTGTCTCCATCTATAATAGTTTCTACCTCCAAACTGTCAGACCCAATCCCTTTAACTGAACTTGTTTTTTCTCCTTTTCCCTTATCTACATTTGTTTTTGGTAGGGTAAAAATAGCTATAGATGAACCCACTAAAAGAAGCAGCAATGCCCAAAAACTGTATGTAAACCTCATATTCTTACTATACTATACCTTCATATTGCACTCAATAATCATCTTGCATTACGTCTTTTGTCATGTCTACAATACATTAGTGAAAAAAATTACAATTATAATAATTTGTATTTGTATAGTCATTTTTACTCTTCCAGTTGTCTTCTCAGCACATGAAAGAAATGCAGCATCTATTCTTGTCAGTGCAAAAGCAAAACTTTCTCAGGCAACTTGGGGGAAACCTCAAAAAACAAATGAACCTACCCCTTATGGTGATTTAAATGGAGTAAAGCTTTCGGGAAAATTAACAACAAGCCAGGCCACGCTTCCACATTTTGAAGACGCTGAAGCGTTAAAAAAATTGGGATATATACCTGACAATTCACTATCAGCAGATGGACCTGGGTCGTCTGTGTGGGGATATAAAAAACAAAACAGTGAAAAAACAAGTATTATTCTCTATTCCTACAATACAAAACCTTCTTCAAACAATCCAAACGAGCCACTTCAGTTTAACTGCCCCTGCAGCATGACTGTTTCAGTATTTATTAGTAATACTATAAATACCAATTCAAACGATTCTTCAGCGCATCAGTCTTCGCTTCCAAATCCCGCCTCCGTTCATTGCAAAAAAGTAGGAGGCACAACAGTTATACAAACGCTGAAGAATGGGGCACAATATGGGCTATGTCAATTTGAAGATAATATGGCCTGCGAAGAATGGGCTTTAATGCGAGGTGAATGTCCGGTTGGAGGCGTTAAAACAACTGGATATGACACGATGGGACAAAAATACTGTGCATGGCTAGGCGGACAAACTCTTGCTATACAAAATTCAACATGTACGCTTCCCGATGGAACTGTCTGTAGTACGGAAAATCTATATAATGGAACGTGTCCAGAGAGTTAACTAGCTCCACCACCGCCACCACCACCTCCGCCTCCTCCACCACCAGAAAATCCCCCACCACTCCCGGTACTAAAAGATGAGCTAAAGGATGCCGTGAGACCTGAGAAACTAGACGCAAAATGTGTGCCAAAATCAAAACCACTACCATTCAATTGAATATTTTCTCCATACATATTTGTTGTGTAATACCAGGTAGGAGCATGTGATCCTTTTTGGGATAGCAATAGAGGTAGGTATTCTGAAACTTTTTTTGCAACTCCAAGCGCTGCTCCATAAACAAGCATTTCTTCCCAAATAATTACCGCTTGAGGAATTTCTTTCTTAAAACGTGAGAAATCATGCAAGAATCTTTTAAATGATATCCATTCAAACGCCTCACGCTCAACAGGATGAGCCCAATTCAAGAAAATGTTTCCTACGCCACCCAAAAATATACCCCCTAATACAACTACAAAAATCATAATTTCAAGAAAAACAAATCCGAGAATATTAAAACTAAGTCCAACAACAAACAGTAAGATAACAAATAATACTATGTTTGAAATAATAAATCTTTTTCTCCAATAATTTCCTTCTTTCGTTAAAAATCCTCGAGCTTGTGCCTCTTGTTTTAAAGTTTTTTTAAACTCACTGAAAAAAGTTCTTGTTTTTACCGGATTTAACCGCATCCCAGACTTTACATCATTAAAAGATACGGATTGTTGGTCGATTGAAAATGAAAAGACAAAATTCAATACATCATTTTCAAACCCCAATAGCTTCTTTTTTGATACGTATTTTTTATTATCCTTGTGCAGAATATATTCATATGACCTTCTTCTTCCTATTCCCAGGAACCCATTGTGTACCTTTTCGGCAGCCTCAATTTTTATATACTTTCGCCTGGCCAAATCAAGCAGTGTCGCCGTAAAAGAATTTGCTGAAATATTTGTATTCTGAGTAACGAGAGCCTCAACAAGAGCCGGAGGTAGGCTACTAGGCGGGTTGTGAACATATTTTGGAACACCAGGAATTGAATCTTTTCCATATTTTTGCCACTTTTTATACCAGAATATAATCCATACAAGAACAAATAATGGGAATAGAATAAAGAATAAAAGCCTTAACCGTTCTTTGAATAAAGTAGTCTGTTGAAAAGATTTCTCCTCACGCGCTATAGAGTTAATAGATTTACCCGTACCAACAGGACCTGAATCTATACTATTTGATGGAAATATTTCACGAATTTCAACAAACGTCTGTGGAGGAATATCTGAAACAAAAAATTCGGTTTTTCGCCCATCAACGATTCTTGACATACCATTTAAAGGACCGTGCGCCCAGATATGTATTTCATCTTTATTGACTGCTTTGGGCAGATACACAGTTATTACTGCACTATCAGTTTTTACACCCCACGAATCACCTATTACCTTCCAATATAGCTCTGCAATCGTTTCGTACCTTACTACCGCGTTTGTTAGCTCATATGAGAGCGTAAAATTCTTTGTTTCACTATTACTCTGGTGATATGCCTCTATATGCTCTGTATCACCCAATCTTTGCGCTGAGTATTTATATCTAGGGCGGGTTTCATCAGGGGCAGCTATATACTCATATAAAAAATGTCCAGACCCACCATCTTCAGAAATTTTTACATTCTTTATTTCTTGGTTTTTTAAAAGCGGGATATCCCAATATATCTTGGAAAATTGTCCGTCAAAGAAAAACGTCCGTTTCTCTGTAACAAAAATGCTTGAATCAGGCTTAATGTAGATATCTATCACTACATTTGGAAAATAGAAAGACTTTGCGCTTGCATAACCTGTAAAAATAAAAGAAAACAGGACCGCTAGTAAGAATATAAAAATTCCTTTCATGTGTTTATTATTATATACCTCATCTATAATTTGAAACTGACCAAGTTATAAATAATCGTAAAATTCTTATTTTTTTCCATTTTATTTCACAAACTACCTATTGACAGGCTCATATGTTTTAACCTAATCTAAATTTATGAGGGAATTACATAAGCACTATAAAGGGATACTTCTAAGAGGAATTATTGCAGTAATATTTGGAACTATTGCACTCTTTGCTCCAACTTTGGGTTTTGAAATTATTATTCTTTATTTTGGAGCATTCGCGCTTATAGATGGAATTGTGGCTTTTATAGTAGGTGTTTCTGCCAAATCATCAATACTTATATTAGAAGGGGTTGTTGGTATTTTAGTCGGACTTTATGTCTTCTTCTTTACTGCTCAAGCAGCTGCAATCTTCCTGCTTCTTATCTCTATCTGGGCAATCGCAAGCGGAATTCTTGAGATTATTGCCGGAATTGAATTGAGAAAACACATTAAAAATGAAATATGGCTTATGTTTGTTGGAGTAATTTCAATACTATTTGGAGTATTTATTTTCATAAATCCAATTGTTGCAGCGCTTGCAATCACATTTGTTATAGGAATTTACGCAATCATCTTTGGTCTGTTCTTAATTGCACTTGCCCAACGCGTAAAAACGCTTACCCCTAAAAAATCCTCCTCAAAGAAGAAAAAGAAAAAATAGTCACCACAGAACAAAACAAATAAAATTTGCTCATTTTGGAAACGCAAGTAAGTTGGCTTTCTATTAAGGGCTTTATTTCCTGTGAAGGTTATTAATAACTATAAGAATAAGTCCCATGATGTATGCCCCAATTACTATCTCAAACACGTACCCAAAAATACCTATATACCCACCCGCTTTTGTTGGGTTTAAAATTGCATATGGGTACCAGTTGATAACAAAACCTCTTAGTAGAGTATATGCTACGAAAAGTAATGGAAATGATAACCATTTATAAGCATTGGAATAACTGACCATTGCTCTTTGAGAAAACAAAACCCACCCTAAAAATGCAGCTATTGGAGTAATCCCATGAAGTACTATATTTACCCAAGGAAGTAACTGAGCATGATCTGCGCCGCCATGCAAGATTGTCCAAAATACTACTCCCGTTATACTCATATATAATACCGCAGGACCATAAAGCAATTTAACAATCCCTATCTTCAGCGCCTTTCTCATTCCCACTATTCCGAACACAAGAAAAACAAATGTTATGAGTATGTTGGAGAGAACGGTAAAATAACTAAAGTATTCATTAAGCACATTGAGAGAATACACAAGCGCCGTCGCAAGCGCAATAAAGTCAAGGACTCCAAAAAGTAGAAAATAAAGCCGATCTGTATTTCTATTCATTACCTTTACTATATTCATATCATTCTATTTCAGTCAATACTTGCATTTTTTTCAAAAATCAAATTAACTTAAGATGTGTCTAAAAATAAAAAGAGAAAATATCTAAATATAATTGAAAATATGCTTGGATGGTATGGAGCGTTTGCAACTTTAACCGCATATTTACTTGTAAGTTTTGGAGTTCTACATCCAAGAGACTTATCTTATCAACTCCTAAACTTATCTGGCGCTATAGGACTTGGTGCAATTTGCTATTTTAAACGTACGTACCAGCCGCTTTTCGTAAACATCATATGGGCGGCAATTGCACTTCTTGCAATAATAGATATTATCTTCCTCTTATCATAAAGGATTCATTCCCTTTTTCTAGGTAACTTAATTTACTAAAAGGCTTTACTTGCTATTCCTATTCCTAAAACGATGAATAAAACAAAAAGAATCATATTGCTTTTTTTGATAAAAAATCCATTGAGAGAATTTAATGTCTTTTTTAATTTATCGCCAAACAAGAAAAATGCAAAAACCGGAATAAGTATACTAAGGCTTGCTATGGATGCAAAAACAAATATAGCAATTATGCCACCTTCTATACTTCCCGCCTTGTTGTTTATCAGATCTCCAACGGCTACATCAAGAACAGTATTCTTAGCATTTATAGTAACCAGTGCTGTCGCGATTAAAAATGACTTTGTAGGTGTAAAGCCGGCTATCTCCTTCATCCATTTAGGAACGGTCGCCTTTTGACCTTTTTTTGGTCGTTTTTTCCACTCATTGAACGCAAAAAGAATGAGGATAATACCTAAAACCAAATGAAAAATGCGAACGCCTAAAGGATCTCCGCCTTGGGGAACACCTGAAGCACCAAATAAAAATGCGAAAATAAACACATTTACAACAAGTGCTGTAAACCATCCTGCAAGAAATCCTAAACTATTTGACTTTGGCTTATTTGATAATAGTAAAAAAATAAGAGCAGCAATTGGCATGGGGCTTAATGCTACTGCAACAGCATGAGGAATAAGACTTGCGTATAATTCGTTCATATAAAAAGTGTAGCAAACTATTTATCTACTTGCAAAACTGCCATATGCTATTCTAGTATAAATATATGTGCACAAGCTTTAAAGTGGTAAGCCAAGATAAGGCAGTAGTCATAGGTAGGTCTATGGAATTTGGATATGATCTACAAAGTAAACTTCTTATTTTCCCAAGAAACTACACCTATACCGCCCAAAGCCTTCCTGATCAAAACTTAAAACCGCTTACATGGAAAGGAAAATATGGGGTTGTAGGGCTGAATGGATTTAACCAGGTTATGATAAGTGACGGCATAAACGAAAGCGGACTGTGGATTGGGTGCTTATACTTACCGGGATATGCAAAGTATCAAATACCAACGCCTGAACTAAGCGGAAAATTAGTATCTCAAATAGATTTTGCGCTATGGGTTTTGAGTAATTTTGAAAATGTAGCTGAAGTCAAGAAAGGAATACAGGATATAGCGGTATGGGGAATGGAATTTGGGGAATTGGGAATGATTCCGCTCCATTTTCCAATTCATGATGCAACAGGAGGCTCAATACTCGTTGAATATACAGACGGAAAACTTCATATATTTGATAATCCATTAGGTGTTGTAACCAACTCTCCAGACTTTACCTGGCATTTAACAAATTTAGGGAATTACGCAAACCTATCAGCAACAAACGTCCCGGGAATAACTATCCAAGGAGAGACCATAAAACCAATTGGACAAGGCTCTGGAATGCTTGGTCTTCCAGGAGATTTCACCCCCCCATCCCGATTCATCAGAGCAATAGCACTCTCACAATCTGCTGTTCCTTCAAAAAATGCAGAAGAAGAGGTAAAAACAGCTTTTCATATACTGGGAAGCTTTGATATTCCCGTTGGATTAACTCGGGAAAAACATGGAGATAAAATATTCTATGAAGATACCCAATGGATGACGGTTTCAGATTTACAAAATAAAGTCTATTATGTAAAAACCTATGAAGAACCTGGCGCACAAAGAATTAAGCTCTCAAATCTGAACTTTGAGGATAGCACACTAAAGACTGTAGAAATAACAAATGCTAATTGGTGCAAAGAGCTAACTGCTTCCGCATCATAGTTACACAAAAAATTACTTCCTAGATGCTGTTTACTCCAAAAATATAACCTACTGAGTAGGTAACTGCCATAGCCAATACTCCACCTATAACAACCCTAATTATCGCCTTTTTAGTATTTGCCCCGCCTACCCGAGCACTTAAATAACCGGTTACAACTAAGGCAATTAATACTGATACAAACGTTACGGGTATACGAATTGACGCGGGAGGCAACAGAATTGCTACCATAGGTAAGACTGCACCCAAAAGAAACGCAATTGCAGATGCCAGAGCTGCATGCCAGGGGTTTGTCAGATTATTGGGGTCAATTCCCAATTCCGCGTCAAAATGTGCAGCAATTGGATCCTTGGCGGTTAGTTCTTCTGCAACAATTCTGGAAGTCTCCCTGGACAGACCCTTTTTTTCATAAATAAGCGCTAACTCTTCCTTTTCTTGTTCTGGATAATTACTTAATTCATATTTTTCTTTTTCAAGCAATGCTTGTTCAGTGTCCTTTGAGCTACTGACAGAAACGTACTCACCTGCTGCCATAGATATTGAACCGGCAATAACTCCCGCAATACCGGCTGCGGCAATTATGTCAATAGAATTATTTGCCCCAGCAACACCCAGAACAAGACCAGAGATTGAAACAATACCATCATTTGCTCCTAAAACAGCGGCTCTTAACCAATTTAATTTATGGATATGACTGGCGGTGTGTGGCTCGGGGTGATTTATTTCAGGTTGCTCATCTTTCTCCATAGAATAAATTATAATATACGCTGCTTTTTTTTAGAATGATGAAAATCACAAACACATACACTCGCAGAGGAGGTTACGTTTTAGCATGCCAACCATTTTTCGTGTGAAACTGACCTTTTTCTATATTTAAAAGTACTTGTCTTACGTTTGGTGATATATTTTGAGGTAAGTTGTCTGCTGTTGCCCACAAAATAGTACTATGAATATTAGGCTCCATTATTTTAGGTCTACCAATCCATGTTTTTGCCTCATAAAAATATCCAATTCTTTGCCCGTCTGGATCTTTGAAATTGCCTATATTTGCGAGTTTTGCATTTGATGCGTCTACGCGTACGCCAACTTCTTCCTGCAATTCTCTGAGTGCTGCCGCAACAGACGCTTCCCCTTCCTCCATATGCCCTGCAGGAAGACTATATTTGCCTGTTGCAACACGCCCTAAAAGAAGCACTCTATTTTTTTGATCCCGAAGAATCATGTAGGCAATTGGGGTAATCTTAAACAAATCAATCCCCCTATGATTTTCACCTAAAAAGCGGGGAGTTTCCATTTTGAAAATTATATCAGGAATAAACTTAAAATGCGCTAAAAAATAATTTCGCAAAAAATAGCACATTTTTGTCTGAAAAGATAGATTTCTATAGCTATTACCAATCAACCAAATGTAAAAGCAAAAAGTTCTGCATTGTTGTCTTCAAATTCAAGCTTTAAAATGTGACGACCTGGGGATGATAAATTAATCAGTTTGTAAAGCGCATCACTATCTACTGTAACTACACCATTTATATTATCCTTCCCAAAATCCTGTATCTTATTGTCCAGATATACCTTGACCTTAGCTGGCGCTCCTTTTGTGCGCATCACTAAAAATACTTCTTTCGCGTCAAAGTTAAGCGTGAGGATTGATCCTTTTTGAGGGTTGGCATATTCTTCCATAATATTCCAATTGCCTGCATATGCCATTTGGTTATTTCCAAGTTTTTCTGGAGCCGAGTAGGTGCTTAATTCACTCTTCTTAATAGTCTCAGTGGATGCAAAATGCTCAATTCGCGCGTATCCCAAATATATTTCAGGAGTTTTGGCTTGAATCTGATAGGTTGGGTTATTAATTTCAGAAGATATATCTGTAGCCCCTGCTTCTTTCAGCAGCTCTTGAATAACTTTTTCGCTTTCATCATATGCTCCTTCACCAAAATGTGAATAGCGAATATAACCCTCCTTATCAATAAAATATTTGGCTGGCCAATACCTATTGTTATATGCCCTCCAAGTAGCAAAGTCATTATCTTGGACAATAGGATAAGCTAGATTAAAATCTTTTATTGCTAGTGCAACATTTTTTTCACTTTTTTCAAACTCAAATTCTGGTGCGTGAACACCAATAATGATAAGCCCCTTATCCTTATATTTTTTATTCCAATCTCTTAAATATGGCAGCGTTCTTTGACAATTAATACATGAATATGTCCAAAAATCTATGAGGACAACTTTTCCTCTTAACTGCGCAAGCGTCAGCGGGTCACTATTAAACCAAACACCCCCAGGAATAACCTCAGGAGCTTTGACCCCTTTTGGATTAACAAGATCAAACATAGGCTTGCCCATATCTTCTTTTTTTACCTCATCAGCCGCTTTTTTATCTAACTGATTCCGAATCAATTGATTATCTTCAAAACGAGTTAAACCCGTACCATATTGTGGGAAAGTGTTTAAGATAAATGTCTGAAATCTTCGATCAATATTAAAAAATATACCAATGGCAGTCAGGATCATAAGCACGCCAAACAGTTTTTGAATACGACCTAGGTTAGAAAGTAGCCACGGAACTCTACGAAGAGCATTCTGCCCTCCAAGCATGATAAGAAACATTGGGATAGCTGTGCCAAGTGAATAGGCGAGGGTAATTAAAAATGCATCAAAGGTAACAGTGCCAGTGATCGCAAGAGATATAACTGACGCTAAAATGGGACCTACACACGGAGTCCAGAGAAGTCCTACAGAAAATCCTATTAGTAAGCCTCCGCCAAAACCAGTACGATTTTGACTACTCGGCATAAAGCCTGCCAGTTTAGAAAACAATCGTTCTACAAGCACCTGAAATTGAGGAATAAGAAGTGAAAGTCCAAAACCAGCAATTACGATTACTGAAAAAAAACGAAGTGTTTCAGCAGGGATACCACTCAAACGTACTATGGTTGAAAGAAAAAGTGTAAAGAAGGTAAAGCTAAGAACAAAACCAATAACTACTCCCACTGGTCTGGATTTTCCCGTATTTACGCCACCAATACTTGAAGTAAGAATGATGGGAAGGATAGGAAGGATACATGGTGAAAGTACCGTAATAACTCCAGCCAAAAATGCAAATGCGATTAGTAATATCATAGTTTTTTCAAATTAATCTCTGACACTAATCTTGTAATAAAACTGTACTCCTTATTTAATCTTAGAAAGTAATTCGTCTATTTGTCCACCGTTCCATTTAGTCACTTCGCGTCCGTTACTATCAATTTGGACAAATGTGTGTTGGTACGTGATACCATACTTTTTTGCAAGATCTTTTTCTTCCTGATCTGTCTCAGGATCGTTGTAATTCACCCGGATAAGCGTGACATCCTCAGGAATTTTACCCGCGTTTTTTGTAAAGCTTCCATCTGCGGGCCTACAAGTTGGACACCACGATGCGTAGAAAAACAATACTCGGCGGGAACTTGCTGCACTGTCAAAAACTGACTTTTTGTACTGGACATATCCAGAACTAGTCTTTTTGTCATCCATCATTTTCTCACCTTCCATAGCACTATCATCTTTCTTCATCATCTTATCTGTAGGTTTCATTGCTACATCCTTTGCAGGCATCACGGAATCGGATTGCGAAGAATTTTGAGAGAGGATATATCCACCCACACCAAGAAGAATTACAGCTGCAATCACTACAAAGATTATTATTGGATTTTTCATATGTCCCGCCTCCGATATTTATTTGCAAAAAATTTACTTATTTGAAAAAAAGTTTACTTATTTATCGTAGTAAATAAAATTATAAATGTCAAGTTACCTTTACATTTTGAAGTGAGAATAAATTCGGGAAAGAAGCTTGGAAAAAACCATGGCACAGAGTGCAAAAACTAGCCAAGGATCTATCTCATGCTTGAGTGCCTGCAATATGATACCCAGAATTAACGTACCAACTCCAACGAGATATGAAATCCTTCCGGCAGTAAGAATATGTACCGCTTCTCTTTCATCCAAAGATTTTTCCCTAAAAAGGTAAGCAGCAAACGTAAGAAACGAAACAATGAGTCCTATGATTAACATTGACACCATAGAGTCAGGCATTGTGAGATGACCAGGATTTAAAAATAGAATTGCTATTCCAAGTATTGCGATAGCACTGATAGTTTCAATGATCATAATTACCTCTCTGTGGAAGCTTGCAACAAGCTACCTTCCTATTGTAAACAATTTTTCAACCATAGTGTTGAAATACTTTGCAATTTTTAAAGCAAGCAAAACTGATGGGGTATAATTGCCTTTTTCAATTGCAATAATTGTTTGGCGAGTTACCCCCACCGCTTTCCCAAGTTCTTCTTGAGTTACTTTATTTTTATTGCGATAGTCGGAAACATTATTACTAACATTATGACTCATGTATCTGTATTTTACATGATTTAACCTTTTTTATTTATGATAATCCACCTCCCACTCATGTCTCCTCCATAAATTAAACGCTCGGATTGCTCTCTTATACCACATACTACCAACGGCTTAGGGTTAAATCCAAGTTTCGCTGCCGGACCTGGATTCTGTTCGGCTAGCTCACAGTTAATTTACACATTCAAACCTACTTGAATACTCTTCATGAAAGACGAGTTTAAATTCTTCACTATCTTTAATATACTTTGCCGCCTTAGAACTTTTTGTTAATTGTTGATGCTCTCTATTCTGAAGATTATTTTGCTTGACCAATATAATTGGCTTGAAGTGCTACGAAGAATGTAAACGTAAAAAGGCATATTCCTTCGGTTCGCGTTGCCCACTTAGGATGATTCTCCTCTTGGCTATAGCTGTAAGCGAGCGAAGCGAGTCGAATCTGCTGTACCTCATGGTCTAGACCCATTCTATCATTATAGTACCATCATTTCTCCAGGCTGTTGAAGGTAAATAAGGCATCTGTATACTCACAACGAAACCATCACTTCATTACCCCTTGTTTAGAAATAGCATTGACTTTTATTCTATAATTCTCTAGTATATCCCTCATAGGGGGATATATGGCATACAGACCAAAAAACACTCACGAACGAATAACTCATCGCCTCAAGATCGCAAGAGGCCACATCGATAAAGTCATCAAAATGATGGAAGACGACGCATACTGCATTGATGTCATACATCAAATTCAGGCAATTGAAAGCGGATTAAAGGAAACAGGAAACCTATTACTCGAAAACCATCTTAAATCTTGTGTAGCGGATGCAATTGCTAAAGGTAAAGCTGATAAATCAATCGCTGAAATAATGGAAGTTTTTAAAAAAAAATCATAATGAACGGAGGTGAAAATATGAAAAACGATAAATTCAAATATGGATTAGGAGGAATACTTATCGGAACAATACTTGTTTGGCTCACAACAATGACAATTGTTAATTCGAACAATGTTGGAATGATGGAAATGATGGGCTATAGAAATGGAAACCAAACGGGTGTAATGCAAAACTCTAACTCCATTGATGCTCATTTTATTGAGCAAATGATCCCTCACCATGAGGATGCAATCACAATGGCTAAATTAGCTCAAACAAAAGCACAACGGCCAGAAGTAAAAGAACTAGCAAACAACATCATTGATTCTCAAGGGAAAGAGATAAATCAAATGAAAGATTGGTATAAAACTTGGTTTGGTAAAGAAGTACCTCAGGATAATCAAGTTATGAACCAACATGGAATGATGGGAACAAGTAATAGTACACACATGGGCATGATGGGAGATGCATCTGATATGACAAATCTCGAGAAGTCTACTGATTTTGATAGAGCCTTTGTTGAAGAGATGATTCCACATCATCAAATGGCAGTTATGATGGCCAGTATGCTTAAAAATGGCACAGAAAGACCAGAGATGAAAAAGCTTGCTGATGACATAATCGCAGCACAAACAAAAGAAATTGACCAAATGCGTCAATGGCTGAAGAACTGGCAATAGTGTCACCTTTTTAGAAGAGGTGCATATGCTTCTTCCAAGGAGATAACTTATGGATAAATTACTTGTAGCTATATCTAGTATTAGTGGCATTGCTTTCACTTATTGGTTTTTCTTAATGAGGAAAGATGGTGAAGCGGTTGTCGTAAAAGGAAATAGTCTGGATATTACTGTAGAAGGTGGATATTCTCCAAGCGTTATTTCAATTCCTAAAGATAAACAGACAACTATTAATTTTATTCGTCGCGACCCCAGCTCTTGTCTTGAAGAAGTTGTGTTGCCCGATTTTAAAATAAGAAAATATCTACCGTTAAATAAAACAACTCCTATACAAATAACGCCTACCAGAAGCGGAACATTTGAAATATCCTGTGGCATGAATATGTTTCATGGAAAGATTATCGTTCAATAATATGGCAAAAACAAAACAAACATTTCCAATGAAAGGTATGCATTGTGCTTCCTGTGTAAGAGTTACCGAACGTGCTTTGAAAAAAGTGCAAGGAGTTAAAGAGGCTGTTGTAAACTTAGCCACTGAGAAAGCTACGGTTACCTACGATAAAGACATTTGCACGCCACAACAATTAGCAGACTCTATTGCTAAAACTGGTTACACTCTTGAACTTGAAGAAAAAAGCGAAGAAATCGCTCTTGCTGAAAGAAGAAAAGAACTACAAGGGTTAAGGAATAAAGTTATTACCAGTCTGGCACTAGGTGGTTTAATCCTCTGGGGTTCATTCCCAGGGCTTATGAACACTGCCCCAGCGATTTTGCATAACTTCTGGGTACAAATGCTTTTAGCCACACCTGTACAGTTCTGGGCTGGATTAGAGTTCTACAGAACTGCTATTGCTGCACTGAAAAACAGAACTTCAAATATGGATACATTAGTTGCTTTAGGTACTACAGTTGCATATTTATATTCTGCGGTTGTAACTATCTTCCCTAATGTTTTTATAGGTCTAGGCGTTGAAATAATGCCTTATTTTGATGTTGCTACGATAGTTATTGGTCTGATTCTTTTAGGCCGCTACTTTGAAGCAAAAGCTAAGGCTGGAACTTCAAGCGCCATTAAAAAGCTTGTAGAACTGCAAGCAAAAACAGCACGAGTTATAAGGGATGGTAAAGAGATAGATATTCCCATTGAGCAAGTACAAGTTGGGGATGTTATTCGCGTAAGACCAGGAGAAAAAATACCTGTTGATGGCGAAATTATTGAAGGAGAATCATCGATTGATGAGTCAATGATTAGCGGAGAAAGTCTTCCAGTAGATAAATCTAAGGGCGATATGGTTATTGGTTCTACCATGAACAAGTCAGGCACATTTATATATAAGGCAATGAAAGTTGGGTCTGATACCATGATTGCTCAAATAATAAAGCTCGTACAAGAAGCACAAGGAAGTAAGGCCCCAATACAACGTCTTGCAGATACAGTGTCGTCATATTTCGTACCAATCGTGATTATGCTTGCTTTCGCGACATTTGGCGTTTGGTATATTTTTGGTCCTAATCCGTCTCTTTTGTATGCGATGCTCAATACGGTAGCTGTACTTATCATTGCTTGTCCCTGCGCAATGGGCTTAGCAACGCCCACTGCAATTATGGTTGCAACAGGTGTGGGGGCACAACGGGGTATCCTCATAAAAGACGCTGCAAGTTTAGAGCTGGCAAACAAAGTAAATACTGTCGTATTTGATAAAACTGGAACTCTTACAAACGGGAAACCAATCGTCACTGATATTATTCCTTTTAATTCATTCAAAAAAGATGATGTACTTCAGTTTTCTGCATCAATTGAAAAAGGATCAGAACATTCTCTTGCTGAGGCAATCGTAAATAAAGCAGAAGAACAGAAGTTGGAAATTGGTTCAGTTACGAAATTTCAAGCTATTGATGGTCATGGAGTCGAAGGGTTGATCAACACTAAAAAAGTATTTCTAGGAAGTAGAAAATTAATGGATAAAGAGAAAATTGATTATAAAGAAATTACTGAACAAATGAACAAGCTAGAGAGTGATGGAAAAACAGTAATAATGCTTGCAGTTAATGGAAAACTTGCTGGACTTATTGCAGTTGCTGATACGATAAAGGATTCCGCAAAAGAAGGCTTGAAAGCACTCCAAGATAAAAAAATAGAAGTGATAATGATTACTGGGGACAATCAAAGAACTGCTAATGCTATTGCACAAAAGCTCGGTATAAAACGTGTATTAGCGGAAGTATTGCCAGACCAAAAAGAAGCAGAAGTAAGAAAAATTCAAGCAGAAGGGAAAATAGTCGCAATGGTAGGAGATGGTATTAATGATGCTCCCGCACTCGCAGCAGCCGATATTGGCATTGCAATGGGTTCAGGCACCGACGTAGCAATTGAAGCGGCAGACATCATACTTATAAGCAAGGATTTAAAGGCAGTCTCCTCTGCTATTGAACTTTCTAAAAAGACCATGCGTACAATTAAAGTGAATTTGTTCTGGGCTTTTGGGTATAACGTACTTCTGATTCCTGTTGCAATGGGTGCCCTATACCCATTCATGGGTATGTTATTAAATCCAATTTTTGCATCAGTGGCAATGGCTTTATCATCAATTTCGGTTGTTTCAAATTCATTGCTACTTAGAAAGGTTAAAATATAATTATGAATCTTTGGCTTATATTTCTAACTGGTTTAACTGTTGGAGGATTAACTTGCCTGGCGGTTCAGGGTGGGTTGTTAGCGTCTGTGATTGCGGCAAAAGAAGAGGAAGAAGTAGAAAAAGGCACAAACAAAAAAGATACGGTCTTTCCTACTTTGGCATTTCTTGTAGCTAAACTTATTGCATATACATTATTAGGATTTATTTTGGGAGGCTTCGGTGGAGCTATTGGTATCAATCAGTCTATTCAAGTAATAATGCAACTTGTAGCAGGGCTTTATATGATCGCTGTGGCATTAAATTTGCTTAACGTACACCCGATATTTAGATATGCAGTTATTCAGCCTCCAAAGTTTTTAACACGTAGAGTTAAAAATGCATCTAAAAATAAAGATTTATTTGCACCTGCGCTATTAGGAGCAATGACAATTTTCATTCCTTGTGGAACGACTTTAGCGATGGAAGCTCTAGCCATAAGTAGTGCAAACCCCTTTTTGGGTGCTTCGATTATGGTCGCATTTATTCTTGGCACAACACCTCTATTCTTTGGTGTAGGTTGGTTAACTAGCATTATGGGTGATAATTTCAGAGCTAAGTTTCTTAAATTAGCTGCTATCGTAGTTATTTATCTAGGAATTACTTCGGTCAATGGAGCTTTAGTTGCAAGTGGCACACCTGTAACTTTACAAGCTCTATCAGGAATTTTTCAAACCACTTCACAGCCAAAGGAAACAGTAAAGTTATATAATGAAACACCACCTTCAAATACTGCGCAAATAAACGTTACTGCAAGTGGTTATTCGCCCAACTATATTAAGGTTAAAAAAGATTCGCCAGTTACCTTAAACTTAGTTAGTAAGGATGCATATAGTTGTGCCTCAGCGTTTAGAATACCATCACTAGGGATAAGTAAAAACCTTCAACCGAACGAAACTTATACGTTTACATTTACTCCAGAAAAGGCAGGTAAGATTGCCTTTAGCTGCTCCATGGGAATGTATACGGGGGTGATCGAAGTAATATGAGCAATAATATAGTTAAAAAAAAACTTAAGATAGATGGCATGCATTGCAGTTCGTGTGCCATGAATATAGACTTCGATTTAGAGGATTTAGAAGGTGTTAAGTCAGTAAAAACTAATTATGCGAAGCAGGAAAGTGAAGTCGAATTTGATGAAGAAAAGATCGAATTTAAGGTAATACTTGAACAGATTAAGAAAACAGGATATACGGCTTCACCTAAATAGACTAAATAAACTACTGAAATGCAATAATCTCAGTACGAATGTCTTGAAGAAAAATGAGGCACTTTGCAAGGCCCGCTCGGGCTATTTAGAGAGTACGGTCACTCTCGGTTCTTATATTGGCTGGCACTGATTGAGGACTTCCGAACAAAAAAGTGGATTGACTCAATCAGATATCCAGAACTAGTATATCAGAGATCTCAACAGTACTTAATTAACGTTATTTAACTTTTTTGTTGTTCTCCTATTGAGAATATGAGTGGACACATTTTTACATGAACTCTTAACTCATGTATCGCATTTTCTAATGTTTTATTGCTAATCATTTTTCTTTTCCCAAACCATGGATCGACTATCTCTATGTATTTATTAGTAGCTTTCTCTAGTATTATAAAATGAGAAGCATGAGAGTAATCCCCTAAGGCATGATCATCTATATGACAAATAAGTGGCTGTTTATTAAGTTGCTCAGAAATAAATGAAAGGGTATTTTTTTGATGTATGACTTCTATACTTTTCTGCTCCTTAAAGGCATCCTTCAAAACAGAGGCAAAGTATTTATTGTCAACATATACTGAAAGCTTGCTGTTAAATTGCTTAACAAATTCCATAGCAATCCCAACAACATAAAAAGGATAAATCCTTTTTGATCCATCTAATGTTAATTTTTGCTCATCAAATTCATTAAAATGTTTTTGTCTTAACATGAGAAAGCATGTGGCAAGGCAGCTATGTGAAAGTGTTTGCTTGTACGGACTAATAATCATATGTACATTGTAGATTTTATATATTTATATACAAGTGACTAAAATTAGCTAGTTGAAGCTAGAAGTTCGAATCCAGGAGTGGGTTGTTTGGTTTGATATAGTTTTTTGAGGCTAGAAAATTTGCTGCCGGACCTGGATTCGAACCAGAATGAATGGATTCAGAGTCCACTATCCTACCATTAGATGATCCGGCAATGTTATTTCCAAACGCTTGTTGCGCTGAATATGTATTTTACTAAATGTAAGACTGAAAAGCACCTACATGTGATTTACATCATGGAAAACAACATATAGGTATTAGATACTCTTTCCGTGATAAAAGGCAATAAAATACAAAAACTTAGGGTAGTAAATAACAACACTCCTGACGCAGTCTATGGTTTAGGACTTCTGGGAGCGCTTGTTTACTATATTATTAATGCTACATCATTTTGGATGGGATTATTAGGAGTCGTAAAGGCAATATTTTGGCCGGCATTTCTTGTGTTTGAACTTTTAGAATTTTTTAGAATGTAGATGAGACCAATTATAATTTGAGCTTTGAGGAGAATATAGACAGGTGTTTTGTAGCTTGTGTTATTTCTTAACACTTGGACCACTATATTTGCTTTTACCAAATCCTAATACTAGAAATCCTATTATAGGGAATAACCAAAGAAAGAAAATTCCAAAAGCTGTACTCCTCTTAAATGACTTTGCCAAATTTAAAGCAACTATAAGGTGGATAATAAAATTAACAATTGGGATAAAGAACAGAATTAACCACCAACCGGGACGTCCAACAATTTTTAACATTACGTAAATGTTATAAAACGGAATAAGAATTGCCCATCCTGGTTTTTTTGCTTTCTCAAATATTCTCCACCCCGCTACAATAATAATAAGTGCAAACACTAATTCTCCAATTAAAAATCCAGTGGATGGAAATACTGAAGGAGCAGTCGTGGTTTGTGTATATTCGTTGTAATCCATAGCATAATAAGCGTAGAAAAAAATGCAATCTATGTCAAGTAGCAAAATGGGGGGTAAAAATATTTGAGCTAAAAGAAATCCAGGTCATATCTGATATGTGATATATTTAAAAAATGAAGATACTAGACAATCTCTCTGAGACAAAGATTTTTACAATTCTTTTTATTGTGGGGCTTTGCGTATTTGGTAATTCGCTGTTTAACGGTTTTGTTGGGGATGAATTTATTGTGTTCTATAATCACCACGTCACAATGCCACTGCCAATGGCGTTTTTGACTTTCTTGCAATCTCAAATAGACACGACAAATCCCCACTCGTTATTAGGTCAATACTATAGACCGGTTCCATTATTCTATTTCTCTTTTATAAAACACATCTTCGGGTTAACTCCTTTTTTTCTCAGAACACCTATTCTTGTTCTTCATATTTGCAATGCTTTTATTTTGTTTATATTTTTTAAACGATTTTTTAGCCAGAAAATAGCATTTGCTTCAGCGCTTATTTTTTTAGTTCACCCTTTAAATCAGGAAGCGGTTGTCTATATTGCAGTTGCCCAAGAAGTATTTTATTTTTTCTTCGGAGGAATCGCCATGCTTCTTATAACATCTCCTCATGCAACTGTAAGAAAAAATCTTCTGGCAAGCGCTCTATTTTTATTTTCATTTTTATCAAAAGAAAGCGGAGTATTGTTTCTTCTGGCAGGCATACTTTACCTTTTCTTATTTATGCGAAAAAAAATGATAGAAAAAATTCCATACTTACTGTTACCTTCAGTACTATATCTCACCCTGCGTTTCATAGCGTCTCAAAATAGTGTTATCTACATTGTCAAATCAAATATTTCATCCCTTCCTTTTTTAGATCGAATGATATCTGTACCTAAAATTTTCTTTTTTTATCTATCGTATTTTTTATATCCACAGAATGTCTCCATACTTCCAAAATGGGTTGTTGAAAAAGTAGATATTGAAAATTTTTACATTCCATTATTCTTGGATATTTTAGGTATCGCATTTTTCGTTCTTATTTTCTTTCTTTTTATAAGAAAATCTCACAAGCTTAAAACTATCTATTTATTTTTTGCCGTAATATTCATCATGGGAATTGGACTGCACCTACACATAAAAGCACTTGATCAGACTGTGGCTGCTCGTTGGTTTTATTTCCCAATGATTGGATTACTAGGAATACTTTGTGCATTCACTGAGTATTTTAAAAAATTTGTACTTCTTCATAAAAAAATTTTCCTTGCAGTATTTATTATAGTCTTACTCTTTTTTGCCACTAAAACATTCCTGAGAAATTTAGATTTTAAGGATGCACTAACACTTTACACAAAAGACGTGAATCTTCCAGGAGAAAATTATTATCTTGAAAATAATATAGGTGATCAACTAGCACAACAGGGAAAATATGATTTGGCCATAATTCACTTTAAAAAATCTATAAAAATTAACCCGAAATGGTATATCGCATACAGTAACTTAGGAGTTGTATATGAGAAAAAAAAAGATTATACAAAAGCGGAAAAATACCTTCTTTACGCGATTAAAGGAAAATTTCTCCCTGCATATGAAAACCTAGCAAGAATCTATCTGTTACATAAAAGTCCTGAAGATGCACGCGATTTCACACTACTCGCATTAAAAGAATTTCCTAATTCTGAAACTCTATGGCTAACCCTTTCATTATCATATTATGAATTGGGGAAATATTCGCTTGCCCTTCCCCCTGCTCTTAAATCCTATCAACTTTCCCCCCAAGAAAAAACCGCAGTAGTCATACAGGCAATTCGTGAAAAAGTTAAGTAAGAATACATAAAAATGTATTCATTAATATTGATATGAATTAAAAAGTATGCAACAATGTCTGTGTTAATTATATTTAGAAAATTTCTTGAAAGGAGGTGAATATTATACATGGACAACAACGGACAAACACAAGACCCAATGGGTCAAACTCCTACTCCTCCAACTCCTGAACCTACAACAGGCGGAGAGGGAGGAATGGGTGGTGGAATGCCAACAGGAGATACAGGAACACCTACACCAGCACCAACTGGGGATATGGGAACTCCAACTCCTGAACCAGAAACACCAGTAGACGGGGGAACAACTCCTCCACCAACTGCAGGTATGTAATATTCTGCTAAGTGGTTTCGAAACCTAAGCGAGCAAGCTTTTAACATAAGAGTTTGCTCGCTTTTTTTTGGGAAAAATAATGAAGATAGAAAAACCTAGCCCTTGAAGATGTACCCACTACCTCGAACGGAAAAAATCAACCGCTCCGAAAACCCGGAGTCAATCTTGCGCCGAAGATATCCAACATATACATCAACAACCCGAGTTTCCACATCTGGGGCATACTGCCATATAAATGTGAGCAATTTTCTTCTATCAACCAGGCTGTTTTTGTGATCTAAAAAATATGATAATAACTTATATTCTTTTGGGGATAGTTTAATTTTTTTCCCTGCTCGGACTGCTGTTCGTGTCTCACGCTCTAAGACAATATTTTTATCTTGCATACTAATTCTTAGGCAGAGGTAGGCAGATTTTATATAAATGCCACTATAAAATCAAGAGGCTATTTTACTCTTTTCTCATGTTTTTAATAATTATTATAATCATGGAGATAAAGGGAATACACAAAAGCGCACCCATAAGACCTAGCAATTTTGCCCCAATAGTAATTGCTAGAATAATTACAATAGGATTTAACCCTACTGCTTTTTGCATAACTTTAGGAACTAATACATTGTTCTCAATCATCTGAATTACTATGTATATTATGATGATAGTAAACGCAAGCCCAGGGGAGATAGATAAAGCAACAATAACTGCAGGAACCGCAGAGAGAATTGGACCTATTGTAGGAACTATCTCAAGCAGACCCGCGAGAAGTGCCAGGGGAAGGGCAAACGGAAAACTAATAACGGTTAACGCAATCCATGTAAGTAACCCAATGGTAAAGCATAATACAAGTTGTCCCCGAAACCACGCACCCAACTTCTCCTCTATCATCGCCATGGTTGACATGGCTTTTTCCTTATCTTTCTTCGGAAAAAACAACATGAGTTCTTTTTTAACCCTATTTTCATCTTGCATCAAATAAAAACTTACTACAAAAACCAAAAATAGAGAAAAAATAGAACCTAAAATCGCACCGGTTACCGCAAAAGCATTAGAAGTAATCGTGTCAAATTGAGAGGTAAGAAATTCCTGCATTTGAGACGCTTGTATATTTATACGTAGCGCGTGCAAAATGTCATCCAAATACTTAGGGAATGAAACTATAAGTGAGGATATTTGAGAAGAGAAAAACGGAATTATAGGCACAATAAGCAGCACTACTACCCCCAGTGTCAGAACGTACAAGAGAGCTATTGCTACAGTTCTTGGGATTTTAAATTTTGTTAGGTACGAAACATACGGCTTCAGCGCAGCCATTAGTATATATGAGATAAAGAAAAGTATTAAAATTTCCTTTATCTGAATAATAAACCAGCCCAACACAACCAGAAGCAGTGCTACTACTATTTGGTTTTTAATGATGATGTTTTTTATAGAATTCTCAACTGCTTCCATTGCGATTCTTATATGATACAATACTTGTCATATGATATCAATCGATGACCTGGAAAAATTAGATATAAGAATTGGGACTATTAAAAACGTGGAACAGGTACCAGGGTCTGAAAAACTCTATAAAGAAATAGTTGATTTTGGTCCTGAAATTGGTGAAAAACAAATACTGTCAGGCATTCAGAAGTACTTCACTCCCGAAGACCTCATAGGAAAACAGGCGCTTTTTATCGTTAACTTGGAGCCCAGGGAAATGATGGGGCTTACAAGTGAAGGAATGCTTCTTGCAACAGATGGAGAAAACGGTCCAGTTCTATTAGTACCTACACAAGAGGTACCAAATGGATCAAAAATAAAATAGACATGCAAAACCCAAAACAGGAAGAAAATATACACGTTACACCTACTACTATACCTATTTTGTATACGGATACACTTTTTATGAACGTTAATGAAGATGGTGTAATAATTGATGTCTGCCAGAAAGGAATCGCTCAAAACCAAGTTCAGGTCGTAGCTCGCGTAGGAATGAGTAAAAGTCACGCAAAAAAATTTGTGAAAAAACTATCTGAGATACTTGCACTCACCTCATCAAGAGCAGATTCTACAAAAGATAACTAGATTTAAAACAACTTAAGGATATACGGAAGAAAAATAAGAACACCTACAATAAGTGACCCTAAAGATACTACTAATACCATTCCCGCAGCTACATCTTTTGCTATTTTTGCCTCTTTCCTATGCTCAGTTGTAATAAGATCTGTCATTTCCTCAAGTGAGGTATTAATCATTTCGGCAGATAAAACCAGTAGTATCATAACTCCTAGAATTCCCATTTCAAATGCATTTATTTGGAAAAATATACTTGCTATCATAACCATGATTGCTATTGCAATCAAAATTCTTATATTTTGATTTTCTTTCACTGCATATGCCACACCCTGGTATGCGTAATGAAATGATTTTACGAGTGATCTATGCTCTATCATTGTAGTTTTTTAATTGTAGCATCTTTTCCTTCAATTTCTAACTTTTCAGCAAATGGCAGCCCCTGAGTTTTACCAGTTAAAACCACGTATAAATCTTGAGTTTTCGCGTCAGACATATCTCTTGCAGCAAGTGATGCCTGCAGGATTTCCTCAGTATTCCAACGTGAAATACTCTTATATTTATCCAATAGAAAACCCGCTAATTGCCTTTGCTTATCTGATAGCTCTACACCCCGAGTGTCCTCCACCATACCTCTAAATTCAGCTAACGTCTTCATCCGGGTCTGTGCAAGAGAAAGGTATTTCGTAAAATTCGCTATCCCAGACAGAGTTGGATCAAATTCAAGTAATCTTTCCTGTAAGGATTCTGTGGTTAACAGCCTTATGTGTTCACCATTTACCCACAGCAGCTTCTTTTCATCAAAAATTGCAGGGGACGAATTTACATTTTCTAATGTAAATTCTTTTTCAATTTCCTCTTTACTGAATATCTCACGATCATTTTTTGGAGACCAACCCAGAAGCATTAAGTAGTTTAGTAAAGCGTCAGACAGAATTCCTTCTTTTTTATAATCCAAGGCGCTCTTAGCACCTCTTCTTTTTGAAAGTTTTTTCCCATCCGTTCCAAATACATTCGGAACGTGGGCAAAAACTGGCACACTCCATCCCAATGCCGAATATAACATAATGTGTTTTGGAGTTGAAGAAATCCAATCTTCTCCCCGTATCACATGTGTTATATTCATCATGTGATCATCTACGACACTTGCTAAGTGATAGGTAGGATATCCATCTCCTTTCAGAATTATAAAATCCTCTATGTCTTTATTCTCAAAAATTATTTCTTTATCACCAATCGCATCATTCCATGCTGTTTTTCCCTCTTTAGAGACTATAAAACGAATTGCTCCATTATCGAGTTTAGCCTTCCCCTCTGCCAATAGTTTTTCTGCATATTTTTTATATTCACTTAGTCTTTGTGACTGAACAACAAATTCATCCCAATTAGCTCCAAGCCATTCTAACGACTCCTTTATCTGCTCCTCAGCTCCCTCTACCTTCCTCTGCTGATCAGTGTCTTCAATACGCAGCATAAATGTTCCATTTTTCACCTTTGCTAAAAAATAATTAAAGAGCGCAGTTCTAATTCCCCCAACATGCAAACTACCTGTAGGACTCGGCGCAAAACGTGTTTTTATTTTTCTTATATCCCCAACCTCCATATCCTTGCATTTTACCTGACTTATTCCCTATACTCAATATACTTCAAAATTATGTCACTTGCGCAAATCACAAGAGAAGCACGTTTTAGCCTAAAGATTGGTGGAATTGTTATGGGAACACTCGTTCTTATTTTTCTTATATTCCAGGGGGGCTTATATATTAAAAAATCTCTATTTCCTCAAGCTCCAACTCCCGCGGAAGAAAAATTTGGAGCCTTACCTGCTCTATCATTCCCAGAATCAACTAACTCTCTTCCTGAATTTAAACTTAATACTATTTCTGGAAAATTCCCCTCCTTCCCATCAACAATTCTTGTATATAAACTGCAGCAAAGAACGCCAAAAATATCTGACTTTCAAAGCGCACGTAATCGAGCAGCGTCCTTGGGTTACACACAAAACCAACAAACCATTACTCAATCATTATACAAATGGTCAAAATCAAATATAAATAACGTGCTTTTTTATAATATAACCTCACTCAATTTCTCTGTTGAATCTGATTATCTTACGGATCCAAACCTTGCCCCCTCATCACTTTCCAATACAGAAGATGTTACGGGAACAGTTTTATCTTTTATTAATACGCTCGGATCAAATACTTCTGACATTGATATGTCAAAAAGTCCAATCTTTTATTACAACATACATAATGGTCAACTCGTGGAGGCAGAATCAGCAATAACCGCGACTGTCGCAAGAGTTTTTTTAGCGCAAAAAAATGTTAACGAATTACCAATTTATTATCCTACCTCAAACCCTTCAACCTTATATGTCACGACTATTTCTGATAACACTTCAGGGATTGTAGATGCAAACTACAACCATTTTCTTCCTGATTTAAATGAATCATCAACATATAAACTGCGATCTGCTGATGAGGCATTTGAAGATTTGAAAAAAGGAAAAGGATATATAGTACGCCCAACAACTGCCTCAACAATAGATATTACAGACATAAGTCTTGGGTATTATTTATCAACTGACACGTCTCAAAAATATTTAATGCCTATTATTGTGTTTACCGGTGCAAATAATTTTCAGGCATATGTAAATGCACTTCCTTAATTATTTGTATAACTCTCACTTTTTAAATCCTTAATAATTGCTTCGATGAGCAATCTTGTATCTGCAAATCTATCTTTACTTCCCAAAATCACTATGATAAACGTTTTGTTATTTTTCACATAAGATGTTACCAATACCCCTTCTGCCTCATTTGTAAAACCGGTCTTAACGCCCACCACACCTGGTATATCCAATAACTCATTTAAGTTTTTTAGTTTATGGGCAATAGTGCCATCAGGCGCGTATAAAGATATTTCCTTTGTTTTCACTATTTCCCTTATTGTCTGATTTTGCAGCGCATAAGCACCCAGCTTTGACAAATCAGCAGCAGTTGAATAGTTCTCATCACTATATCCTGAAGGATCAGCAAAATACGTATTAACTAAGCCTATCTCGCGTGCTTTCTTGTTCATGGCTGCTACAAATGCCTCCTTACCCCCCGGGTAATTATCGGCTAACACATCAGCCGCGTCTCCTCCTGACGGAAGCATCATTCCATAAAGCAGACCCAGAACTGAAATTCTTTCTCCCACATATAAACCCATCTTTGAGATGTCCGGACGAATATCTAATTTCTCCACAGTTACTATTTTACCGGGGGGAAAGGCATCAAGAGCCACTATAGAAGCCATTATTTTAACTGTTGAAGCAGGAGAGAAGCGTAAATTATTATTTTTAGATAAAAGTGAGACGTGAGAATTTGCATCATATACTTCAAGAGCCTTTGAAGACAGTAACAGCTGAGGTTGATTTAAAAAATAAGAAAATGATGTATTTTTAATAATCTGCTCTTGATTTTTTTTAACCTGAGAAAACTGTATTAACGCTATAAATACAATGATTATCCCAAATAACACAAAATTTAAAAGCGTTAAAACAAAAAATGCAATTATAAATATTTTCCTATGTGAAGTTTTTTTTGGCTTTTCATTCGCCTTTTGTTGTTTCTTTTTTTTCATGTGCGGCAGAAAAACGCTCGTCTACTCTTTCCATGTCTCGTGGAAAGAGTGAAGCCTCACGAATATTTGATAACCCTAATATGTGCATTGTCATGCGCTCTGACCCAAAAGAAAATCCACCCTCAGGAGGCATTGCATATTTAAATGCCTGAAAGTAAAGCTCTGATTTTAGCAAGTCTATCCCGCGTTTTTTTGCACTCACAGTAAGCTTCTCAAGATCAGTAATTCTTTGCCCTCCCGTCATCCACTCAACACCTCTTCCCAACAAATCCATACTTAATGTATACCCCGGATCCTGCGGATCCTCAAATGTATAAAAAGGTCTTTTTTCAACCGGATAATGAGTTATGAATACCAAATCTGATCCTTTCTCTTCCCGAGACCATCTGCAAATTTCCCGCTCATCTTCAGGCGTTAAATCGGGCTCCTGAGTGTTATCCCTACCTGTTCGCTCTAAAATGATTTTTTGTGCAGCTCTCAATTTAATTCTCGGAATTTCACTTTCAATAATGGGAACTTCAGTATCATACATGCTTAGTTCAGCACCACATGTATGCATGACCTTATCAAATACAAATTTCACAACATACTCAGCCATATCCATAACATCCGTCCATGAGCTAATGAATCCAAATTCAGCGTCAAGAGTTGTTGCCTCAGCTAAGTGCCTTGTAGTAATTGATGGTTCTGCTCTTAAGGTCTTGTTAACAGTAAATACGCGTTCAAAAACGCCAACCATAATCTGTTTATAAAACTGAGGACTTTGAGCAAGAAATGCTTTATTCCCAAAATAGTTCACCTCAAACATTTCAGCCCCGCCCTCTGCTCCTTGGGGAATGATAACTGGAGACTGAAATTCCGTAAAACCCTTTTCTTTCAGTGCCATCCTAAATGCATCTATTATTACCTCTTGAACTTTAAAAATTGCGGCAATTTTAGGATGCCTAAGCGTTAAGCCCCTATTGTCAAGAAGTGTAGGTAGCTCTAGATTCAGATCACGTCCTGCCATATCAAATGGCATTTCGTGTGACTTTTGAATTACCTCACAAACCGTTGCTTCTATTTCTATTGTTCCTGTTGGAAGATTGCTATTCACGTACCGTTCACCACGTTCCTTCACAACTCCTTCAACTGCTATAATATCCTGGGATCCTAACTTACTAAAAGCACCTGGTAAATCTCCTTCAAACGCACCAATTTGAATTACTCCAGATCTATCTCTCAAGTCAATAAACGCTATTTTGCCATGAGCACGTACTACTTGTACCCATCCACAAAGACGAACCTGTTGCCCAATCTTTCCTATACAATCAAGCGCCAAAGTCCTTTCCATCTGTTCTCCGTTTTCCATCTTCATACAGCATATTGTATAGCTTCGTGACCTAACTTGACAAGGGGATATTAAAGGCGTAATATACTAATATATCTATGACTTTCACACGTTTTTTAAATAAGATTGCAGGACTCCTATAGGGGGCTTGAAACTTTTGTTTCAAAACTCCCAGAAAACTTTGGGAGTTTTTTTTGTTTTATAAACATTAAACATATGATTGAACACCATAAACCATCAAGAGAAGAGCTAACTCAAAGTCATTTAGAGGCAATGCGAGATGCTGGAATCCATAGCCCTAGGCAAGTAGATCCTAATAGGACTGTTGGGGGATATACTGTTCCAAAAACAGTATCCCGCTTATCCGATGGTTATTTAGTACTCAAACCAAATATTACGCCTGAACAAGAAGAAATCCTCATGAAAAAACGGAAAAAGGCTTAAATCAGGCTATTTTTCTGCATATCTCTTATTTTTAGCTGAATATTTTTGTTTCCCTTCCACTCATTTAGCTCGATTGTGTAAACAATATCTACCATATCACCTACATGAAAGGTTTCAGTATTTTTAAAATTAAATTGTATTCCCTTAAAAAACTCCCCATCTTTCTCAAATAAAAATTGCAAATGGTTCCCTTCTTTACCAACTTTACCTAAAGACGCAATGGAGACTGCCTTTGTCATAAATACTGGAGTAGGATTTCCCATACCAAACGGGGATAATGCCTGAATGGCATAATAAAGATCAAGATTTATAGTACTGAAAGATAATTCTGAATCAATTGACAGTAAACGCTCAAATAATTCGTTTTTTATTTCAGCTGCCTTCTTTACTAATTCATTTTTAAACGTATCCAGCTTTTCTGTGTCTATACTAAAACCTGCCGCCATAGGATGCCCACCTGCTTCAAAAACAAGGTTTGGGACTGATCGAATTAATTCTATGATATTCACTCCGGAGATAGACCGCGCTGATCCTTTTGAAACTTTCTTGCCTATAGATACTGCAATAGAAGGTCTATAAAACTCCTCTACTAACCTTGAGGCTATCAGCCCCACAACCCCCTGCTCATAAGATTGGTCTGCTACAAAAAGCAAATTTCCTAACTCATCCTTACTCTTTAATACTGATGCTTTTGCGTGATCCGCTGAAGTAATTGTCAGCATTTGACGCTCTTTATTTACTTCATGAAGTTGTTTTGCTAATTCTATTGCTCTTTTTTTATTAGTTGTACAGATTAATCGTAATGAATCGAGCGCATGAGAGATTCTCCCGGAGGCGTTCAGTCTTGGGGCAATAATATGTCCGATGTGATACGTATCTATGAGCGCCTTTTCAATCTTTTCTTCTGTAAAAAGTGCTAAAAGTCCTTCCCTCTTTGTTTGTCGTAATGCCATAATGCCATGCTTCAGGAATGTTCTATTGTGTTTTTGTAGCGGTACCAAATCAGCAACCGTCGCAAGAGCAACTAATTCAAGATGCAAATTGTCTGCTGGAATCTTAAATTCCTCCCGAATCTTAGTACTTAGCAGGTAGGCAACCCCTGCCCCACAAAGCTCTGTTGTATGAATTATGGCATCTGCATGAGGTGAAGTTTTCCCTTTTGTGTGATGATCAGAAACAACAACTCTAATCTCCTCAGTCTTTGCGTAACGTACCGCTTTTTCAGCAACGATTCCATTATCCACAGTTATGATGAGTCCAATATCCTTGTTTTGTTCTTTACAATGTTCAATGCCAGCAATTGATAAACCATAACCCTCATCTATTCTATGAGGAATATACGGATGTACTTTTTTATAAAATGAAAAAATTGTCTCCCATAAAATAGCTGTTCCACAAATTCCATCCACATCATAATCTCCATAAATTATGATGCTCTTATCCTCCATTATTGTCTCTTTTATAAGAGCTATTGTTTTTTTTACCTCTCCGGAATTAATCCCCACAGACTCTTGCGTTATAGTCTCAAGTTTAGGATTTAAAAAATTCTCAATATCAAAAGGGTCTTTTATCCCCCTGTTCCTAAGAATCATAGCTATGATCTCTTTTTTGCTCTCTATTTTTTCTTCGTTCAGGATTTTCCAGCGTTTCATGATAAAATCAATAGTACCACATGAAAGACAAAATTCCCGAAGATGTTCTGTCAATATACAAACGGCTTGAAAATTCTGGCTTTGAAGTGTACTTTGTGGGCGGTTGTGTTCGGAATATATTACTTCAGAAAAATCCGAAAGATTGGGATCTTACAACAAATGCAACGCCTGCTGAAATACAAAGCGTTTTCCCCGATTCATTTTATGATAACTCCTTCGGGACAGTTGGCATACCCCTTCCTCAGGTACCAGAGGATGAACACAAGGGGGTAGTAGAGATCACTACATACAGAAATGAGGGGACCTATAAGGATCACAGAAAACCTGAAACTGTTTCTTGGGGTAAAACGATCGAAGAAGATCTGAAAAGACGTGATTTTACCATGAATGCAATAGCATTTCAGATAGAAGAGGATTCTACAAACTCATTTAAATATGTAGATCCATTTGATGGGATAAAAGATATAGAGCTAAAGCTTATCAAGGCAGTTGGAGATCCAAACGCACGCTTTAAAGAAGATGCTCTTCGTCTCATGCGCGCCGTACGACTTGCTACTCAATTAGATTTCTCAATAGATGAAACTACTCTTGTTGCAATCTGCAGGGATGCACAACTTATAAAGCATGTCTCAGGAGAAAGAATAAGAGACGAACTCATAAAAATCTTAGCTTCAGAGCGCGCATATGACGGTATTATGCTGTTAGATTCTACCGGTCTACTGCAGTACATTCTTCCAGAACTTGAAATAGGAAAAGGAGTATCTCAGGAAAGACCCGGAAGACATCATACAGCAGATGTCTTTACACATAATGTTTTATCTTTAAAGCATACTCCCGCAACTGATCCTTTGGTACGCCTTGCGACATTACTCCATGATGCTGGAAAACCAATGGTTAGGTCTGAGGATAGCCAGGGGTTAGTAATATTTTATAATCATGAGATTGCGGGTGCTAAAATAGCTCGAGAAGTAGCTGAAAGACTGCATTTATCCAAAAAGGATAGAGAGAAAATTATGACTCTTATCCGTTGGCATATGTTTACGGTAGATGAGCATATTACAGATTCGGCAATACGTCGTTTTATAAGACGAGTTGGAATTGAAAATGTAAAAGATATGATTGATCTTAGAATTGGGGATAGACTTGGAAGCGGCACACAAACCGCAGAATCATGGAGACTCAGACAATTCAAAGAAAGAATAGTAAAAGAACTAAATCCACCTTTTTCAGTAAATGATCTTTTAATAGACGGAAATGATATCATGCAAATATTACATATTAAGCCTGGACCAAAGATTGGTGAGATATTACAAAAAATATTTCTTGAGGTTGACGAAAATTTAGAGCTCAACAATAGAGAGTATTTGCTTAAACGAATAACTGAACTTGGGAACAACTAACATACGCTCATCTTTTTATTGTATAATCATTTTATGCTTAAAGACACCCTAGAAGAAGATATAAAGAAAGCTATGCTCGCTCGAAATGAAGATTTGCTTTCAACGCTTAGAATGCTTAAAAGTGCTATTCAATACGCAGAGATTAATAAGGGCGTAAACTATTCCGCAACAGATGAGGATATTCTTGATGTTATTTCAAAGGAAGTAAAAAAAAGACGAGAATCAATTGATTTATATGAAAAAGGTGGAAGACCAGAACTTGCTGAAAAAGAAACAAAAGAACTAAATATACTACAAGGATATCTCCCGGAACAATTACAAGAAGACGAGATAAAAAAACTCGTTGATGAGGCTGTTTCCAAAACAAATGCCTCAGGAATACAAGACATGGGCAAAGTAATGGGAGCACTTATGCAACAGATAAAAGGCAAGGCTGACGCTGGACTTGTATCCTCAATTGTCAAATCAACACTTACTCAAAATTAAATCCTAAGATGTTCAGCATTTTCTTTGCCTCTTTTTTTGCACCATCAGCAAGACATTTTTCTATGTAGCGTAAAACGCTTGGAGTGTCTAGGTCATCATCCATAATTTGTTCAAACGCTTGCGTATTCACAGTCTTGTGATCATCTGAAACACCGGAAATAACTCTCAAAATATTGCTAACTTTTATTTCGATCTGTTCCAACTCATACTCTTCGTATTCCCATGGTGATCTATAATGATGAGATAAAAGCATCCAACGGATTGCATTAGGCGAGAATTTTTTAAGTAAATCACCAACTAGTACTAGGTTTCCCAATGACTTGCTCATCTTTTCCCCCTCACACAAAACCATAGATGAATGCATCCAGGTATGAACAAAAGGTGTTTTTCCTGTATAGCTTTCAGACTGCGCTATCTCACTATCGTGATGAGGATAGATAAGATCGCGCCCACCCCCATGAATATCAATTTGTGGACCCAATAGAGAATTTATCATGGTACTACATTCTATATGCCACCCCGGTCTCCCTTTCCCCCATGGAGAATCCCAAGCAGGAATACTATCTGATCTAAACCACAAAACAAAATCTAAAGGATTTTTTTTATATGGATCATCAGGATTATTTCCGCGATCTTTTGAGATGTATAACATCTGTTCATTTGTATACCGGGAAAGTTCTCCATATTTGGGAAATGACAAAATATTAAAATAGACATTCCCATTTTTTTCATATGCATATCCTTTTTTTATAAGCTCAGAATTTATCTCAATAATTTTATCCATCACACTTGTTGCAAAAATAAATTGAGTGGGACGAATCACATTAAGCGCATCCATTTGCTGATGAAAGTGATTAACCCAGTACTCTGCTTCTTGCTGCCATGTCTTACCTGTTTTTTGGGCTTGAGCAATCACGTCATCACCATCATTTATGTCTGTCACATTCTGTAGGTAATTTACCTCAAATCCTTTCAGCTTCAGATATCTTACTAAAATATCAAAGGAAACATAGGTGAATGCGTGACCAATATGTGTCGCATTGTTTGGTGTTATGCCACAAACATACATAAGCACCTTATTGGGTAAAATTGTCTTAAAATCTTCCTTTGACCTAGATTGTGAATTATATAATCTCATAGAATAAAAGGGATTAAAATTATGGCTAAATTCTTATATAAAAAATGGAAATTATTGCGAATTGAAAATTTGAAATTAGATCTTAATTTTCTTTTGCCTTTTCTTGTCAAATTCATACCACAAAACTAAAAGAGGTGAAGCATTAAATATAGACGAATATGTTCCAGAGACAACCCCTACCAATAACGCAACAATAAACCACTGAGTTGATGCGCCACCAAATAATAACAACATAAATAAAACAAGAACTACGGTAACTGATGTATTCAATGATCTATTCAAAGTCTCAAGCATGGAATTATTTACAATTAACTCAAATGGGAGACGCGCATCCTTCTTTAGATTTTCGCGTATCCTATCAAAAACGACTATAGTGTCATGCACAGAAAATCCCATAACAGTAAGCAATGCTGTTATAAACAAAGAATCAATCTCAACATGGAAAAAGTAACCTAATATTGCAAATACTCCTACTACCAGCAGCACATCATGTAACAAGGCAATAACTGCTGCGACTCCATATTTCCAGGAAGCAACAGGATTTGATACCTTCCTGAACGCAAACGCTATATAAAGTGTAATGGCAATTGATGCTATAACTACCGCCTTTAAAGCGTTTGCCTCTGTTTCCGAACCAATTGTTGCACCTATTGTCTCAAATGATTTTTCTGAAACAGATGGGTATTTTACTTTTATATGAGAAAGTAGTGTAGTTTTCTCCGCGTTGCTTATTGGCTGTGTTCTTACAACAAAAGTATTTGGGGAAGTAAGCCTTACTGTGTTTACGCTTACTTTATTCTGAATAATATCTTGTATATCTTTTGCAGATATAGTTTTTTTTGCTTTTAATATCTCAAATTCAGTTTCAGATCCTCCAGTAAAATCTATTGAAGGCTTTAACCCTGAATAAAACAAGAAAAACAAACCAGGAAGAATTAAAAGCGCGGAGAATAAAAAATACCAATTTTTATATTTTATTAAATTCATTTTATATTTAATTTAAATGTTTAACTTTTATCAAACACTTTAAGTAAACTTCTTGTTACGATTATTGCAGAGAACATGGAAATAATTATTCCTATAGCAAGAGTCAGTGCAAATCCACGAACTATACCTGTTCCAAAATAGTAAAGGATTGCAGACGTTATAAGACTTGAGATGTTTGAGTCTCTAATAGACGACCATGCCCTTGCAAAACCTAGCTTAACAGCTACCTCCTTTGTCTTGCCTGCTCTAGATTCTTCTTTCATTCTTTCAAAAATTAAAATATTTGCGTCTACCGCCATACCAATAGATAAAATAAATCCTGCTATTCCCGCAAGAGTCAATGTTATGGGAATAAATTTAAATATTGCCAGTGTCACAATTATATAAATAGACAATGCTATTGATGCAATGATTCCTTCTTTTTTGTAAAGATAACTCATAAATATAACAACAGCACCAAATCCTAAAAGCCCTGCAAATAAAGATTTTTTCAACGAATCAATACCCAAAGAGGGCCCAATTGTTTTTTGTGCCAATATTTTAAGCGGCGCAGGAAGAGCACCGGAATTAAGCTGAATTGAGAGAGCCTTTGCGGACTCTACAGTAAAGTTTCCAGTTATAACAGCGTCCCCATTTAAAATTGCCTGATTAACACGCGGAGCTTCTATGAGCTGGTTATCTAAAACTATCGCAAGCGACTTGCCAATATTTCTTTTTGTAATCTCAGCAAACAACTTTGTCCCCTGAGGTGTAAAATTCAATTGTACCTGCGGCTGAGAACTCCCGGTATTACCAAATACAACTTGTGATGACTTTAAATCTCCTCCTGATAATTTAGTTTTTAAAGGATTATTCCCAAGAAACAATGCTAAACCTACAGGAAGCGTTGGTGAAGGGGATGCACCTTTTATTTCTTTCCCTTGTTCCCAGAAGGACAGTTCCGCTGTTCTTCCAATCAAGCCCGTTGCCTCAGTTACATTTGACAGTCCAGGAAGCTCAACTACCACACGGTGTTCGTTCCCTAATTTTAAGGTTTGAATACTCGGCTCCCCAACCCCAAAAAAGTTTATACGTCTTTCAATGATATTTCTTGCGCCCTGAAATGCCTTATCTTGATCCGATGCAGGAATATTCACCATATCTACTTTGTATGTGAGTTGAGTTCCACCCTGAAGATCCAAACCTAATTTGTATGAAATATCCTTTTTAAAATGAATATTTCCTATATTAAGATCTATGCTCTCGGGAGTTTTTACACCTAGAAATTGAAAGTTTTGCGGAAAATCAAAAATGATAAGAAATAAGACGAATAAAAAAAGAGTGACTATAAATATTTTTGGATTTTTCATTTTAATCAATTGCAGGCAAGAGAGATCGTGGGTAGGTGCAACCTTAGAAAAAAAGTTTCGTTTGAAAAACTAACTAAGCATACTCTCTTCATCCCCTATGAGCATAATTCTTGAACCACTTATAACAGAGACAATAAATGGATCAAGACGTTTTTTCCTAAACACAAACTCCTCCTCAGTCATAACTGTGTAATTTATTTCTTTACCCCTCTTTGCTTCTTCCTGTTTTACTACCAATGCAAGCTCGGGCAACACAACTGTTCCTACAATTAGTAAATCTACATCATCTGGGCTTTCTCTTACTTTCCTTGTAAACTTTCCTGAAAGCATTGCGTATTTGATCTTTCCCAACTTTACTCTATTTTTAATAATATCAGCGCCTAATCCGTTTGTTTTGGCGTAAAGATGGATTAAATCATAATAAAAAGGATAGTTTTTATCAAGGTAGTAATATACTCTGTTTGCTCTTGGCTCACGAGAAAGTATGCCTTTTTTCTCAAGAAGAATTAGCTCTCGTCTTACCGCGTTTATCTCTTCACTAACTCTTCTTACAACCTCTCTCACATGAAACATATCATCTGAGTTTTCAATAAATAAACACAATAATTTTACGCGCGTCTTAGATGTTATGAGGTCTTTTAGCATAGGTTTTTAGGGGCAAGTTTGTACAAAGAATTGTAACACTTATTAGTCTGTGTCTCAAGGGGTTTTCTTTATAGAATTCGTCATGGAGTAACAGTCACATTAGTATCTGTTGCTAATATTTCAAACCATGTTAACCCACGATTTAAATCTATCTGACGACCTGCAGCATCTGTAAGAATTGTCCTTGATTCCCTTGTTGGCTTCTTCCATCTGCCCTCAATCTCTTTTCCATCCATAAATATCAGTGCCCTCCCTGTTCCCTTTGTGCCGTAAAGCATATGTAAATTGTTCTCATACCCATCATTTGCGTTAGATTCTTTCATGAATAACAGTACAACATTTTTTGCAGCCAAAGGCTTTTTTGTATTTCTATCCATATGACTTTCTCCACCATTTTGTCTTACATAGAGATTTGTCGCACTATTGTAATTCCAAACAACACTAAAATCTTCATATCCGTCCCAAAAATCAAATGAAATTTTTTGCGCTGCTGGCCTAGCAGATGATGCTGCATCCTCTTTGAACGCGTAAGGAACAAATGTCTTATCCCAACTAACACCGTCTTCATCTTTATTTGATAACTTTCTCTTATCTGCCGCATACTCCCATAATGCGCCAGTATTTGAATACATTGTATGCTCTGTTGCAACAGGTCGTCCATTTATATTCTCAATTCTTTTAAATATTGGGAATGGTACTGAAAATTGATTGAGATCATTATAAAAATTCCATCCATAATCTATAATTTGTCCCAATGCATTTGCTGGACCAGGGGTGTTTGCTCCACCTACGTGTGCGTATAAAGGATTCTCTCCATATTCCGATATATAATCAAGGAAATATGTTCTAGCAGAACGAACAGGACCAATTTGCCCTGCGTCCTGGCAATAAAATACAGCTAGAAAACGCGTAATACCACCTTCAGCAACGGCTTCATACACAACATCCGCTGATTGTAGTCCAGACTGTGGGCGAGCATCTACTGAATTCTCTATCATAACCCCAAGAGGCCTATGTTTTTCCCACCAATTCTTCTGCTGTACTGAGTACTTTTGCCCGTTTAATGGACATGCTTCTGTTTTGGGAAGTGTTTCATCAAACACTAATTTTCCATCTTTATCTCCTCCTACTTGTTTCGGTTGGGGAATAGGCGTTCTCATGAGGTTATTCGTAAAGGATGTGTTTGCGAAAATAAAATAGGAGATAATGGTAGTTACACCATAGAGAATTATAGAAATAAGAATTATGTTTTTTCTTGTTTGTTTCATTGTGTTCGCATGGTTTTTGCTGTTTTCAATGCCTCTTCTTCTTCTTTTGAGAGTTCATATTCAGAACCTTTGCCATTTGTAACATGCTTCGCGTACCATCTGGTACCTGACCTTGTATGCAGACTGGATATTATTACCCCTGTACCCTTCGCATCAACAAGGGCAAGAATAAAACTCTGGTCTCCACCTGTATCCTTAAATGGATTAAAACGCAAAAGGCCTACTTTTTGAATATGGAGTAGACCATCTGCTTCTAGTTTAACACAGGCCGCAACAAGTTCGTCAAGTGCTTTTTTCATTCTTTCCTGATCTAAAACAATTTGATCGAGCATTTTAACTAAAGATTCTTTTTTGTTCCCCTTTGTTATGCGTTGATAATAAAAAAAGAACCTTAAAAAAAAGAACGTAAGAATCACGTTCCATAAAGCTAGAATAAGGCATAGAATAAAGATAAATTGAAGATTCATTATGTTTTGAGAAAGGACCCTTAAAGGGCGTTTTTTATTTTAGCCTCTTGACACAGTGCAAGTCAATATGATACTTTTTGTGTCATGCACCCTATGAGCACAGATCAGGCTCAATTTAAGTTGCGTTCTAATTTGGGTATAAAGCTGTATGAGTAAAAAAAGAAAAACAAAAAAAGAAAAAATGAAAGCCCAAATGATTACTCAAGCAAGTAGCCTTACTACAACTCCTGTATATTCATTTCTCTCACCTATTCAATCAAAAAAAAACCCTCAGAAAACAGTTGCATCAAATTCTTCTCACGATTATACGTATGTTCTCCGTGATACGCGTCAGACTCTTTTCATAACCTCATTACTCATCTTTTTGTCTTTCAGTTTTTACTTTGTCTTGCATAGCAATATCCTAAATATTCATTTTTTGGGATATTAATAAAAGCAAGAAAAAAAGGAGGTGATTATTAAATATGGCAAGCATGTACTGTGTTAAATGTCGCGCAAAAAGAGAAGATCCAAACGCAACACCAGTTACCATGAAAAATGGTAAACCAGCAATGAAAGGAAAGTGCCCAGTTTGTGGAACAGCAATGTTCAAAATTGGAGCAAAGTAAGCTCTCTTTTTGCTACAAAAACCCAAAAACCCGATATTCAAGTGTTACTTGACGTTCAAGGAACATTTAATAATCGGGTTTTTGTTATACATCAGAGTATCAACTGAATAAAACATCAGAATAATCGGATACGAAATACAAGGCTTAGAAAAATGACGATACATCTAAAAAAGGGTATAAGAGGTAATGTAATCTCAACAATAAAAACAGTTACTTTTTTTCCTCATAGTGGACCAGCTTGTAGACCTTCACAACTGATATTGGCCATTCCCCCACTATCTCCGCCTGTCCAAAGCCTGCAACCTCCCATAAGGGGTATCCTAGGGGCTGACATGGCACTGATTCGCATACAATTAGCAACTGGTCAGTAATAGTATTTCTTTTTGGATCCGCGCCGGGAAATTCTATAGTTACAGGTATCTTTTCGTTTACCTCAAAAAAGTATCTGTATGCATAGTCAGAATTCCCCCCCGATGAGATAACAGCAAAGTTAAACGGCTTTCCATCTGTTTTTGATAACACAAATTCAGAAATACTTCTTACCTGTTTTAGCTGGTTATTTCTGGGATAAAAAATTGGAGTGTTGTATAAATTAAGCGCTACCATTCCTAATACTCCAACTAAAACTGCGATGCTCACAATTTTTCCTCGCGTAAATGCGTAAGACACAAGCCCGCCAAATAAAACAAAGGGGAGGGGGAATAAAATTCCAAAGTAATAATCATAAATCGCTTTTTTATAAAAGCCAAACAAAAGCACGCAGATAAGAAGCCATAAAAGAAGTAAAGAATATTTGTAAAATGACGAATCTTTTTTTCTAAATGAATAGATAATCCCGACTAAACACATAATTATTGATAAAAATCCTATTGCGTATGAGGCAAAACCCCATACATCTAAAACTGCCGGTGAATATAAACGCAAATCTTCTACTCTCGGAAATGCTAAAAGAAGTCTTCCAAATAGTCTTAAAAAAACATCTGAGACAATAGTAAAGTATTGTCCGTTATTCCCTGTTTCGCCAGATGAGAGGACAAATTCAGAGATACTTTTAACGTTAGGGAAGCCGTGACGAATTTCAAACGCCAAAAATGGCGACCAGCCAATAATTATTCCTCCCGCAAATAGCCCATATCTTTTAAGTACTGTTCTGAGTGATTCTACTATTTTTTTACTATTGCCATAAAATGTACCCACCAAAATATAAATACCACAGAAAACACCAAGAAATGTTGTCAGGTAATGCAGCTGAAGCAGTATTCCAAGGGTTATGCCTGAAAGAAAAAAATATTTACTCGATTTCTTCATCAAGCCCATATAAAGCAGGAACAGCATTAAGAGTGTGAAGAAGGGAACAGTATTAGGATTCCATGACGATTTTGAATAAATGATTACTAACGGAGAAATTGCATACAGGAATGAGGAAATAAGAGCCGGATAGTAACCAAAAAAATCACGCGTCACCCTATACACCAACCATATGGTTGCAACACCAAAAAGTGCTACCATAACAGCCGGTCCCACAGGATTAAAGTTAAATAGGAGTAAAAAAGGAGCCATCATATAGTAGTAGATCGGTCCCAGAAAAAATCCACCAACTGAGGCTGTAGGTCCAAGTAATGTAAGATTACCATCCAGAATATGCTTTACAACAAGAACATCCCTGCCCTCATCTCCCAAAAATGTAAGATATTCTGAGATTTTATAGAGCCTAAAAAAGCCACCAACCAAAAGAATAAAAACTATTGCGATGTTCTCTTTTTTAAAAAATATTCTTTTCATTTTCTTGCGCATAGAGGGGTAAAAAACTAATCTTCTTTCCAGATGAACCTACTGTATACGGTGAAATTCCATATTAAAAGCAAACCAGTTCCTATTACAAAGTAGAGTAGGTAAAACTGCCTACCATATAATCTTTCCCCTAAATATATTGATCCATTCTGAAAGATCCAAACTCCAATATTTGAGGTTAGAAAGAACTGTACCATTTTTATAAGGTACGGAATGGGTGCCTTGGCACGCTTATTACGGAACGTCCACAAATTGTTAAGATTATAGTTTGAGAATATCGCGAGCTGTGCTCCTACTGTGTTTGCAAAAACTAGACTCGCATGTGAATAGTTTGCGAGTATGTAATATGTCGAAAGATTTATTATGAGTCCGCTTAAACCTACAGTAAAAAACTTACCAAACCGACCAAAAATTATTTCTTGAAGTCTTGCGGTTATAACAAAATATAATACGTCAAAAATATACCCTAATGGTGCAATTTTTGACTTGCCCAATGTTCTATCTGTAAAATGAAAAGGAACTTCACCGATCTTAAATCCATCAACAACTGCCTTATGCAAGAAGGCAATTTGGAATATATATCCGTTATAATTTTTTAGATGAATTTTCTCTCTCAAAAAAACTTCTTTTCTAAGAGCCCGATACCCCCCTGTCCAATCATGAATAGAAAACCGCATAAAAATACTTCTCACAAGAATATTTGCAGTAATTGAGAATAATTTTCGTTGAGGTGGCCAGTTTTTAGGTATTGAGCCTCCGGCACTGTATCTTGTACCAATCACAATATCATACCCGTCATCAATTTTCTTTAGAAATTCTGGTATTTTCGTTGGATCATGTTGTCCGTCTGCATCCATTTCAAATACTACATCTGCATTCATTTCAGAAATAGCATGTGACATTCCCCGAATATAAGCCGCGCCAAGACCTTTTTTAGGACCTGAAGACAATTCAATATTTTTATATTTTTTAATTAACTTTCTTACTTCTTCTGCCGTTCCATCAGGAGAATTATCATCTGCAACAAGAATATGCATGTTATGACCTTTTATTTTAGGAAAAATATCATCCTCCAAAACAGGAATTAATTTTTGAACATTCTCTCGTTCATTAAAAGTGGGAAGAATAATTACAACATTCATGATGAGCTAAACTAGTATACCAAAAAAGGAGACATTATAGATCGTTTTTCTTTTCTAGATCAAGGTCAGCCCTAACCATCATCTCTACCAGTTCTTTAAATGAAGTCTTAGGCTCCCAACTTAATTCTTTTTTAGCCTTGCTATAATCTCCAATTAAATAATCTACCTCAGCTGGCCTCATAAATTCTTTTTTATTTGCTACCACATATTCCTCCCAGTCTTTTATCCCAGCGGTAGCAAACGCAATTTTTACAAATTCCTCAACAGAATGATTCTCACCGGTTGCAATCACGTAATCATCAGCCTTTGGCTGTTGAAGCATTAGCCACATCGCCTCAACATAGTCACCTGAAAAACCCCAATCGCGCTTAGGATCCAGTGACCCTAATTCAAGCTTTTTTTGCTTTCCCAAAGAAATTCTTGCAGCAGCGTTGCTAATTTTTCTTGTTACAAATTCCAACCCGCGCCTAGGTGACTCATGATTGAAGAGAATCCCCGAGCAAGCATACATATCATAACTCTCTCTATAATTTACCGTTATATAATGACCGTACACTTTCGCAACACCATATGGTGAGCGTGGATAAAATCGAGTAGTCTCTTTCTGTGGTGTCTCCGTAACTTTGCCGAACATCTCAGAGGATGAAGCTTGATAAAATTTTATTTTTTTATTAACTTGTCTTATTGCTTCTAACATTCTTGTAACAGATAGCGCAGTAAATTCACCAGTTAAAACCGGCTGACTCCAAGATGCCTTTACAAATGACTGTGCGGCAAGATTATACACCTCATCAGGTTCCGATGTGATCAGTGCATCAGCAAGAGATCCTTGATCTAATAAATCTCCAGGAATAATTGTTATCTTGTCTTGGATATGTCGAATGTTAATTATATTTGGCGTACTAAGTCTGCGAACCAATCCATAAACCGTGTATCCCTTTTTGAGCAAAAACTCAGCAAGATACGATCCGTCTTGTCCAGTGATCCCTGTAATTAAAGCTTTTTTTGCCATAGCCATACATTAACTTAACTTTAAAATATTAAACGTTATCTCTCCAATAATCAAGTGTATCTTTTAATGTTTGATCAAGCTTAATATGCGGCACCCAATTAGTCGCATTTTTTATTTTCGTATTATCAGATCGTATGTCAGGCACATCAGATGGTCTCATCCGAGAAGGATCTACTTTTATTTCTATTTTTTCATAGGAAAAAGAAAGGAGCTTACCTAAAATGTCCGAGATTCTATGTGATACTCCAGAGCCTATATTATAAACTTCTCCACTTTTTCCTTTTTCTGCAAGTAAAGAATATGCCCGAACCATATCTCTCACGTCAGTAAAATCTCTTTTTGCATCCAGATTTCCAACTAAAATTTCTTGTCCATTTTTCTTTTTCTCAGCTTCTGCAATTTGCTTAGCAAATGATGATACAACAAACGATGCCGATTGGCGTGGCCCAATATGGTTAAACGGTCTCACGCGTACTATATCCATTCCGTATGATAAAAAATACTGCAAACCCAAATAGTCCTGTGCAATCTTTGATACTGCATACGGACTTCCTGGGCGTAACTGGATATTTTCAGATATAGGCAAGTCTGATGAATTCACAATACCATAAACCTCCGCTGAAGAAATTATCATAATTCGTGGAGTACCCTCTGAAAGCCTAACAGCTTCTAACAAGTGTATCTGTGCTGTTACATTATTTATAAATACAGTTTCTGGTTTTGAAAAACTTTCAGCAGGAGATGTGAGGGCTGCAAGGTGATATATCGTATCAGGCTGAACTTCTTCTATGCATTTTTGTACTTTTTCCCTCTCAAGCAAATCTAATTTATGAAGATGTACGCGGTTTTTGATGTGATCAATATTTTTAGTATCAGAAGAAATATGGGTTCCGTGCACTTCTACTCCCTCAGTCAATAGTACCTCAGCTAAAAAGCTGCCTGCAAATCCTGAAACGCCTGTTATGAAAGCCTTTTTCATTATATCAACTATCTTCCAACCCCAACTGAATTAAACCCTAATTTCTCGAGCACAGACGGTGCATATATATTTCTTCCATCTATCAGATTTGGCGTCTTCATAACACTTCGAATTTTTTCTAAATCCAACTCTCTAAATTCATTCCATTCAGTAAGTATGCAAATGGCATCTGCATCTTTTGCTACTTCATATGGATCTTTACAGTACGTAATTTCTGGCATAATTTTTTTCGAGTTCTCCATTGCCTGCGGGTCATAAGCTTTTATCTTCACACCATCATTTTTTAATAGATTAATGATAGTAATGGATGATGCATCTCTCATGTCATCAGTATTTGGCTTAAATGAAAGACCCAATATGCCCACTGTCTTACCTCGTAACTCCCCACACAGTCGTTTTACTTTTTTCACAATATCTCGTCTTGCAAAATCATTTATCTTTTCTACCTCATCAAGAAGAGCAAAATTGTAGTCATTGTCTTTTGCTATAGCCAAAAGCGCTTTTACATCTTTTGGAAAACAACTACCACCATATCCCGCACCCGCATAGAGAAAGGCTTCCCCAATCCTTTTATCTAAGCCAATTCCATGTAGCGCTTCGGGTGCATTTGCTCCTATTTTTTCGGCCAACTTAGCAATTGCGTTTGCAAATGATATTTTAGTAGCCAAAAAGGAATTTGATGCATACTTAATAAGTTCCGCAGTCTCAAGATTTGTTGCAACCAATTCCCCACCCATTGGCTTATGTAATTCTTTGAGAATCTCCAAGGGTTTATCCTTTTCCGTTCCTATGATAACCCTATCAGGATGAAGGGTATCTTCAATAGCACTTCCCTCTCTAAGAAATTCGGGCACTGATGCTATATCAAAATCTATTCCTTCTTTTACATTTTCCTCAAGTATTCTTTTTACCTTTCTATTGGTCCCAGGAGGAACAGTACTCTTTGTTACAACCACCGTATAATGAGTGAGATTTTTTGCGATTTTTTCAGCCACGCTAAATACTGTTGTTAACTCTGCGTCGCCTGTTTTTTGCGGAGGAGTTCCAACAGCTATAAATACAACTTCGGATTCTGAAACAGCTGGGCTATATTCAAGCGTAAAGATTAACCTACCATTCTCTACATTTCGTGTAACTATTTCACTTAGCCCCGGCTCATATATTGGGAGAATGCCCTTTTTTAAATTTTCAATCTTCTCTTTTGTGTGTCCTATGACATAGACAGTATTCCCCAAATCAGCAAAAATTGCCGCTGTTACTAAACCCACATATCCATGTCCAATAAATGTTATTTTCATCTTTTACATACTCATCTTATGAATACCTTCTGCAAATCCCTCCATACGAATCCCAAGATTTTCTATTTTACCATTACTTAAATATAAATTAAAAGGACGTTTTGCTCGACCATGAAAAAAATCTTCTCTTGTTGTTTTTCCAATAGCCTCAGGGTCAGCATTTATTTCCTTTGCTATCAAACGTGCCGCATCATATGGAGTAAGTGGATCACTTCCCACAACATGATACGTTCCCGCAGCGTCTAACTCAATAAGTCTTTTTATAGCATACGAGAGATCATCAATATACGTTGGAACAAAAATGTGATCAGTTACAGCTGCTACTGGTTGATTATTTTTAATTCTTGATGCGATAATTCTTACAAAATCTCTTTTTTCAGCGCTACTTACTCCATACGGATATGCGATTCTTAAGATAAGATATTCTGCCCCACTTTTTTTAACTCTCTGCTCTCCTTGAAATTTAGTCTCCCCGTACCAATTTACCGGTTGTTCAATGTCTTCTTCTGTGTATGCGTCTCCTTGTTTTTTTTCACCGTTGAAGACAAAGTCTGTTGAGATATATATAATTTTCTTATTGTATTCCTTGCATAACTCCGCTACGTTCTGAGTTCCCAAAACATTTATTTTCCATGCGTCTCCCTGCTCGCCCATTTCTTTATCTTCCTCACAACCGTCTACGTCTGCTTTAGCGGCCATATGGAGAACAAATTTACCCGTAAAAGAACTGAAATTCTTCCTCAAAGATTCCTTTTGCGTAATATCTGCCCCATCCTTACGGGAGATCGTTAGAAACTCGAAGTTATGTAATACCAGGGTTAATCTGGAACCTATTAATCCTGTTACCCCTGTTGCCAAAATCTGCTGCATCAGCTCTCCTCCCCATATTGTCCCTGATAGTATTTTTCAAATTCAGCGTTTTTTAACCTCTTCCACCATTCACGGTTTTCCCTATACCAATCTACAGTTTTCTCCAACCACGTCTCAAAATCATAGGCAGGGTGCCACCCGAGCTCTCTGTTTATCTTACTCCAGTCTATTGCATATCTTCTATCATGCCCTGGCCTGTCTTTAACGAACTCTATCATAGATTCATCCTTCCCTAAAAGAATTATTATTTTTTTTACTATTTCTAAGTTAGATATATCCTGAGTCATTCCTCCCACACAGTATGTTTCTCCGACATGCCCATTCATAAGCACAGCTTCAATTGCCCTGCAATGATCTTCCACCTGCAACCAATCCCTTACATATAAACCATCCCCGTAAACAGGAACTTTCTTGCCTTCCAAAAGATTTGTTATTGCAAGTGGAATAAGTTTTTCCGGAAACTGAAATGGGCCAAAATTGTTAGAACAATTAGTTATTGTTATTGGTAGACCATATGTATCTGCATATGCTCTCACTAGATGGTCAGATGCCGCTTTACTCGCGGAATAGGGACTATGAGGGTTATATGAAGTTTGTTCATTAAATTTATCGGAAGAATTAAGATCAAGAGATCCGAAAACCTCATCAGTTGATACATGATGAAATCTCTTCACTTTTTTTTCAACTGCTATGTCTAACAATACCTGCGTCCCAACAACATTAGTGATAACAAAGTCCTGAGGTTTTTTAATAGATCTATCAACATGTGATTCAGCCGCAAAATGAACAACTGTATCTACACCATCCATTATTTCTCTGACCAAATCAGTATCACAAATATCACCCTTTATAAATTTGTATGATGGATCATGTTCTATACTTTTTAGATTATCTAAATTTCCCGCGTATGTTAACTTATCCAAATTTATCACTAAATCATTTCTATGGTGTGAAAGCCAATAAAGAATGAAATTTGATCCGATAAATCCCGCTCCGCCAGTTACTAGTAATTTCATATATTTAAATCAAGGTAAAATACTATACGTTTTTTCTCTGTTTCCTATACATGCCAGTATACACCATTAAGAAGACTTATCCTTTTTTCTTGCTGCCATGAAGTTACTGACCCGCAACAAGCTTTCAAAAGTTCCTGCGTCTTCCCACATACCATCAATTATATTTACCGCTAAATTCCCCCTCTTTAAATATTCGTTGTGAAGATCAACTATTTCTATCTCCCCTCTTTCTGAAGGCTTTAACATTTTTGCGTACTGTATCACTTTATTATCATATATATATAAGCCTACCGCAGCATACTCACTTTTTGGAGAAGCAGGTTTCTCTTGAATAGAGATGACCTTAAAATGTTCATCAAACTCAACTACTCCAAATCGCTCAGGGTCATGCACTTTCTTTGCAAAAATCATACCTCCGCCTTTAAATGTTTTTATACTTTCAGAAAAATCATGCTCAAATATATTGTCTCCCAAAATCATTGTTACACTGTCTCCGCCTATAAAATTTTCTCCAACAATAAATGCGTCAGCGAGACCACGCGGCTCTTCTTGTACTTCATATGAAAAATTTAAACCCAAATCTTTTCCTGATCCCAATAAATTCAGAAAATGTCCTGAATACTCTGGAGCAACAATTACAAGTATGTCTTTTATGCCTGATTTTGCTAAAGTCTCAATAGGGTAGTAAATCATGGGCCTATCGTAAACAGGAAGTAACTGCTTTGAAGTAATTTTAGTTAATGGTCTAAGACGAGTGGCCTTACCACCCGCAAGAATTATTCCTTTCATACTATTCCGCTTTTTAAAAACATAAAAATGGACAGAACAAGACAACTAATAAGTATATATTCTAGCACAATTTTTGCATGAATGTCATGCTCTTTGTAGTGATGAAATATTCCCATTCCGGAATAAAATACTAATAATAATCCAATTAATATTGTCTCTATCACGACATGTGGTGAATAGATATAAATCGCAAAAAAACCTATCCCCAGTAAAAATGTTTCTAATATGTAATAGCTGTTGTGTTTACCCATACATGTTTTTATAAAATCCCTTTATTTGTTGATGCCAAAACGAACAATAAAAATAACACCAATAATATAATATGATCCATATTATGACCCACAATTCTTGGGATTTTTTTCTTCTCAACAATTATAATATCGAGCATCAGAATTACAATAATAAATACAAGAAAAATTGTAATACTTGACCTAATTGTCTTTTGAGAGTCTACGACCGGTACTGCTTTTACTTCTTTCCCAAGCGCAGCAACACCTTGACCATCAGTTACATTTTTTGCAATAGGTTTTTTCTCAAACTCTACAATCTGTTGAGATTCTTCCGGAATGGCCGCAATTTCTGCGTCTTTCGAGGCAAACATTTCAACAATTAAAACCGTATCCTCTCCCTGTAATTTTCCTTCAACAATTGCAAATCCCACATCTTTGTATTTACGTGACAACATATTTTCTCTATGTGAAGGAGAATCCATCCAGGCAGAAACTACATCCCCAGAAGATGTAAATCCCTTGGCTAAGTTCTCTCCGGCATACGCATATTCGTATCCGGCAGCTTTTATAAATCCCCATGGCGTTGTACCATCGGGCGCAAAATGTGCCCAATAATCTTTTTGAAACATGTCAGCAGCCTTCCTTCTTGCGGCATCAGAAAGCTGTGGATTGAGCACAAGAGATGCTTGGCTATTTTGTACCCGTAAGACATTTGTCTTATCTAATAATTCTTGCTCAGAAATTGAATACGATATACCTAATACTTCAGGATGGGTACTTCTCACCACAAATACTACGGATGTCGCAAGCATAACAAGAAAGGTAAGAATAACAAGCGAAGAATTCTGAATTACTCTTGCCCTAAAATTGTTTTTTCTAGTAGGGCTAAGCAGATGTCGTAATAATTCCATACATACTAATTATTAGCGAAGGAAGTACGTATATGCAAGCGTAATATGAAAATGCAGTATTTAATAGATAGGAATGTCTATTTCTCCAATTTCTTTTCCATTTACAGAAATTTGCAAACCAAACGCGAAAGCATTAGCTATAGCTGCTCCAACTCGTAAGCCCGTAAATGATCCGGGTCCCGTTATAAACTGGATGGCTGAAACATCCTTTATGCTAAGCGCATTCTCCTTGAGTAACGAATCTATTAATTCAACAACATTTTGATCCCCTGAAAACTCCCGCTCTTTTGTTATGACCTGAGTACGTCCATTCATTTCAAGCGTAATCTCAGTGATTCTACCATTGGATGTATCAATTTTTATTGTGTTCATATTTTAACTTTCACTGCTCCCTCCCGTATTATCTTCCAAGGCTTTACTGTTGTATCTATAATGGTCGACTCTTTTTTATAAGTGCATTCTCCATCAAAAACCATATCTACCTTTCTTTTGATATCTTCATCTATGCCGTCTATAGCGTAAGGGGTTGCCTCTCCTGATTTATTTGCTGATGTCGCAATAATCGGAACGCCCACAATACGTATTATCTCCTGTAGAATTTTGTGATTAGGCAATCTAACTGCCAAAACAGACGTTTGAGCGGTAACGATCTCTGGAACTTTATTTTTTTTCGTCTTAAAAAAAACGCTTAGACCTCCTGGCCAATAAAAATCCAAAAGTTTATGTTTTACATCATTTGGAATTTCAACATATTCTTCCGCCATTTGTATACTATCTACCAATACAAGAAGTGGATTCTTTTTTGAGCGCTCTTTTATCTTAAAAATTCGATCCACTGCCACTGTGTTATCCATTCTACAACCAATACCATATGCGGTATCTGTTGGAAAAATAACAACTCCACCATTTTTTATTGTGTCTATTGCTTTTTGGGTATTAAACATATTCGAGTATATTAAATATACGAGTATTGTCATTGTTCATTTCTATTTTGACTTCCCATCTTTTTTCTGGAAGTTTTTTAATTTTTTCTGGCCATTCAACAACAACAATAGCCGCAGGATCTGAAATTTTTTCATCAATCCCAAGCCCAACTAATTTTTCATCATTCTCTATCCTATATAAGTCAGCGTGATATATTCTCTTTACTCCTTTTTTATTTTTTGGAACATAAGTTCTTATTATCACAAAAGTTGGAGACATAACTCTTTTACTAACTCCTAAACCCTTCATGAGACCCTTAATAAATGTTGTTTTCCCGTACCCTAAGTTCCCATAGAGCAAAATGACATCTCCCATTTTCAGATTAGATGAGAATTCCTCTCCCAAAAGCTGTGTCTCCTCATCAGACTTTGTAACATATTTTTTGGGTGCATTGCTGTCTATCCTATAATTCTTCATTTTTTTGCTTCTTCCATTCGCGAAAAAGAAGTATACCACACGCTATAACTAAAATGCTAAGTCCGAAAATAACATAAAAAACGGGAGGAAACATAAAGTCTGTGCTCTCCCCCTTTATAAGGGTTCTCTCCACAGGTGAATTGTTGTCCTTATGAACAGAACTTCCCAAGACTGAAGATTTAGAATTTTCTTTTATACCTGTCGCTACCGTTTTTGTCTGGGCAGTATTACTAGATTGCTTTGTCTGCGTAGGTGTAATTTTTTGCAGCTGGATGGCAGTCGGTGTGGAAGTAGGAACAAGTGTTGGTGTCCGTGTAGGGGTCGGAGTTGGGGTAAGAGTAGGAGTAGGAGTTGGGGTCGGGGTAGGAAGACTAATTGCAACAGTTAGATTATTTTGATCATCAAATGAGGAACTACCACCACCTGTATATCTTTGTATTTTAAAATTATAGGTTCCACTACTCTGACAACCTGCGTCTGCTGAGTCAATCTTTGCCTTAAGTTGCCCTGACCAACTACCCTGATATACTGTTATTGGCAATAATTGCCCAAATCCACCGCCTGAGTAAGGTCCGTTGTACCAACTATTCCCGTTCCACGTATATCCACAATAATTTGAAGTTCCTTCTTTAAAAAATACACCCCGCAAATAATAACTTGTTCCATCTGACGTACTTATATTAAAGCCAGCATTCACTATAAATTCATCAGACGAAGAAAGATTAGTCTGCTGAGAAGATAATATGAGACTGGACGCAAAAACAGGAGATGGATAAATAATATATACGATTACAAAAAATAGTGCCAAAAGGCGAATCATACTAAAATATAACTTTATTTATTTCAAATATACTACCCACTGAATAGTGGTCTTGAAATTTCACATTATTTCCGTTTGGTAAAAAAGGATCATGCATTACATAATCTCCACCGCTTCCACTTTTTAAAACGACAAAATGCGTTCCTCCATACGCATGCACCCCAACTACTACCGGATCTCCACTACTTAATGAAGAGTCTATTATTGTACCCACCCTGCTTGATGATATTCCATTTGCTGAGATTTTATACAACAAGTATGCGGGATAATAAGACGCAAAATTACTAGGGTTTGAATTGATTGAAATCGGATTTACATCCCTATGCCCATAATGGGTGTAAATCATAGCCATAGATGTAACAAGACATCCGTCACTTGCGAGGGTATACTGTGTATTGTTAAGCGCCAACCCGCCCCACTGCGAATCACGCTGGTTATAATAACAACCCCAGTCATCACAGCTTGTTTGCCCTGACAACAAAGATGCTCCTCCCTGACTCTGAGCGAATCTGGTAAATCCGGCAAGTTGCGCTTGTGCTGCGGAAAGTAGTTTTTGATAATTTGCTTCATTCCCCCGAGTTTCAGTTAATAGTTGCTGTTTTGCCACCTTGTCCTGATTCAACTGTTCCGTATATCCCTGAAGCTGCTCTTTTATTTTTTCCTCTTCTTCTCGTTTTTGCTCTAGTACATCTTTCTCACTTGCATAGTTTTCTTTTGACTCCTGAGCTGCATAAATAGTTTTTTTGTCATTTATTTGTACTATTTTAAGGTAAGATAACCGTGTTAAAAAATTTGAAATATTATTAGACGTTAACAATACTTGCCATGGGTCAATTCTTCCTATCTGATAAGTAGCATTTACACGCTTAATAAGAGCCTTGGTGGCTAGATTTATATCTTTTTCTAATGTTGAAATTCTTTTTAATGTTATCTGAACATCCTTCTCTAATTGCTCCAGTTGAGCCTCAGCTGCTTTTATTTTAAGCTCCGTTAGCTTAATTTGATTGTCCATGATTCCAATCTGTGAAGAAAGTGTTTTCTCCTGACCCTTCAACTCATTCAATTTTCCCTGATAATCTTTTATTTTGTTTTGAAGATCTGAAATTGCTCCGCTATTATCCGGTGTAGGCGTAGGTCCTGAAGTGGGAGTGGGTGTTGGGGTTGGATCATCAGCCAAAGCAAATCCTACCCCGAATAAGGAATAATTAATAAAAGCGAGAAAAGTAAAAATGAAGAATGCATATTTTAACTTTGCCATTTTTAATTACAAACAAAGCGTTAAGAATCTATTTAAGATATCTTAATACAGCTACAAAGCTTGCAAACGCACCCAGAAAACAGGCAATCACTATTTCAGTGCCTAATAAACTTAATGAAAGAAGAGGAGATATGGGTAAGATTGGAATATTTACTAAAAACCCCTCAATCTGTGGAGTAATAATAAGAAGAATTCCATATGAGAAACCCCATCCTATAAGAGCGCCAAAAAATCCATACATCATACCTTCCAATAAAAATGGGGTGCGAATAAACCAGTTTGATGCTCCTATAAGCTTCATTATTTCAATTTCTTCCCTTCGTACGGTAATTTTAATTCCAATTATGGTTAGTATCACAAATAATGAAACCATAACTAGAATCGAGATTATAGAAACCCCAACAATCCTTAGCCCGTTTGTCCAGGCAACCAGCTTGTCTACGATATCTTTCTGGTATGATATCCTATCAATATTTTTCTCCTGTTTGATGAGGGGTACTAATGTTGAAAGATGCTCCGCCTTTGAAGACTGAATGTCTAGGGAAGGTGGTAAAATATCTGCTGTAACCAAATCAAGCGTATCAGGGTCATTCTTATTTTGCTGTTTATATATTTGCAGCGCTTCTTTTTTTGAAACGTATCGTACTGAAATTGTTTTGCCTGTCGCTTCAAGTCTCCCCTTAAGACTGTTTATTTGATCTATAGTTGCAGTGTCTTGGAAAAAGACCGTCAACTGAGGACTAGACTCCAAATAGTCAATAAGTCTTACTGATAAAATTGTCAAAAATGCAAACACTGATATGGTAAAGAAGGTTAATGTCATAATCAGAGCCGCAGAAATAGATTGATAGGGAGAACGTCTCATGTATTTTAAAACTGTTTTAAGATGCATTTTTTTAAAAAGTAACACGCCAAAATGGCTCAGTTACTTATCTTCCTCCTTTTCTTCTTTCTTCTCAGCTTCAGGCTTATCCTTTTCTTTTTTTTCTTCTTTTGCGTGGGCGTGTTTCTTTCCACCTTTGTCTTGAATAATTTTTCCGTTTTTAAGCTCTATCACTCGATCTGATGCTTCTATTAAGTTCTCGTTATGGGTTGCCATAAAAATAGTTGTGCCTTTTTTATTAATATTCTTTAACAATTCAATAATTTGAAGTGAAGTTTTTGTGTCTAAATTCCCTGTAGGTTCATCTGCCAAAAGTATTTCTGGCTGAAAAACTAATGCTCGCGCAATAGCTACCCTTTGACGTTCTCCTCCTGAAAGCTGTAACGGAAACTTTTCCGTACTTTGTCCGAGCCCAACCTCTGTAAGTGCTTCTTGTGCCCGAGTAGCTGCCTCAACTTCAGATACTCCTGAAAATAGTAAAGGAAGCATAACGTTTTCTCCAACAGTTCTGTCAAACAAAAGTTTTAAATCCTGAAATATAACACCCACTTTTCGTCGTAAAGTTGGGATCTTTTTTTTAGGAAGTTTTAGAATGTCCCATTCTCCAAGCATAATACTTCCTTCGGAGGGAACAAGATCTCTTATAATTAGCCTAAAAATGGTAGTTTTACCTGATCCGGTAGCGCCTATTAAATAAGCAAATTCGCCTTGGGAAATACGAAATGAAACACCTTCTAGCGCCTCATCTTCATTGCCAAATTTTTTAGATACGTCATTAAAGAAAATCATGAAATTAAATGATTCATTCAGAAGATGGGGTATGTAAGACTATTTTATGATCTCAGCTCGCCCTACATCCATTAGCCAGCCCGCTTTTTGGGCAGCGTTTGTTTGACCCCATACTTTAATTTTACGACCTACTAGCTGAGAGAGATCAAGAACTGACGATGTAAGATAGACATTTTGTGATGCTCCGCCTGGCCGCTCTAGATGATATGACCCCTCTCCGTCAATTCCTCCCTCTCTCAATACTCCTTCTGCATCATTGTTAAATGCTTTCGCATCCGACCCAAAAACTGTCCCCTTGGGCAAGTTGGATATGTCTGTATCTGACGTAACAGTGACTACTGATGTTTTTGTTGATAATGATATAAGAAAACCTGTAATAAGACCAAAGATGATTACTGATAAAAATATAAGAAAAGATTTTTTTTTCATTGAAGTATTTTTTGTTTTATGAGATGATGCTCCCTGAACGTTTTTTCCGTCAAAACTGTGAACAATAGATTCTTTCTCCATACAGTTTAGTAAACCATATTTCTGAAAATATTACAACCCCGGCAGGAAGCAGATTCTCTCTTTATAGCCTCGTAAATCTCCGCTTACAAAACGCCTTAAGAACTTTTTAATTCTGCATCTATGAACGTGTCTAGGTCACCGTCTAAAACTGCGGCTGTATTACCAGTTTCAATTCCTGTTCTTGTATCTTTTACTAATTGGTATGGATGAAGAACATAATTTCTAATTTGATTTCCCCAGGATGGTGCTTTATATATTCCTCTTATTTCTTTTTGCTCTTTAGCCATTTCCTCCTGCTGTCTTACCCATAATTTTGCTTTAAGCAATTTTAATGCATATTCCCTATTCTGATTCTGATACCGCTCCTGGGAACAGGTAACAATGATACCAGTTGGTTTGTGTGTCAATCTTACCGCTGTAGATACTTTATTTACATTTTGTCCTCCATGCCCGCCTGCCCTAAAGAAATCCCACTCTAATTCATCATCTTTAACCTCTACAACCGACTTGTCCTCAATTTGAGGCAATATTTCTACTAACGCAAAAGAGGTCTGACGAAGATTTGCGGAGTTGAAAGGAGAAAGCCTGACTAACCTATGCACACCTTGCTCTCCCTTTAAATACCCATAGGCAAAATTGCCATTTACCTCTACGACCACCTTCTTTATACCTGCCTCATCGCCTAAAACTAGATCTATTTCGACTGTTGAATAACCACGTCTTTCTGCAAATCGAGTGTACATCCGGTAAAGCATTTGAGTCCAATCCATTGCATCTACTCCTCCTTGACCTGCGTGAATAGTCATAATCACATTACTCTTGTCGTATGGACCAGAAAGATATAAATATGATTCAAGATCCTTTATGAAGGGCTCTAATTCTGAAAAATGACCAAGAGCAACAAGCATCTCAATCTTTGCTGCATCCGCAAGCTCTTTTTGGAGAGCACCTAATTTTTTCATCTTGTTTCCAGCAAGTTCCGAATCTTTCCAAAAATCAGGACTCATGCTCGCGGTTTCAATTTCCCGCATTTCTTTTGTTTTTTCAGGAATATTTAATTTCTCCAGTATAATCTCTGCCCTTCGTTTTAATTCATTTTCATCCATGTCTGCATTGTAGCAAAGTGGTCTGACAAATGTAAGTTTTATTTATTCCTGTGTTACAATACTTGAAATGAATAACAAACAAAAAGAACTAGATAAAATAACTTCGGAAATTTTAAAGTGTAATGAATGCAAGGAGGATAAGATCGGTAAGGCTGTTGTTGGAGAGGGGTCAGCAAACGCATCTGTTGTATTTATTGGTGAAGCTCCCGGGAGAACGGAGGCTGAAACCGGAAGACCATTTGTAGGCAGATCAGGAAAACTGCTCAGAGCGCTTATTGCAAATGCGGGGCTTAAAGAAGATGATGTTTACATCACAAGTCCCGTAAAATATTTACCTACTTATGTAACTCCAAAACCTAAAGATATTGCCCATGGGAAAACCCATCTTGATAAACAGCTTATGATAATAAATCCTCAATATACTGTTTTACTTGGAAATGTGGCAGTACAAGGGGTTCTAGGAAGAAAAATTGCGGCAAGCAAGGAACATGGAACAATAATCACTCAAGACAATAAATCCTACTTTATAACAGTACACCCGGCTGCAGCGATTAGATTCCAAAAATTCAAACCAATAATAGAGGGAGATTTTAAAAAATTAAAAAATCTACTCACGAAGTCTTAATAGTATTTTTTAGCTTATCATTTTCCTTCATGTAACGTTTTTCTATTTTCACAAGCTTATCACTTATTGCACGTTCCACATCTACACCTGCTACCTCAGCCAATTGAATTGTAGTGATAATTACATCAGCAAACTCTTGATAAATATTCGTCTTATTAAAACTATCAAGCTTTGCTTTTCTCTGAAGTTTTAAAATAGACAATATATCATTACAGAGCTCACCTACCTCTTCATTCAATTTTACTGTTTTTGTAAGAATCTCTTTTTCAGTTTGCGAATACAGCTTGTAGTGCGGTCGTGTTTTTTCTGATAAAACTTTTATTTTTTCTTGCAACGATTTTATGTTCATATTTTCCCCATCTTTCATATTATACACTATCTTACGCCAGCTCTAGACCAACTATTTCAAGAGATGATACAATGTTTATACATGAAAAAAAAATTGTTTGAAAAAAACGAAGAATTTCAGGAAGGAGAAATTGTAGAATCGTGGAGTAAAATAAGAATAGTAATTGCAGCTATTATAGTTATTTTTGCACTATTCGGTTCTTATTATATCTATGCAAAAGCGAAAACAGGCACAACAAACGTCTTGGGTGCACATTCAGATCCCAAAATAAACTCTTCCGAGGTACATCTACCCAGTAAAGAGGATGCAGAAAAACTTCTTGAAACTGCTAAGAATGAACTAAACAATCTTACCTCAGACAATCTTGTCTCATCACAAGCTGCACTTCAAAAAATAATTACTGACCTAAAGAATTTACAGGATGGAAAAGGAGACCCAGTTGAAACATTTTGTGAATTAGTTTGTAAGAAATAAATTAGAAGGAAACAAAGTAGTTTACTTTAGCGTTTTTCTGAAGACTTGAAAGCCATTCCTGAAACTTTCCGGTTAATTTTTGCTCCTTTAACTGATTTACCACTGAAGCTCTTAAAGACTTCTCATCTTGTCCTTCTGGAAAGGACTCTTTATTCTGCTCAATGTAGGCATCAATCTCTTTTGCGGATACTGTTGCTTCCTTTGAGAACAGTCTTTCTACCATCTTTTGAATTCTTATCTGATCCTCTAGATCAGCTCGCGTTAGAGGTGGTTGTTGCTGTGAAAGCGCTTCCTCCAAATTTCTTCCTTGTTGAGCAAGGCTTTTCTCAATTTTTTGTATCTCAGTTTTTATTTCTGCATCTGAAACCGTAATATTTTTTTTATTCATCTCTGAAAAAATCATTTTTTTCGTAATAAGTGTTTCAAGGGTGGATTTTCCAGCTTTCCTCTCAAGTTCTGAATTCAACTCCATTCGTGTTATCACTTGCCCATTGACTATAGCAGCTACAAAAAGTCCCTTAAAAAGGTATAAGAGTGTTCCTAGAACCAGAAGAACTACGATTACTCCCAATACTATATTACGTTTCGTGAATAGTTTTTTATAGTTCCGGCTTATAGCAGCACTTTTCCTCTCAGGTGCAATTGTAGCGGTTTTTTTTATAGAAGGCTTTTTTGAAGCGCTCTTTTTTGTTGTTGGCATATTATAAGACTAGAGTATTTTATAAAACAACGCATGAAAAAGCAAGTAAGGAAATTGTAACTTATTATTTTTTGTGCTTTTCCTTTATCTGTTTTATATCATCAATAAATTCGCCCATCAGCTCTTGGGAAACATTTTTAATCTTGCTCTCAATCTCCTGGGTATATTTTCTTAAATGCTCCCATATATCATCATGCTTTCCGTTTTGCATATGTAAAAGAAATGTTTCTTTTTGTCCTTCAGGTAATTCTGAGAGAACAACATCCAACACCTTATACTCAACACTTGAATGGACATGTAATAATAATTTTTCCTTTTCCTCAGAAGATAATTCTAGATCGGCTAATTCTTGCTCGACTACTTCTAACTCAACTAAGTGACTATAATATTTTTTTTTCATATAGCAGCAACTATTTGGGATCAATAGGTCCTAATGGAATAGAATCAGACGGATCCTCTATAAAATAGTATAGCACTGGACCTTTTTGTGCACCATCTACCCGCTCTAAATATTTCATGACTTCAGGTGATCCACCCAAATGCTTTCCGGTTGATTCTCCGGGGCCAGCATCTCCTATCACAACAACCATTGCCCGACCATTCTGTGGATTCACAACTAACATTTTTCTATATTTAAAAAATTCAATATACCGCCTCACATTATCCGAAAAACCAGGCGCAAGAAATGTCTGAGTGGCAATGTAATACTTTTCCCGATCTATATCAGTTTGAGACATGTCATATTGGGATGGCGCAAAATATCCCCAAGCTCCTAACCCAGGTGCCATTCCTTGTGCCCCATACTTTTCCGCTTCTTCTGAATCTACAAAGTGAGTTGACATGCTATCCCCAGGATAACGCGCCAAATGCTGCTCTTGACCTATAAACCCATATGTCCTGTTGAGGCGTATTCCATCTAAAGACGAAGAAACGGGAATATTATATCTTCTTGATAAAACAGCTGAAATAGTTGCATCCTCTTCATCCGTAAGTGCACGCATATTTGATGGCAGATTTACACGTAACTCTGAAATAAGAAGAGCCTGCTGAGATAATTCTGAGGATTCAACTGCAAGCGCCTGCTGAGGGACAGGTGCGGGAAGTGTGTTTGTTGCCAAAACTATAGCTCCCATAACTCCTGCTGCAACTTGTGTCGGGTAATTTGTTATTACAGCAAGTGCGTTTTTGTGTTTTTCAAAAACCTTGCTTTTTATTTCATGATGCTTCTCCTCAAACTTCTTCTTTAAATCTTCAAAAATTGAACTACCCATATCTTTATTGTTCCTAATTGTTTACAGGTTGTCAAGCTTAATCTTTACTCAACAAATAAGGTAGAAGAAAATATTTCTTATGTGCTTGCGATTTTCTTCAACTCTCCGACACAGTAACTAGGAATACAGAATTTTTGTAATGAAAATTACAGCGTAGTAATTGAGAGCTTTCTTGTGGGACTTAAAATAAATTTTGTAAGTATTTTGTATGTATCTAAATCAAATAAATACTCTTTTGAAAGATTTTCAAGTTCATCTGCATTTTTTGCACTCCCCATAAGACACCATTTATCTACAACAAATGCCTCTTCGTACTCACCTACCTCCTTTATCATGATGGGTCCTTCAAACTTCCATTGTTTAATTTTATACTTATAAAAAGCTTCTTCAAAACGTACATTATATTTTATGTTCAGTTCTTTCTGTAGACATGCGCCCTCACACATACCTAAATCGTAATAAAAACATCTCTTTCTCACTTTATCCAACCCTAAAAGTTTTGTGCACAATTTAAAATTCTTAGCAAGGATATATAAGTGTTCGCGCATTTGCCTCATGGATTTAAATGTTCCTAAAATTTTTTCTGCATCGGAAATATCAATACTTTCTACTTCTTTGACCTCTATCGTGGCGTATCCGTTCTTGTCTTTTGTCCGGATTAAAATTACCATCTTTCTTGCGTGACGCAACATCCTGTTGTAAAACGGCTGATATTTTTTAACAAGTGTTGACTCTAAAAGTAATGCCCCCAATTCACCCGCTGTAGGTATTGTTTTAATGCTTCGTATTTCCTGAGATATACGAAGATCAGTTGCCGATAAATAATCATTTGAAAAATGCGACAAAACTCGATCTTTGATGTTTATGCTTTTACCTACATACAAAGGAGAGTTATCTTTTCCATAAAAAATATACACTCCCGGGCTTTCTGGAAGCATATCCAAGTCATTTTCTGAAATATGTATAGGCACTGAGGGTTTCCGAAGCGCCATTCCCACTGCTTTCTCAAATGTATCCGGATCTATAGAACTTTTTGCAATTTGGTAGAAATCCCAAATTACTTTAGCATCATCATATGCTCTGTGTCGCCTCTTACAGGAAATTCCAAAATTATCTATGATAGAATCCAAATTATGCCTTCTTAGGCTTGGGTAGAGATGTCTTGCAAGCTTCACTGAGCAGAAATGTTTTGAGGTAAATGAAATATCAAACCGCTTAAATTCTTGACGTAAAAAACCATAGTCAAAACGCACGTTATGCGCAACTAATACAGAGTCTGCCAATAACTCCAACACTTCCTCCTTTATACTTGCAAAACTTGGTGCTACCGCAAGCTCATCAGCGCTAATTCCTGTCATTTGTGATATAAAAGGGTCTAACCCCCGTTCTGGATTTACTAGTTTTTCATATACTTGAGTTATCTTTCCATCATCTACACGAATAATTCCAATGTCAATAATTCTACCGTGAACAGGGCTAGTCCCGGTTGTCTCAAGATCTAAGAAGCATAAAGAAGATGGAAGCATGGGGTACTAAAGTATCAAGTTTTAAAGAAAAATGCAAGAAAAAATATATTCTCGCCCTGTTTTATTTGTGTATCGTAATATTTTTAGATAAAGTAAAAATATGCATAAAAGTACAATTATAGGGATAGCCCTTACCATATGTCTTATGCTTGGCTTACTCTGGATTCAATTTAACACAATAAATACTACCCCCAGAATCACAAATCCAAATTTTGAAAACATACCACCGGCTAAAACACGTTGTTCAGATTTTTACAGCCACAATGATGCACAGATCTTTTTTGAAAACCAAAAAAATAATAACAATAACTATTCACATTTAGACAAAGACAATGATGGAATTGTCTGTGAAGGACTATGAAATATTTATTGCCAAAAACGCTATCATCTTTCCCTCTATATATATTCTTCTACTGGGTATCTCTCTGGGGATTTGTGACATTACTAACTTTTTTTGCTATATCACAAAACACAACACCTGATAAAAAATATGTGGAATTATACGACAATAGATACTATTACGCACCGGTACAGCAGGAGCTTAAAAACAGAATTATAAATAGCGGAATAGTAATTGGGGTTGGAACAAATCTAATAGGATATTCGTGGATGCTGTATGCATGGAAGAAGAAAAAATAATTGCGCGCTTGAAACAATCAACCATAGCACGACTGTGCGTGGTTATTTAATAATATCTTTAAGAACTGGAGGATATATTCCTTTTCCTACTTTTTTAAAAAAAGCACTGGGATTTAAAAGAAAAGCGGAACGTTTTTCTTTGGCGTATATGTAAGGGGTACCTACGATTATTCCACACTTCATGCAAGCTAGATTGGGCACTTTAATAAGTTTTTCATGCTGATACAAAGATAATATCTTAGGGGCAATAATTCTATCTAAATACGCTCGTTTTAATGGACCCGGGCCATCTTTTTGGTACAACAACAAATGAGATTTACAGCTTGAACAATATAGATTTAAAAAGCGAGAATATCCCCCACGTGCCTTTCTATACTTATCCGTCTTTAGTTTAAATTTTTCTTGCATAACAAAAGAAGTATAACATATTTTTGGATTATATTAAGCTTATAGTTTGTGGTTTGGTGAAGAATGGTGTATGATAATGCACATGAATTTAGAAAGACCTAGGGGGAATAACCACCATGAGTTGTGGAGAAACCCAGCAGAAGTCATAGCAAAAGGAAAAGCAGAACTCTCCCCTGGAGAGCCAATTATAGAGAGGCTGGCAGTAGCTCCTCTCCCACTTAGAATCAAACACCTGATCAGCCTCACAGAGAAACAGATAAAGTTATTAGAGCTAAAAACAGAGCTTGGAACTCCTCACATAGAGATTGTAAAAAATTCAATGTTTGATATGTTTGTATATGGCGATAAAACAACAGGAGAAGAACATGTAGCAATAGTGAAAGGTTTACTATCTGAAGGAAATAAACAAGTGCCAATCAGAATTCATTCGTCTTGCTTAACTGCAGAAACCTTTAGCGCATCTAATTGCGATTGTCAGGAGCAACTTGATCAATCATTGGCTATTGCGGATCGTGAGGGAATTGGTGGGGTGATTTGGCTACATCAGGAAGGCAGAGGAAATGGTCTAGCAGCAAAAGCCGAACAACTAAAACGTATGATCTACGAAGGAATGAATACCGTTGAAGCATTTGAATCTATGGGACTACCAAGCGAGCAACGCGATTTTACAGCTGCTGTAGATATTCTAAAAGATCTTGGCATAGATAGTGTAAAACTTATCACGAATAATCCTGAAAAGGTGGCTCAAACTCGAGCACTTGGAATTAATGTTGAAGGATTAATCCCATGCATCGTTGAACCCATAAATGAAATTGTCAGGAATGATTTGCGAGCAAAAAGAGACAAACATGGTCATTATCTCAGCACAGATCTCTAGTAATTTTTTATTTAACAATTATTAAAAATAAGTAAGTTCTGGAAATTTTCCCAGGTGCGGTACCTAAAATAATAGATTAGATTAATTTATCAAGCAGAAGTTGCGGGATAGTGGCATTTTTTCCACTTCTTACCGGAGCCACACCAACATGGATCATTTCTACCCATCTTCTTACCGGTTAGTACTTTTTTCTTTGCTGTTGTTTTAGGATCTGAAACTTCTGATTCAGGTGCATTTGTGGACACATCTTTCCTTCCTTCTAATTTTTCCAATGGCTCCTGAGGCACTGCCTGTATATTTATTTTATACGCTCTATGAGCAATCCCATCATATATTGACTGAAGCATTCGCTCAAATATTGTATACGCTTCATTTTTGTATTCAATTAATGGGTCTCTTTGCCCGTAGCCTCGCAGTCCAATCCCGGTTCTTAAATCCTCCATAGATGTAAGATGTTCCATCCATGCATTATCAATAGCAGATAATATCACTAACTTTAATATATTATTAATCGTTTGCTCTCCAAATTGTTTTCTTCTACCCTCCTCTATTTGTGAGACGTTACTATAAAGAAAATCTGTTATCTCAGCCTGAGAATCTAGCTTCTCTATCTGTTCAATCATATGCCCCTGAGAATGCTCATCAAAACTAACAATAGTCATAAAATCCTCTATTATGTTTTTCTTTGACTTCTGCGTGTCAGCCATGTTTGCCATAACAATACTTTCTATAGCCTCATGAGTTTTCTCAAGAACAAATACTGAACTGTTTTTCTCATCTTCAATTGTTTTCTTACGTAAGCCATAAATAATCTCACGTTGCTTATTTAATACGTCGTCATAATCTAAAAGACTCTTTCTACCCTCAAAATTAAAACCTTCTACCTTTACTTGCGCCTGTACAATAACGCGGGTAACAAGCGGGTGGGTAAGCGGCATGTCTTCAGGGAAATTAAATCTGGTCATAAGTCCTGCTATCTGCTCTCCTCCAAAAACTCGCATCAAATCATCCTCCAATGAAAGTACAAACACGGATTTTCCAGGATCACCCTGTCTTCCTGATCGACCACGAAGTTGATTATCTATACGTCTTGACTCATGTTTCTCAGTTCCTATAACAAGCAAGCCACCTGCTGCAATTACTTTTTCGTGTTCATGCTCCCAATCCTCAAGCTCTTTTTTGTAACGAGCCTGACCTTCTTTCCCCTGATATTGCGTCTCAAAAAATGAGGGGGGTTGTCCACCTAAAATAATGTCTACACCACGACCCGCCATGTTTGTTGCAACAGTAACAGCATTAAATCTCCCTGCGTCCTTTATAATTAATGCTTCTCTCATGTGATTTTTTGCATTTAGCACTTCGTGGGGTATTTTTTTTCTCTTCAAGTATTCTGAAATAATCTCATTTTTATCTATAGATGTGGTACCCACTAAAACAGGTTGTCCTTTTTTATATGCTTCCTCTATTTCACCTACTATTGCCGCCACCTTGGCACGCATAGTTTTGTATATTAAATCCGATCTATCTTCACGTTTTGTAGGTCTATGAGTCGGTATTGCGATAACATCAAGCTTATAAATCTTCTGAAATTCTTCAGCCTCAGTAACTGCAGTACCTGTCATTCCCGCCAATTTTGAATACATTCTGAAGTAATTTTGTAGTGATATTGTCGCAAGCGTCTTACTCTCCTGCTGAATCGCAACTCCTTCTTTGGCTTCAATAGCTTGATGAAGTCCTTCAGATAAACGACGTCCTTCAAGAAGTCTTCCCGTAAATTCGTCAACTAAAATTACTTGCCCATCTCTTACAATATAGTCTTTATCTTTATGGAAAAGAGTTTGTGCCTTTAATGCAGCCTCTATATGATATACCGTATCAAAATCTTTTTCGTATATATCTGATACCCCATATAATTTTTCAATTTTTGAAATTCCGTGTTCAGTAAGGTGAACAGTACGTAGTTTTTCATCTAATTTATAGTCTGTAGATGCGCTAATTTTGTCTACAATCTTTGCATATTCGTAATACTTTTGAGATGGAGTTTCATCTGGCATTGAAATAATATGAGGTGTCCTTGCTTCATCTATTAATACAGAGTCCACTTCATCAATCACCGCAAAGTAATGCCCTGTCTGCACCATTTGTGAGACCTCAGACACCATATTATCTCGCAAGTAATCAAATCCAAATTCAGAATTTATTCCATATACAATGTCTTTAGCATAAGCCTCACGACGTGTAATTTGCTTTAAATGTATAAGCCTATAATCCTTCGCCTCGGTATCTTCAAACGCAGGATCATACATATAAGATTTATCTGAAATAATAGTTGAAACACTCAAGCCCAAAAATGCAAATACTGAACCCATCCAACCAGCATCACGTCTCGCTAAATAATCATTTACCGTGACTAAATGTACTGGTTTTCCGGTTAACGCATGGAGATATAAAGCTGGAACAGCTGAGAGGGTTTTTCCTTCTCCTGTTTTTTGCTCGGCAACTTTACCCTGAGCCAATACAGTGGCCGCAATAAGCTGCACATCATAAAGACGTAATCCAATAGCTCGTGATGCAGCTTCACGAACTAAAGCAAACGCCTCAGGAAGTAAAAGATAAACGCTTTCACCTGATTCAATTCTTTTTTTAAACTCTTGGGTTTTCTTTGGGAAGTCTGAATCTTTTAATTTTTTGAATTTTTCATCAAAAGAATTTATTTCAGTAATAATTGGAAGGATTTTTTTAACTTCACGATCGTTTGAATCAAATAATTTTGTAAGTTTTCCTATCATGGCGTAAAAATTACTAATTAGTCTAATTACCTAGATATTAAGACCTTAAAGATTGGGATTTTTTAAAGATTAGACATTAGAAATTAGATATTTATAAAGATATTCTATCACATAACAGCCTCGATAACTACAACCCTTTCTCATAAAAGGCAATCCCCGTCAGGGCAGGGCCACAACGGGGATTGAATACCATTTGATCAATTGGTATCCGCCTTATAGGCGAACCCAACGAAAAGTTAACTAAACATATCGTTTAATTACTTTTTTTTCTTCTTTGCTTTTTTCTTTGCAGCCATGTTAAAATCACCTCCTTCAATAACCAAAATTTTAATGAAGAATTTCTTCAATAAAATTTCATTTTTAAGATATATTTATGGTGATAAAAATCGGTCTAATTGTCAAGAAAAAAGCCTTGCCTCAAAAATAACATTTAAGATTGAAGAATAAAGAAAAAACATAATTCTAAATTTACATTTTTAAATTGAAAATCAAGGCTAAAAATTTTAAAGTTTTTAAGGATTATATTTTAAAAAATATTTATCTTAAATGAGAATTTTCTGCAGAAGTTATTTAACGGATATTTTATCAAAACCAGTATATTTTCTAAGCACTTCAGGAATTGTAATAGAACCATCTTCATTTTGATAATTCTCGAGAATAGCAATTATAGTCCTCCCAATAGCAAATGCAGTACCATTCAGAATAGATACATATTTCTTTTCATTTCCGTCTTGATATTTAATATTTAACCTCCTGGATTGAAATTGCCCTGTTGTAGAGATTGAATGAGTTTCCCTGTATTTGTTTTGTGACGGCATCCAAGTTTCTATATCTCGAGTTTCTGCTGCTGGAAATGACATATCACGGGATGCAAGACGTACTACTCTGTAAGCTAGCCCCAAATCATTCATAAATTCTTCCGCCAAAGCAGTCAACTTCCCTAGCTCTGCTTCGTCTTCTTCCGGTTTTACAAAAGATACCATCTCTATCTTCTCAAATTGATGAACACGCAGGATTCCCCGGGTGTCTCTTCCATATGATCCTGATTCCCGTCTGAACGCAGGAGAAAATCCAACATATCTTTTGGGGAGCTCTTTAGCGCTCAATGTCTCGTCCGCATGCATCGGCACCAAAGCGTGCTCAGCTGTTCCAACTAAATATAAAGAGTTTTCAGATTCTTTTCCCTTTTCAATTTCTTCAACGTTTGTTGTAAGGTAATAATTTGTTTTATTATCAGGTGTCCAATACCCCAACCCCTGGGTTATTTCTGATTTAATAAGAACTGGTGGAATAACAGCAGAAAACCCCTCTTTTTTCAGTTTCTCAAGCGCAAACTGCACGATTGCAAGCTCTAAAAATACACCTTCATTTTTTAAATACGCAAATCTAGTACCTGAAACTTTTGCAGCGCGTACAACGTCAATAATATCCAGTCTCTCCCCAAGTTCTAAATGATCACAAGCTTTAAAGGAAAATTCTTTGGGACTTCCTACTGTTTTTATGATCTCAAAATCATCTTCTCCGCCTTCAGGCACTTCGGGATTGGGTAGATTAGGAACTTTTAACAACTCTTCCTCCAATTGAATTTTTAACTTTTTTGCGTTTCCTTCAAGTTCATAAAGCTCTTCTTTAATACGCTTCCCATCTTCAATATTTCGTTCTTTTGCGGCTGTGTTTCGCTCAGCCTGCAACTGTTGTGTTCGGGTACTTGCTTCTCTGTATCTTGCATCAAGAGCTAAGATTGCATCTATATCCAAAGTCACACCTTTTTTCTTTGCTCCTTGCGTTACAAAATCCGAATTTTCACGAATAAATTTTATATCTAACATAGTATTTAAACTGAAAGGCAAAACTCACATCAATTTTTCCTTCAACTTTTGTTTAAGTTTATTTACTGCCTTATACCTGTGATTATACAGCTTTTCTTCTTCTGGAGAAAGATCTGCCTCATGATAATATTTTTGTATCTCTGGCAAATAAAAAAATGATCTGTATGGATAGCCTTTCAATATTTTTAGAAGTGGTTTTTTTGCAATAATTCCCTCAACTACTCCTTCTTCCTGAATAATGCTCTCATCTGGAAACACTACGGTAACTATAGTTTTAAATACTGCCCTTCTATTACCTTCAGGTAAATCCCTTGATACCTGTTTCATTTTCTCTATTATCTTCTCATCCGTAGAGCTCTCTCCTACCCATCGTTTAGAATGGACACCTGGAGCACCATTGAGCGCGCTTATTTCTATTCCCCCATCATCAGATAAAGCGGGTAGGCCTGAAAGTTTTGCATAAAAGCGGGCTTTCCCTTCTGAATTTTCTCCATATGTTTTTCCGTTCTCCTCAAAGTCTTGAGTAATACCCAAGTCTCTTAAAGATACCAGCTCTAATGGAACGTCAGATAAAAAATTTTGAAATTCCCGCAACTTTCCCTGATTTGTAGTAGCAATTAGCAATTTTTGCATATGAGCTTGTTTATTATACCTTAGGTGCTCTTTTTGGTACAATTGCAGAATGGTAAATAAGAATTTAATATTCTCAAAATCAGTTCCATATGAATTACTTGATTCCGGAAACGGAAGAAAGTTGGAAAGATTTGGGAACTATATCCTCATAAGACGTGAAACTCAAGCGTTATGGAATGAAAGCAACCCTAAGCTTTGGGAAAAAGCAGACGCAGAGTACATCAGGACAAATGAGAAGTTTGGGGATTGGAAAATATATAATCCTACATTACCCAAGGAATGGACTTATGTCTATGATTCTCTTCACCTAGGGCTTGTGTTAACTCCATTTGGGCATGTAGGCGTATTTCCTGAACTTGCTCCGCAGTGGGATTGGATAACGGAAAAATGTTTATTAAAACAGGCACCTAAAGTTTTATCTTTATTTTCCTACACAGGAGCAGCAACTCTCGCAGCGGCAAGAGGTGGGGCACACGTGACTCATGTGGATGCATCAAAACCTGCTATCTCATGGGCAATCGAAAATCAAAAACTTTCAGGACTCAGGGATAAACCAATACGTTGGATTGTAGATGATGCATTAAAATTTGTAAAACGGGAGGAAAGACGAGGAAATAAATATGACGGAATCATTATGGATCCGCCTAAATTTGGACGCGGTCCCAAGGGGGAAATATGGCAATTTGAAAAAGATCTCCCTGAATTACTAGAATATACTGCCAAAATAGTAACACCTACACCATTATTTTTCATTATTACGGCATACACTGTCCCGATCTCATCCATAACAATAGCAAATATGATACAAGATTTATCGCTTAAAAACGGAGTGATTGAACATGGAGAATTAGTTATTGAAGAAAATTCAGGACGTCAACTGCCCACCGCCATCTATAGCAGGTGGGGAGTGTCTTTGTAGTCTTCCTATAACCTCTTTGTTTAGTGGATAATTCGGATTTTCCTGAAACACTTTGCACCACCCATTCTCTTCAAAAGGCGAGTACCCAAGCATATTAAGATTAGCGCTTGTCCAACCCGCTCTCTCTTTTGAAGTACCCTTTTGTGCTTGAGCTCGATCGTACTCAACGGAAATTACTGTCTTGCCTCTAAAATCTTCATTATGACTTATCAGCTCATACTTAATCACATCCGTAGTTAAGGCAAACAGTCCTAAACCAAGCCCCAATGACTGGTAATCTGATTGAGTTCTTGAGTCACCGGTAACAAATATATAATCCGGAAACTGTATATCTTTTTCAAATTCATAGTTACGTACCGATACATGATTTCCTTTTCCATCAACCACATCCGTATATGATCGCCTCAATGAATTGCTAACAGCCCGAGGTTGAGAATTAAATCTGAGAACTAAATCATTTCCTATGCCAAGAGGGACATCTACAAACCCACGACCAGGATACATCTCTTTTATCTTATCCCAAGCATTTAGTATTGCTTTTTTGTTTGCATTTTTTACTTCTTGCCCTTCTTTAAACTCGCTCATATTTCAATCAGTAGTACTATTTTCCTATTTCCCGAAATCTCTCCTGCACAAATATCTTATCTAGCGATAATACTAACCAAGCGGCCTTTGGTCCATGGTCTTTACCTAAAAGTGCGGTATATATTGCCTTAAATGCATCCTTTGAGGAAAGCTTCATTTCCTTTGCAGTATTATAAATATCAAGCTGAAATGCTTCAGCATCTTTTGCACTCTCTATCTTAAAAGCAAGATCTATAAGATATTTTTTTTGCAGATCGGAAAGATTTTTTGCATTTTCAGAAATCTCTTCTGTAACCGCAAACTTTTCAGATTCTGGTGCGTATTTTTCAACCCAAACCTTTGCATACTTAGCCCACAATTCAAGACCTTCCTTTTTAATTTCCTCTTCCATATTGGGCATCTGAACCCATTGAGCAAGCGTTAAAAATCTTGTGCTTAAATAGCTCTTATCCTCATGAACTGCTGACAAATCATATGGTCTTTTTAAATAGTCCTCAGATGCTTTTGCAGCTTTTTCATACTCCTCAAAAAGTTTTGGGATAATAAGAGTACCGTTTGGATTAAATTCTACCGCTTGATTAGGCTCAGTTCTTGTCATTAAAAATCTGACCATTTGCGGAGGAATTACTTCAAGCAATTGTTGTCCGGTTAACCCCAAACCTTTTGAAGATGACATCTTTTTCCCATCATACAGAAAAAATTCATATGGAAGCCATAATGGAGGTTCTTGTCCAAATACATCTTTTACTAATTTTCTTGCAATGTCATACGTTCCGCCTGAGGATGCGTGATCCTTTCCTGCACCTTCTATTGTTACACCAAAGGTCCACCACTTCGCTGCCCACTCAACTTTAAAAGGCATGGTTGCATTTCCGTCTAACGGAGAAATTTTCCCGCCCTGCTCACACCCCTTTGCCCATTTAACCTTATCGGGACGACATGCATAAGTAACTTCTTTCCCATCCCATGCGGTAACTTCGGTTGTTCCTACCTTGCCACAATTTGGACACACCACTTGAAGAGGAAACCATGTATCAGCAACTTTCTTTTTGTACATTTCTTCATAAACTTTTCTTACTTTGTCCGCATGATCAAGCACAAATTGAATCGCCTTATTATATATTCCCTTTCTATAGTAATCGGATGCAAGATATATTTGAGCTTGAATATCTAGTTCTTCAAACATTTCTCGCATCATGTTTGCATAATAATCCCCAAATGAACCTTTTCCATCAGGGGATGGAGCATTACATACCGGAATTCCCATGAATTCCCCCAGCTTCTCTTGTAAATTCTCGGGGAGACCATCGATTGCATCCATATCATCAAATCCAAAGGTATACTTCACATCTTTACCTTGTCCTTTTAGAATTCTAAATAATGTATCATGTATTACTGGACCCTTGAGTCCTCCCATATGAACAATGCCGGATGGAGTCCATGCATCATTAATCCATTCCTTTTCAGGTCTATTAGCAGAAATGCTCTGCATATTTTGTAATATTTGATCAGCCCAAAACATAATTTTTATTTAAATTACTACAAGCGCAATTCAAGTCTTCTTGAATTTAGATGTAAGCGCAATTCAAGTCTTCTTGAATTTAGATGTAAGCGCAATTCAAGTCTTCTTGAATTATATTGTGCTACCGCCACATTTACAATACAGGCTATTTAAATCTATGCAATAACGCATTAACAATAACTCCGCTATACCTTGCCCATACGTCATATTGCTCCTGAGTATCTTTCACTGCCCATGGACGATGTAAGGATACCTGATTTAAATTAAGCTTCCAAGATCTACCTATATTTAAATTTATATCACCAGTTAAATTCATATTTTCAGCGAATCTTCTTACTACCTGCCTCACACGTTCTCCAGCCTGCCCTGGCATTAATTCCTCATGAGACAACATTTCCTGGATAGTCCCTACCTCATCAGAAAGACGCATTTGCGGAGTTTGAAGCTGTGCTTCTTCCACAAGCTTTTTCCCTCTTACTCCTAAGCCACAAACCGCATTGGATAATTCAGTAGCACATGACAAGAGTTCTTTTTTTGAACCATTTATCCCCTGTGTCATCCGCAGCTCATGAGCTAAATAACTGTCTGGGTGATAGGTATAGTTAATAACAACTGGTCCCTCTTTTGTCATGAATTGATTCAAGCCTTGGCTTATTATTTCTTTATTCATTTTTACCCTCCTTTCTTATAGTTTTGAGACACAAAAAAACCCCGATTGCTCGGGGTCTAGCTCTCTCACAAAAAGATCTAGCCCCTATGGGGTTTTCTTAATCTTCTTGAGGATGGTTAGAAATTTCATTTGTATATCCATGTTACCAAAGGATTTATTTCTTGTCAAACTTGGCGAGTAAATCCTGCGCACTCTTTTTAACTTTATCATTTACCTTTACCTCTACCATCCCTTGACCTGGCTGCCCATAAAAAACTGAATACCCATTATCCGCCTCAAGCAAAGCCGGCAAAACCGCTAGATCCTCTTCTCCCTCAACAATGATAAGTGAATCTTCGTTGCTTAAAAGTGCTTCACGGATAGCAATTACTAATTCGGGGGTAATAGTTGCAGCAGGATTCTTAACATACACTACGGGTTGACTACTAGAAAAACCTAATTCCTCAATTTTTTTAACAGCGTACTCCCGCTCTATATAGAGATCAATTATTGCAAGTCTGGGATGTATCCCCTGATCTAAAAACATTTTTGTAGTTACATCCCCTACAGTAATAGTTTTCTCCGATTCTATATTGCGTGGAACTTTCTCAGTTACTTTTCCCCATGGCTCCTGAAGTAGAAAACGTAGACTTGCGGGAAGAGCAAAAATTACTTTTCGTATTGTTGAAGATGCAATCGGAACACCGTAAACTTCATTTGTTAAAGAAAAAACTTCCACTGATAAGTCTGAAAGCCCCATCTCTTTTCTTTTCTTATTTATCTCTTCTCCACCTTTTATGGTGTCCCGGGTTACAATAAGTGCATCAAACTTATATTCAGGTAAAATTGTTGGACCAAACAGGTCATCAATTGACACAATCTTTACTCTACTTTCTTTCTGAATCGATTGTAAAAATATCTGGAGGTTTTTTTCCCGCGCTTCGTAAGGTTCAACTCCAAGTCCATCTTTATATTTTTTAATATAAGCATCTGAGGTAAGCCCTAACACCACATAGTCACTTTTGGAAAGTGAAAATTGAAGAAAATCCCTATGTCCACGGTGTAATCTATCAAATGTTCCACCCAATGCAGCCAATCTATATCTCATGAAGTAAAAGATAATCCCTTTAGAAAATTGTAAGCCATTTCCCCTAATGCATCTACAGCATATCCACCTTCCTGCACAACAAGAGTGGAAGTATTTAACGCCTTTATTTCTTGACCTATAGCCTCATAAAATGGGACAGTGAGCTTGAATCCCCCTATTGGATCGTTTTCATAGGTATCAAATCCGGCTGATAATACAATAAATTCAGGATTAAATTCTGTGATTTTGGAAAGTGCATCTTTCAGTACTGACATGTAATTAATATCTGTTACGCCAAGTGGCAATGGATAATTTACGGTAAAACCCTCTCCTGCTCCTTTCCCGCTTTCATCCATAAAACCAGTTTTATATGGATATTTTTCTTTTGGATCAGCGTGAATAGATACATATAAAACATCGCTTCTCTCATAAAATATTTGCTGCGTTCCATTTCCGTGGTGGAAATCTATATCCAATAGAGCAACTTTACCCTTTTGAGTTAGGAAATTTGCCGCGATTGCTGCATTATTAAAGAAACAATATCCACCCATACTTCTTTCTTCTGCGTGGTGTCCTGGAGGCCTACAAAGAGAGTAGACAAGTTTTTCACCATCAAGTACTTTCTGTGCACCAGTAAGTGCTATGTTTACAGACTCGACAGCTGCATCGTATGTTCCAGGGGTAATTGCAATATACGTATCAGTTATAAAATATGAAGGGTATAAAACTTCATTTTCTTTTAAAAGTCTTGAACGATTCTTCAGAAAATCTATATACGCATAATGATGTATTTTCTTTATATGATCCAAGGGAAACTTAGAAGGAGAAAAAAATTGCCCCGCATTCTCTTGTTCAAGTTTTTCTTTAATTGTCTCAATCCGCGCAGGCTTTTCAGAATATTCCTCTTTCACATCGTCATATATCTCAAATAACGGAGCGTGTTGTTTGTGTTGGGAAGAATAGATAATAGGAAACTTCATATTACTTTACCTCAGTATCTCTTAATATTTGTTTTACCACCTCTGGTGGATAGTTTTTTGCAAGAGATGATGGAGAAATATACATAAAGGCAAAGTCTGAAGAAATACCATTTACATCTACATTCTGTTTCAATATTTGTGGAACAACTCTTTCAGGTACTGTTAATCCTGCCTTGTAACCTGTTTTATGAGCATACGCTCCAATATTGCACTCTGCTATAAGTAAGATATCTCTTTTTCTCTCTTCTATGGGGTATGAATCTAACACTTGGGCTGCTAATTGAGTTACCGTTGCAGGCATATATCCATTCCCACGACTTCCTTCATCTACAGACCATTCAGTTAATTCTATAATATCAATTGGTCTACCATTACTTCTTGTAAATTTGATTTTCTCCGCCATACCGACTGCGACAACTACTTTATCTTTTAAAATAGGCTTTTGCAAAGCACTGAACCATACATTCTTTTCTCCAGTTTTCTCCTGCTCCTTTAAACTTTTTTCTAAATTACAAATCTCTTCCGTTGTCCAACCAAAAGTATTATCCCATAATCCTAATACTTGTTCCCGCACTTGAGGGCTTGAAAGGTCTGTCCTAAACGAGTACCCTTCCTTCAACACCTTTTCCACTGCTGCTGCTGGATAATTTTGCCTGTCAGGCACAGCTGTCTCCTGAATTAATTCATCCATAGAAAGAGCCGTTTTTCTATCTTCTCCGTTTCTACCCAGGCTTATATACCAATCACCATCCGAAATCGGAAAAGCAACCTCTACATTTCCAGAAAAAGGATTGCTGGGATTAATTAGCTGCTCTGCAACTTCTCCAGTTGCAATAAATCTCATAACATCCCGTCTCTTTGAGGAATCAAGAAAATCAAACTGGTTCTCTCGAGAAGGTTTTATATTTTTTACTTGCGCAAGCCTATCAAACCCCTTTTCAACCCTGCTTGCATCATGCATTGGTTGCCTCACATTCCAATAAAATCTATTGTCTGATCGGGTATCTATACCCATACGCCCAGTGCTTGAAACTATTTCTTTTCCCATATCTCTTGTATCAGTCATACATTTATTATAATGTATAGCTGAATTGATAAAGCAAGTATACGAAGGTTCCTATAGTATGTCAATTTTCTATAAAATATTGACAAATTATATATATTGTGTTAAAATTTTAACAAAATATGGTTAGCATATCTTCTGCAGTTGAGATTATCATTTCGCGCTCCAGATATCTTTCTGAGGCTATTTCTAAAGGAATTATTAACTTTTCAGCTCTTGCACGTTATATTCAACCAGAAGTAGAACAACTTACTAAAAAAACAGTAAGTGAAGCATCACTTATCATGGCGTTGAATAGACTTTCCACAACAATCAGGCCAAACTATAAATCTACAGATATATTTACTGCACCACCTAACATGACATTAAAATCAAATCTTTCGGAAATAGTTGTCCTAAACTCACAATCTTTACCGAAAATACTCCCTACTCTTTTACAGTTATCTGATAGTCAAGCTAAATACTTTCTAACCGTCACCCAAGGAGTCTTTGAAACATCTATTATAATTAGTAACGATATAGAGGAGAAGGCATGCAGCATACTAGATAATGAAAAAATAACAGAGAAAATTAATAACCTCTCCTCTATCACAATTCAACTACCAGAAAGCTCAATTCATTCTCCAGGAATACTCTACTCACTTCTAAAATCGCTTGCCTGGGAAGGAATTAACATAGTTGAAATTGTTTCAGCACACTTGGAATTTACTTTTGTGGTAAACAAAAAAGACGTGAATAAAGCATTTTCAATCCTTGAGTCTTTATTCACAAACAACGTAATAGATTAATAGTCCTCAAGGGTTGAAGTATCACCTTCAGGTAAACCTAATTCGCGAGACTTCAAGAGCCTTCGCATTATTTTCCCAGATCTTGTTTTAGGAAGCTTCTCAATAAATTCAATTTCTCGTGGATATGCATGACCCGCTAAGTTCTTCTTCACATGTTGTGCAATTTTCTCCTTTAGCTCATCTGTCCCTTCTATACCTGGCTTGAGGACAACAAAGGCTTTAATTATTTCACCCCGCATCTCATCTGGCTTTCCTATGACACCTGCCTCAACAACATCTGGATATTCAACTAGTGCGCTTTCCACCTCAAACGGTCCAACTCTTTCTCCCTGAGTATTTATGAGATCATCTGCCCGCCCAACAAACCAAAAATAGCCATCATTATCAATATATGCTTTGTCTCCTGAAACATACCATCCGTCTTTAAAGTACGAATCAAATTTTTCCTTATTGTGCCAAATCTCTCCCATAAGTGATGGGTCAGTTTCAGGCTTTATAACAAGACTGCCAATCTTGCCTTGTTCTACTTCTTCTCCATTCTCATCTACCACTGACGCAACAATTCCGGGAAAAGGCTTTCCCATACTTCCTGGTTTAATATCCATTGATACATAGTTTACAATTGCCATTCCGCCCAATTCCGTCTGCCACCAGGTATCGTGAAATGGAAGCCCAAACGCCTCAAGCCCCCACCAAATCGCCTCCGGATTCAGCGGTTCACCCACACTAAAAAGTGCCCGAAGAGAAGACAAATTAAAATTCTTTGGTTGTACTTCTGACCCCATAAGCATTCTTATTGCAGTAGGAGCTGTATACCAAACAGTAACCTTGTAATCTTGAAGTATTGTGTACCAAGCTGTAGGACTATATCTTCCTTCAAAAATAACAGATGTAACGCCAAGACACATAGGTCCTAACACCCCATATACAACTCCAGTTACCCATCCTGTATCAGCTGTGCACCAATAAATATCATCATCGTGTAAATCTAGGACATACTTTGTAGTTAACATTGCCTGTAGCACATCAAAGTGAGAGTGAACAACTCCCTTAGGTTTTCCTGTCGTTCCAGATGTGTAAAGCATATAAGAATAGTCCTCCTTCTTCATGTGTGCCACATCAAAACTAACTGCAGCCTTTTCCATTTCTCTTTCAAAAGATGCAATATGGTCACCTTGAGGATGAGCAACGCTTCCCCGCTCAACTATAATTACTTTTTCAAGAGAAGGAAGATCTTTTTCTATTTTCTGAATACGAGGATATAGTGCTTCATTTGTTATAACAATCTTTGCTCCACTATCAGAAAGCCTGTCTAAAAGGGCTAATTCCTGAAATGCTGAAAAAAGAGTTCCCACAATTGCTCCTGTTTTTAAAATACCTAAAAACGCTATATACCGCTCTGGAATTGTTGGAAGAAAAACAAAAACACGGTCCCCCTTACCCACACCAAAAGATGTCAAAACATTTGCAAATTGGTTGGATTTTTTTGAAAGATCTGAGTATGTATATGTCTCTTTTTCTCCAGTACTACCTTCCCACAAAAGAGCAGCCCGCTCAGCCTTACCTTCCTTTGCATGCCTATCTACAGCGTTATAAGCTGCATTGAGAGTACCATCTTCAAAAAATGAAATAGATGAAATAGATTCATCCCACGAAAAAGACGAATAAAAGGATTTATAGTCCTGAATGAAAGGAGTTACCGCAAGAGTACTTATGTCTTTTTTTATTGAATTTTCTCCTTGATGTGCTGACATAGCCTCCTATTATACACTAAAAAATTAATTTTGGGAAAAATGAAATAAACGTTTGAAAAATGAAGATGTATGTATTTTAAAAATACAACAATTAGTGAATAGAAACTACGGTATAAGAGATTGTACCTGCTGGTGCTTCTACCTCTATTTTTTCTCCTACAGCCTTACCCATAAGTGCTTTTCCGAGTGGAGATTCATGTGAAATCTTTTTATTGTGAGGATCTGCTTCCCATTCACCAACTAGAGCAAATTCTTCTTTTTTTCCACCAATTGAAACAATGACGGTAGAACCAAGCTGAATAGCTTTTGTATCTTTCCCTGTTTCTTTTATTAATTCAGCACTCTTGAGAATCTCTGTCAATTCCTCTATTCTTCCATCAATAAGAGATAAGTCCTCACGAGCTGCAGTATATTCAGAGTTTTCAGCAAGATCTCCCATTGCCCTAGCTGCAGAAACACGCTCTAAAACTTCCGGACGTTTTACCTTATTCAATTCCTCAAGCTCCCTCTTAAGCTCGTCTAATCCTTCTTTCGTGACAAATATTTTTTTCTTTTGATTATTATTATCCATTATTGCTTTCTGCTTAAAAAAAACCCCTTCCGGGTATACCGAGGGAGGGATTAATTAATAAGTTCAAATGACACTATACTAGAAGCCTCGTAGCATGTCAATATCCTGGAGTATAGTTAGTTTACAACGGTGGTTGAGTGGTTACTTTTGTGCCTATTTTTGTCTTGTATTATACTTATTTGTGTATTTACCTTTAATGTATAAAGCATTTGGATAATCTTATCATTTTGAATAGGATGAAATGCCGCAACGTCTTTTTTAATAGTCTCGTGAGTAATTCTTTTTTTCATATATTGAAGTTGAACAAAGTAGAAAAATTTTTCAATCGCTTGAAGTAAAAAACCAGAGTGGATACTTTTTTCTTTCTTATGCTTTTTGCCTAGAACAAATACATTGGGAAGGAATTTTAATACCCATTTGTTTGCGGTAAAGAAGTCTAAGACAACATCCTCTCTTGAAAAAATTACTTTCATTTGTGCCACTTCATGAGCCGTATACATAGTTTTCTTACTGATAGTTAAACGGTCCTCTGAAATAAACATGTTAGGACATACTTTATCCTTAGCATACTTCTCTTTTCTCCCCCTCTTTTCTCCAAGGAAAAAAAGTATTAAATTAACTAAAAAACGGCTAATCCACAAGGAATTTTTTGATGTTATGAAGAATAAATCTATATCATCCGTTTTTTTTGCATTAAACATAGAAAGACTGCCAGAAACCGCGATTAATTTAATCGTGGGAATAACTGACAAAAACTGACTAATCCAGTGTGCTTTTGCCATTTTGCGCTTAGATTCATAAGCGCGGGAATGTCTCTGCGTAACTAAATGTTTATCGCCAAAAAGAACCACATACTCTCCAATCTGTTCAAAATCTTGACGCGTTTTATAAAAGCGCAATAAAAATTCCTGATATGAAATTTTTTTATCACTTATCAGATACTTCCATAACTCATGAATTGTTAATGGATAAGAGAATACCTGCGAATAACAAAGTGTTTTTAATACAGAATATTTAAATGTTTCTTTTTTCATTGAAAATTATATCTTTGCAGTACCTGAGTTTCTCCAGCACCCAAAGTGTCAATCGCGGTTTCGGGAGATGCCCCATTAAGTATTGAATTTACAGCATTCCCCAAGTATGTATTTAGTGCTGAGTTCATTGCGTCATCGTATGTATCAGATGAGAATGGTGTCGCAACTGCCCTATCCGCTTGCTCCAGGAATGGGATCAGAAGCGGATTATTTGCAAGAAGCGATTTCATATCGCGTCTTGGGTAAAGTTCTCCAAAAAGACGTGTTTTTGATTCAAGAGTATATAATTTCTCAAGCGTTGTCTTCTTCCCCAAGTATTTTAAGAAAATAAAGGCTTCTTTTGGGTGCTTTGTCTTTGAAGAAATGCCCTCGACCCAATAAGACGCTATTGTTTGATTTCTGTCTGGAGGCAAATTGGGCACTCGTGTCACTTTGAAGTTTAGATCTGGATTTTTTCCTTTTATCTCAAATATATCCCATGAGTATCCAAAGTACATAGCCAATTTGCCGTTTGCAAACGCGAGCTTTGAGTTTTCCATGCCTGAATCCCATGTCTTCCCCCTGCCTGCTTCATCCCCTTTTGCAAAATATGTGTAGTATGTCCCCAATGCATCAATAGCATTTTGTTTTGTGGGACCCGCCAAATTATATAAGTCCGCACCATTTTGAACGAATAATAAAGATATTATGTCTGATGCGTGATAGATATTATCATATGTTCCCAATGCAATACCTGCTGTTCTAATCTTTCCCTCCTCATCGGGTACGGTAAGTGTTGCAGCTATATCTGTTAGATCGTTCCAGCTTGAAGGTGGTTGAGCAATATCAGCCGCTTTAAATAAATCTACGTTGTAAAAAAGTGCTAAAGTGTCTATCCCTAGCGGAACTCCATAATATGCGCCGTTTATCTTTATATCTTTTTTTATAACATCATAATATTGCGTATCCAACTCCAAAGAATCAACAACATCTTTTGGGAGCGCAAGGAGATAACCCTTTAACTCCAAAGGCCAGCTATTATGAAATCTATATATGTCCGGACCATTCCCATTTTCAATGCGAGTTTGCAATCTGTCAATATATTTTCCTAGCACCTTAATATCCTGTCGCTCATATGTTACTTTTATATTTGGGTATTCTCTATTAAAATCTGCGATTATTTGATTCATGACTGAAGGCTCTTCCCATAAACCCCAATACGTAAGAGTTACAGGATTATTATTCTTGGAAAAAAATTTTGGAATAATCACCAGAAAAACGAATAAAAATATTACTATTAATACGACAAGTCCAATAACTATACTTACTATTTTACGCTTTCCTCCACCCTCTTCATGTTCTATATGTGGCTGAGGCGTTGAAACAGGCTGTACAGGTATAGGCTGTGGTGTTTGTGGGTTTGAATTGTTAGGATCCATATTGCAAGCAATGGCATACGAAAAACCATGTCTATTTATAGTATAATAGTGACGATTGATTTTGCAAACATATGAAAGAAAAAAATTCTTCAAAAAAAGAACAAAAAAACAAAAAAAGCAAATACATAACACCAATTTTTTGGTTTATTATTGGAATGTTTTTTGCTAGTTTTTGCCTCGCTACATTTTTTCTTATCTACTTTAAGGTGACGTATAAGAATAAAGTTATTCCGGGCATTTTTCTTGGAAACACTTATGTTGGTGAAAAAACTGCAGATGAGGTAACAAGAATTTTTGAAGAAAAAAATAAAAACATTGGCAAAAGCACCATTACTTTTAAAAGTGAGGACAATAGAATCGCCACAATTTCTGCGCAAGAACTAGGAATAGGGTATGACGTAAAACTTATGGTATCCCAAGCTGAGAGCATAGGGAAAAATAAAGATATAGTAAGCAATATCTATTACATTTTTAATTCATATCTTAATGGAACTTATTTAAATCCGTCATACACAAGTAGTTTAGATAAGACAACAAAACTACTTGCACCAATCGAAAAAGAAATTCACATATCCGCTCAAGATGCGCTTTTTGAAATCAAAGACAAAAAGGTTATTGCGTTTAGGGAGTCCGTTGATGGACGCACTATAGATTTTGATACCATTGAAAAAAATATTAACCAAAAAATTCCGGAAATAATAAGCGGAAAAATAAAAGCTGTCACGCTTCCTATTCCGCTTAAAATTTTAAAACCAAATATCCCAACAGAAAAAGCAAATAATCTAGGCATAGTTGAAGAAATTGGTGAAGGAACCTCTCTTTTTGCACACTCAATTCCAGGTAGAATTCATAATGTAGCTCTTGCTGCAGGAAAAATCAACGGTGTACTCGTTCCCCCTGGAGAGGAGTTTTCATTTGTAAAAAACCTTGGTGACGTTACTCAATTTACCGGCTATCAACAAGCCTACATTATTCAAAATGGCAAAACTGTGTTAGGTGACGGAGGAGGAGTATGCCAAGTATCAACTACACTTTTTAGAGCGTTGTTAAATGCTGGTCTGCCAATTACCAATCGTGTTGCTCACGCGTATAGAGTTGGATATTACGAGCAAGATTCCCCTCCAGGATTAGACGCTACGGTATATTATCCAACCGTAGACTTAAAATTTAAAAACGACACGGGAAATTATATACTTATAGTTGCTCATACGGACCTTGCCAACCTAAGACTTACGTTTAACCTTTACGGGAAAAGTGACGGAAGGGAAGTATCTATGAGTACGCCTGTTATAACAAGTCAAACACCAGCCCCTGAAGCATCTTATCAAGATGATCCTACTCTTCCGCGAGGACAAGTAAAACAAGTAGATTTTGCAGCAGATGGGGCAACTGTTGTTTTCTCAAGAAAAGTGACAAAAAACGGCAAAGTTGTTATTGCAGACAGCTATAAATCAGTGTATCGTCCGTGGCAAGCAATATTCCTACGTGGCACAAAAGAGGGATAATCTGCAATTTTCGTCTGCCTGATGAGAACTACGCAAGAGCACATGGATAAAATAATTACACAAGATACTCTGCCAAACAAATTGAGTCAAGTCAAATCCCGAGGCAAATTAGTACTTGTGGGCGGGTGCTTTGATATTCTTCATGAAGGACATATTCTGTTTCTCAAAAAGGCCAAAGAACAAGGAGATGTAATCCTGATACTCCTTGAAAGCGATAAATCTATTAAAAAATGGAAGGGTAGTGAAAGACCAATTAATACACAGAAGAAGCGAGCACGAATTCTTAGTGAGATTGAATGTGTAGATTACATTCTCCTGCTTCCAGAATTAAAGAAAGACCTAGAGTATTACGATCTTGTAAAAAAAATAGAACCTGATATAATTGCTGTCACGTCAGGAGATCCTGCCTATAATAAAAAAGTGGAACAGGCAAAAATGGTAGGAGGAAAAATAGTTGAAGTAATTGACCGCCTTCCCCAATACTCTACAACAGACCTGATCAGAAAAAAGAAGGAGCTAAAATGAAAAAAGTCTTACTGTTTTACGGTTTACTAGTAATTGTTGTTATCATATTTATGCTTACTCGCGGAACAAATTTTCTCAATTTTGGGGGTGGAGGCGGAAGTAGCAGTACAACAGCTACGATTCAAAATAAGACATACAAACTTATTGTGGTCAAAACAGAAAAAGACAAACAAAAAGGATTATCTGACAGAAATAGTCTCCCAAATGACTCAGGCATGTTATTTATATTTCAAGAAAAATCAAAACCTGCATTTTGGATGAAAAATATGAAATTCCCGATTGATATATTATTTATAAACGATACCAAGATTGTAGATATAGTCGAAAATGCAAAAGCTCCAAGCAAAGAACAAAATACTGCAGCACTTCCTATCTATAAACCTTCAGAAGATTCAAATTATGTTCTAGAAGTAAACGCGGGGGAAGTTAAGAAAAATAACATAAAAAAAGGAGACATCGTAACTTTTAAGGGAATACAATAAGCTCTAGCACATTTACACAATTTCTCTAAAATTCCAACTCCCTGATTGCATTTTGGTAATTGTTTAGGTTAAAAACAAATTAGATAAACTAGAAATTCATGAAAATATTAGCAATTGAATCTTCATGCGATGAAACGTCTGCTGCTGTAGTTGAGAAGATAGACGGAAATATAATTGTTCACTCAAATATCACTGCAAGCTCGCTTAGTACGCACGCAAAAACTGGCGGAATAATCCCGGAAAATGCAGCCCGTGAACAAGTACAATATATTATTCCTGTCATTACCCAAGCTCTTATTCAATTTAAAAATCACACAAACAAATCAGATCAAAAACAGATAAACGATTTTAAGAACGCAAGCGATATACTTAAAAACACTATTGATGCCATAGCAATAACGCACGGTCCAGGACTTATTGGATCTTTGCTTGTAGGAGTTGAGACCGCAAAAACACTTTGCTACATTTTTGAAAAACCTCTTATTCCCGTCAACCATTTGCTCGCACATATCTTTGCAAATTGCATAGAATCAGAGCCGTTTTTAGGTGATAATCAAAAACTGAAAATCATACATCATCCCTTTATAGGTTTAATTGTTTCAGGTGGGCACACAGATCTTCTCTATTTTAAAAACGTACAGGAATTTACGTGGCTTGGAGGGACAAGAGATGATGCTGCTGGGGAAGCGCTCGACAAAATAGGAAGACTCTTGGGTCTTTCATATCCTGCAGGACCAGAGATAGAACAGCGAGCTATAAAGGGAATTGCTACAAAAATACGATTCCACGCACCACTATTAGGAGTTAAGACCTATGATTTTTCTTTTTCAGGCTTAAAATCAGAAGTAATGCGCTTCACACAACAACATACACTAACTGAAACAATGAAAAATGAAATATGCTTTGCAGTTCAAAAAGCAGTTGTTGATGTGTTGTGCAAAAAGACACTAGACGCAGCTGAGCAGTTCAGTGCCTCCACTATACTGCTTGGCGGTGGAGTATCAGCTAACTCGGAACTCGTCAGAAATCTTAAATTACAAATTGAAAATCGCATGCCCCACACAAAAGTTTTTGCTCCAGAAAAAAAATACTGTACAGATAACGCAGCCATGATAGGAACATACGCATTACTTAACCCCAGTGAAGAATCGTGGAAAAACGTCCATGCGGCACCTGACCTCTACTTTGCCTAATATATTGACTTCTTTTTCTCTTAAAATTATAATCCCCTTAATGGAACCAAAACCAGGAAGGACACCGGAAGAAAAGCCACGCACTAGATCAGAACATACGCGTGTCATGGACTCACTTGAAAATACTCTTCCTACAGAAGCATTAGTAGTACTTGGAAGAAAGACACAATCAGAAGACACAAGAACTCTTTTTATAAAGTCCACTGATATCTCAGGAAACATTGATATCATGACTATAGACGGACCTTATAGAATTTCCGCAAATAACAATAACTTGAAAGAAGGAATTGATTATTATCCCGTAGATACACCTTCTAATTTAGCTTCTATTGATAGGTACGGTCCTGGTAGGATGGAAAAGTTTTTAAATCTTGCTCTATTTTTTGAACATTCTGGAATTCAGGTAGATATGAGTGGCTCTTATACTATGGTTGACGGAAATCCATTACTGGAAATGAATATTAAGCGTCCTGAAAAACCTGAGATTAAATATAGCATTTCTTCTGACCCAAAACATGAATATTCAATTAGCCCCATCACAATGGATGAATTTAATAGATCAGTAGAGGAAGCACAAAAAAAAGTAAAAGAGAATGCCACGGAAATAGCTAAGCATGAGGTAAATATTGACGTTCAAGAAAATTAACTCCTTGCACGTTCTCTTGCAAATAGTAAATTAATCCTTTACAATCCCTCTTTCTCAGTTGTTATACTAATTCCTATCACGTAATAACCAATTATGAGTACATTAATTCTTGTTGAATCACCTACAAAGGCACGCACCTTAACCCGATTTTTCGGAGATAAATATGATGTGGAAGCGTCCATTGGCCACATAAGAGACTTGCCCAGAGGAGATATTGGGGTTGATATAGAGCACGATTTTGAACCCAGGTATGTAACCCCTAAAGCAAAACAAAAAACCCTAACCTTACTCAAGAAAAAAGTAAAAAAAGCAGATACTGTACTTCTTGCAACAGACCCTGACCGCGAGGGTGAAGCAATTTCCTACCATCTCTTAGAAATGCTAAGACCAGAAGCTAAAAAGGGTGCAGTCTTCAAAAGGATCGTTTTCCATGAAATAACGCGGGACGCAATTGAAGAAGCGCTCAATAATCCTCGGGAGATTGATGAAAAACTCGTAGATGCACAAATTGCGCGACGGGTGCTTGATAGAATTGTGGGCTACAAGGTATCCCCGATATTATGGAAAAAAATTAAGAGAAACTTATCTGCCGGTCGCGTTCAATCTATTGCACTTCGATTAATAGTAGAACGTGAACGAGAGATTGCAAAATTTAATTCAGAAGAATACTATAAAATTTTTGTAATACTTAGAAAAACTGAAAGTGGAAACTCTGGGCTAAGTGAAGTACAGTTTGAGCTAACTTCTATAAATGGGGAAAAAATTGAACAGACTGAAAAACTTGACCTCTATGACGGTCAGTATACGTACACAAAGACTACTCTAAACGAATCACTCGCGGACAAAATTATCGCGGAATTATCCGCTCAATCATATACTGTTTCAGACGTAGCAAAGAAACAAAATAAACGCTCTCCTCTACCACCATTTATTACATCTTCTATGCAAATTGAAGCGGCACGAAAACTATCCTTTAATAGTAGAAAAACTATGCAAGTTGCTCAAAAATTGTATGAGGAAGGACATATCACATATCACAGGACAGACTCTTTTAATCTCTCCCATCAATTTATAACAAAAGCAAGAGACTTTATTCAGAAAGAATTTGGCGAAAAATATCTGCATGACGGAAACAGAATATTTAAAACTAAGTCTAAAGTTGCCCAAGAAGCACACGAGGCAATTCGCCCTACAGAAATAGAAAATTTTGAAGAGGTGAAGCGAAAAATAGCAGGCGAATTGGGGCGAGATGGGGTAAGACTTTATGAACTCATTTACAAACGAGCAATCGCAACACAAATGGCTGATGCACTATTTGAATCAACAAAAATCACAGTTAAAACACTTCTTGGACACGTTTTTGAAAAATCTGGATCTGTATTACTGTTTGATGGTTATTTAAAGTTGTGGTACAGAGAAGACGGAGAAGAGTTTCTACCCGAATTTGATAGTGGAGAAATACTTCCGTTCGTAAACGCGCAAAAAACCCAACACACAACAACTCCTCCTCCTCGGTATAATGATGCAAGCCTGATATCAACTCTTGAAAAGAATGGGATTGGCCGTCCTTCTACGTATGCCTCTATAGTCTCTACCATTTTAGATAGATTCTACATAGAGCGTGAGGAGAATAGATTCATTCCCACACTGGTAGGAAACACAGTGAGCGATTTTTTAGTTAAAAACTTTTCTGACATAGATGATATTCCCTTTACCGCGGCTATGGAGAATAAGTTGGACGCAATCGCAAATGGTGAAATTCTATGGAAACCAATGATTGCTGAATTCTACGCTCCCCTTGAAAAACAACTAGCCGAAGCTGAAAATGCGGAGGTTACTAAAATAGACCTGGACGAAAAAACTGATAAAATCTGTCCATTAGATAGTGGAATTGTTTTAATAAGGCGCGGACGTTTTGGGAAGTTTTATGCTTGCGGTAACTTTCCAACGTGTAAATACACCGCCCCTATAATAGATGCAACACAGTATAAGTGTCCTAAAGACAAGGGAGATGTTATAGTAAAAAAAACAAAAAAGGGAAGAACATTTTTTGGTTGCAGCAACTATCCTAAATGCGATTTTGCTGTCTGGACAAAAAAACAATTACTAAAAGAGGTGGGCATAACAGAGCAAACAAATGAATAAACTCAAACCGGCAACACTGAGAACAACAGAACCAACCCAAGAACAACTCAATTCAATTAAAAGGCAAGGGATTTATATTATTCTAGATGACGTTCTTGATACATATAACGTTGGCGCTATATTCCGCCTAGCAGACGCTGTAGGAGCAGCAAAGGTATATCTCTGCGGGAGAACCGAAACACCTCCAAATTCACGCATTAAAAAGGCAAGCATTAATACATGGCAATGGACACCTTGGGAATACGTTTCAAGCGCACCAGAGGCAATTCAAAAATTAAAACAGCAAATACAAAACGTTCAAATTGTCGCAGTCGAACAAGATCAAAGAAGTATACCCTTTACCACATTTGACTATAAACTTCCGATCGCACTAGTAGTAGGAAATGAAACAGATGGTTGCTCCTCTGAAACACTGAGTGCGTGTGACTCTATAGTTGAACTTCCCATGTTTGGGATTAACACAAGCCTAAACGTTATGGTAACTTTAGGAATCGCTCTTTACAAGGTGCTTGAGAAAAATAGTTAAACTTCTGGGACAGGTAACAATTTAGGTTGCAGTAAGCTATAGCGGTCTAGTTCATGAACAGCTTTTGATGAATCAGGTTCAATTTGTGGCCAATCTACATTAATTTTATTTAATTGTATCCCTACTTTTGGAGGGATATACATTTCTTGAAAATCATCTGGTGTACTCTTAGTTTTCGGTCTTATGAAAATAAATGAGAATGCCACGGGGTCTCTAAATGCTCCAGAAATATACGTCTTGTGATCTTTCTCCCATGAGTTAGAAAGTGGCCAAAAGCTTGATTCATGAGTAAAGTCTGGAATGTCCTCAATATAATCCTTTAAACCCAATAATCCATATGCTACCTTCGTCTTATTAAGTATGTTTTCTGGGTTATTCCTTCTATACCAAGCATCCCTTCCGGCAATTCTTTCAGGTGTTATTGGACCGAAAAGATTACCTTCCGTTATAAACCCACCGTCAGAAATAACTACCACTGTTGGTTCCTTAAATCTATTTCCTATGTAATAAGCCATCTGTTCAACAGCTTGAGCAAGCTCAGAGTGTACCCCAGGCTTATATTCAGTAAGGGCTTGTTCAGGGCTTCTTTCACTCATGCGAATTAGTTCGTCTGCAAGGTCTTTCATTCCCATCCCTGCTGCATTTGCTGCAACGGACTGGTAGAATGTTGACATTTCGTCTCTATCCGCTGACCAAAACATTTGTTCAACTTCTTTTTCAATTTTTAATTTAGCTCCTTCAGATTTTCTATCATGAAAGTGTGATTTTTTACTTTGCCAAACGCTGAGAGCTTTATCAAGCGGGCTTGAACTTTGTTTTTTCTGGTTTGCTTTTTCTCTTGCATCCAATGCTGAACTTCTATGGTGGCTTCTTATAGTTTCAAACTCAGCATACTCATGAGCTCTAACTAGCCTACCTAAGGTTGGCTGTGCAATATGAGGTTCACCCTCACTTTGTGGAATAGACATACTCAAAATATAACAAAAATCCTATTAAGCATCAACAATTCAGAATCGTTTTCAACCAGACCATTGAAAATCTCCCAAGACTAAAACCCTGAGAAACTGTTTAATTGTTTTCATGTGGTAAAATATAACACTTCATGAATACAGATCTGCTCATTATTTCCTCTATTCTCGTTCTAGGTTTTGGAATTGTAATTTATATCGTCTCAAAAAAATCAAATCAGAAATCTGACCAAACATTGCTTGAGTGGCTTAAATCCATGGATAAGCGACTCGACAACAACTCTCAACAATTAAATTCCAGACTCGACAAAGCAGCAGAGGTTATCTCAGGCGTACAAAAAAATATTGGGGAAATGTCAGAAATAGGACGGTCCATGCGAGATCTACAAGACCTCCTTAAAAGCCCAAAACTCAGAGGAAATATAGGCGAGCAGGTTCTGAAAGAGTTACTTTCACAAATGCTTCCTAAATCCTCTTTTCATCTTCAATACACATTTAAAAGTGGCGTAATTGTAGATGCAGCAATTAAAACTGAGGCGGGAATTATCCCTATTGATTCAAAATTTCCTTTAGAAAATTTTAGAAAAATGGCAGCCTCCGAAACAGAAGCTGAGAAAAAAACAATTGAGAAAGACTTTGTTTCAGATGTAAAAAAACATATTGACGCAATTTCAAGTAGATATATTTTGACACAAGAAGGAACTATAGATTATGCCCTTATGTATATCCCCTCTGAAGCAATATATTACGAAATCGTCAATCACTCTGCACTGTATGACTACGCGTCTGTCAAACGTGTTCTTCCCGTATCCCCCATGACTTTCTACGCATATTTAAGATCCATACTTATAAGTTTTGAGGGTCAGAAGATTACTGAGCAGGCAAAAGAAATTCTTTCCGGAGTAAGAGCGATGCAGAAAGATTATGAAAAAGTGGGCGAAACAATTGGAGTGTTAAACAAACATATTACAAATTCCTACAACGTAATGGCACACGTTACAACTGGATTTGATAAATTGGGAATAAAAATTCAATCAACTGCAAATATTAAAAACGAAGAAGAAAAATTATTGCCGGGCGATTAATTGACATGATCATTACTTTTATCAAGTTCTGATAATTTACTTCTTAAAAAGAGTACCTTTGATGCCATTTCTACGAATAATTCCCTCTCTTCAAAGTCTGTTTCATCAGCCATATTCTCCCAAGCTTGTCTTATGTGTTTTACCGCCCCACCAAATCTTTCAAGGTCCGTTGAGGACAACACATTTGTTTTTTGTATTTTTTTACTATTGCGTTTCATTCTTTAATAACCCGGGAAATCATCTGTCTTTATATGAGTTTCAGAGATTTTTGCTTCATTCGTCAGCATTCTTTTCATGTCCGAGACCATTTTTTCAGAACCTGAAATATAATACGCATATTTGTCCAAAGAAACAAGATGCTTTTGAAGAAATTTTATTTCAATCCTCTCTTTATTTTCTGATGAAATGACTGTAATAACGCGTATATTCTTATTTCCAGTCACAAAATCCATCTCTCTCTTAAATAAAACGTCCTGGGATGTTTTATAGGAAACAAATAAAGTTATCTTTGGAATTTTACCTTTTTCTTTTAAGAAAGATTTAATGATTGATTGGAACGGGGTTATCCCAATTCCTCCCGCTATAAAAACAACAGGACGTGTTTCTTTTTTGTCTAAAACAAAGTCTCCCCATGGACCTCTTATCTGAACTTCCTGACCTATCGCAAGACTATTTAGCGATAATTTAAAAGTAGACTTTAATATGCGAGTGGTCACCATTAAATATGTGTCTTGAGGACTACTAGATAATGTAAAGTATCTACTTACCCCTCTTGCGTCTGGATTTTTAATATCGAGGTTAATTTTTACATACTGACCTGGAAGATAAGTAAATTTTTTTGAGTTTTTGATGATGCCCAATCTGTTATGACTTGTTCTATGCGTAAATTCAGGTTTAGTAAAATAAAAATTCCACGCGTTCTCACCATTCTTTTCTTTTTTTATAAGTAATGATTTGAATGAAATAGCTGCCATGGAATTTTAAGAGTATAGCACACCCGCTTTTATACACCCAAGACATGTATCCTATGCTACAATGGTCTACCAATAAAGAATCGTATAATACAAACATGGATAAGGTACTAAACCTCATCTTTAGATTTTGAGAACGAAGTGAGCAAGAGTACAAGAAGATTATTATCATAAAGATGAATAAACAATTGAATACTCAACAGCAAAAGGCTGTAACATTCAGAAGCGGACCTCTTCTCATAATTGCGGGCGCTGGCACAGGGAAAACTACGGTTATAACAGAAAGAATAAGACACCTTATCACTGAAAAAAATGTTCCATCATCCCAGGTTTTAGCGCTAACATTTACTGAAAAGGCAGCGTACGAAATGCAGGAAAGAGTGGATATTCTACTCCCTTATGGCTATACGAATCTATGGATTCATACATTTCACTCCTTCTGCGACAAAATTTTAAGAGACGACGCACATGCAATTGGACTTGATCCAAATTATAAACTTATCTCAGAATCAGAAGCGATTCTTTTAATGAGACAAAACATTTTTAATTTAGGACTGAAAATGTTTAGACCTCTTGGAAATCCGACAAAATTTTTAAATGCTCTCCTCACCCATTTTGCAAGGCTCAAGGATGAAGATATAACTCCTGAAGATTATATGAAATGGGCTCATGAACAAAATAAAAACAGCAAAGAGCAAAATGATGAGACCGCGCAATACGCGGAACTCGCAAACGCATATAAGGCATATGAGCAATTAAAGATTGAAAATTCAGTCATGGATTTTTCAGATCTCATATCCAATACCCTATTATTGTTTCGGCAAAGACCTCATATTTTAAAACGTTACCAAACGCAATTTAAATTTGTATTAGTCGATGAATTCCAGGACACAAACTATGCACAAAATGAACTAGCCATTTTGCTTGCTGGAAAAGAACACAATATTACGGTCGTTGCAGATGATGACCAGTCAATATATAGATTCAGAGGTGCGGCTGTAAATAATGTGCTTCAATTTAAAAAAAATTTTCCCACAGCATCAGTTATAAGTCTTATTGATAACTATAGATCAACCCAGGTCATATTAGATGCTGCATATGCTCTTATTCAACATAATAACCCAAACAGGCTTGAGATTGTTGAAAAGATTGATAAAAAGCTTAAATCCCACACGAAAGCTACTAAAAAATCAGGTATTGAACTCATTCATGAAGTTCGCACAGAAGATGAAGCAGACGCAATTGCCCGTAAGATAATAGAATTGAGTCGAGATATATCATATAAAGATATAGCAATCCTTGTCAGAGCAAACAATCATGCTCAAATTATAACTACGGCCTTGCAAAGACACAAAATCCCCTACCAATTCTTGGGCCCAGGACATCTCTTTCAACAGGAAGAAGTAAAAGATCTCATCGCATACCTTGTTTTTCTTACCAATCTTTCTGACTCTGTATCTCTTTTCAGGGTGCTTTCAATGGATATTTTCAAACTTCCAACTGTAGAACTTAATTATTTATTAAATTTTGCAAAAAAGAAAAATTTAACTCTTTTTGAATCACTTAACAACTTAAATCAAACATTTCTAAAACCTGAAACTCAGGAAAAATTAAACTTATTTAAGCAAATGGTTTTGCGCCACTTAGATCTTGCTCGAAAAGATCCAGCCGGACAAATTTTATATTACTTTTTAGTCGATAGTAAATTGTTTGAAACACTCTCCGCAACAAATTCTGTAAAAGAAGAAAGACGCGTTCAAAACATTGCAAAATTTTTTGATAGGATAAAAAATTTTGAGTCAGAACGTACAAACAGCAACATCTTTACCCTGGTAGATTGGCTCTCGCTTATGTTAACTATGGGGGATAGCCCAACTGCCGCTGATGTTGATGTGAGAGATTTAAATGCGGTAAATATTCTCACAGTCCATTCTTCAAAAGGACTAGAATTTGACACTGTTTTCATGGTCAACCTCGTAAATGACAGATTCCCATCCCGTGAACGAACTGAAAAAATCCCACTTCCCCAAGAGATTATTAAAGAGAAAATAATAGACGAAGAAGATATCCACTTACAAGAAGAGCGAAGACTATTTTACGTTGGGATGACAAGGGCACGTAAGCATCTTTATTTTACTGCGGCAGATTACTATGGAACTGGAAAACGCGCAAAAAAGATCTCTCCTTTTATTTATGAGGCATTGCCTAATCTCGCAAAGACAGAGCAGGTCCCAAAACGTGTTCAACAGCTATCTTTAACTGAAGTTTTATCAGTATATGAGAATGTGGATGAAAAAATAGAAATTAAAAATCCATATAAAGTGACCTATCTTACCTACTCTAATCTCCAAATGTTTGATATTTGCCCACTTCACTATAAAGCAAAAGTCATTCTTGGCTTACCTACTCCCCCTGCCGCCGTACAAAGTTTTGGTATTTCAATGCATAATACACTTTATAGCTTCTATAAAGCGGTACAAAACGGCAATATATTATCACTTCAAGAACTTTGCGATTTGCTAAAACATGAGTGGCAGTCGGATGGATATGAAAGTAAAGCACATGAAAAAGAACGTATTGTACAAGGACAAAAACTGTTGGAAGAATTTTATTCAAAAGAATGTCAACCTCCCGTAGTACCCTTGGCTCTTGAAATGCCATTTAATTTCACGTTAAAAAATGGTGTTAAAATTTTTGGGAAAATAGATAGAATTGATAAAACTGATAACGGAATAGAGATTATTGATTACAAAACCGGTGAGGACAATCCAAAAGCTGAAAAATCCCATAGGCTTCAATTGGCTATGTATGCGCTTGCTGCAACTCGCGTTAAAGACCCAATACTAGATAGAAAACCGGAAGATATTAAGCTAACGCTTCATTTTCTTGAAGGAAATACAAAAAAAACAATGACCTTTAAAAAGGAGGACTTGGAAGAATTTGAAAATAATCTACTTGAGGATATAAAGGAAATAGAGGAAAGTAGCTTTCAATGTAGTAAGAATGTCCTTTGCGTTAACTGTGAATACAAATTACTCTGTAACACATGAGAATAACCTACTCCTCACTTACCTTGTTCGTGTAAATACTTCTATAAATAGCTTCAGCTTTCTCTCTATCTAAACCAATAATTCTTCCTGGGTTATAAATTGCAAGTTTGCTTTTTTTGCCATTCCGAGGAATAATCAATACATCGTAAATTCCCAATACAAGCTCTGCAAGGTTAGCCGTAATTTTCACTTCGTCTACATTACCCTTAGAATATGACCTAAGCTTTGAGTCTCTAAATCCAGTTGTAATTCTTACTCCATCACTATCTACCTCATACTTATAGTGGCTTAGATACATTCGTGATATTACATAATTTATCCCCAAAAAGATAAAGATTGATAAAGTTATTGGAAGTTGTGAGAAAGTGTTAGGAATTAATTTCAAAAGCGTATAAGACTGAATAGAAAAAATTTCTGAGACTAAAAAAACAAGAATGAAAGATACAAAAGACAACATAGCTACTACAAAAATCATAAAAGGTACTATAAATACTAATAAAATAACTGTGTACAAACAATTGGTGAGAAACAAAGCCCAAAATATTTTGCTATGCAAATAGCTCATCTTTTAACTTTATCACGAAAGAAATTTGTATGCCCTGGGAAGAGAATAAGCCAGATTCTGTTTTAGACTATATCTCTCTAAGTTCGATATTTTAAGTCGACCTTTCCTGTTCTTAGCAGGATGCCTTCAATCTTTGGTGCTAAGCAATGCGCTTTAAACACACCGTTCGGAAGTTGCAGCAGGTAGGATTGCCCGTTTCACACTCACTCGTCTCTGTTGCTCTCAAATCTTGTCAATTCAAGATCTGTTTTAAACCCACATGTGAGTAAAGGTTTAAACACTAGTTGTTGCCAATCGGGGCTTATGCCCCGTCCCCTGCATTGCTGCTGTCTGGACTTTCCTCGATCCATTATATGAACCGTAATAGTCCTTCTTCCCAGAGCTATATTATTATACTACATCAAGAAGAAGCTAACAACTATAAGATGTTATATGAGGCTATTTTTATTATAGTTTTCAAAAAAAAGCGCCCACTTACTCCTGGGGGATGCTTTAAAACATAAGTACAAGACGCGCAATAAAAATTGACAAGGCACAGTTTTGCGCGTAGTTTATGAATAAAAATATTAATAAAAAGATTAAAAGAGTAGGTGAGAATTATAGTGATAAAAAACGAAACAATACTTCCATATAAGAAAACAGAAACCCAACCGCAAACCTGCTAGTGCAAGATGTACTAAAGTACAAATACGAAGATTAAATCGCATGATACGGGCAGTACCATACCTAAACTTCTGAGACCAAATCCTACTATCTGACTGCTTTTTTAAGACTTTTTCCTGGAGTAAATCCAGGAGCACGACGCGCAGCAATCATCATAGGCTCACCAGTTTTCGGGTTTCTTCCTTTTTTTTGTTTTCTAGTTCTAAGAGAAAATGTACCAAAACCGGAAATAACAACCTTCTCATTTCGTTTTAAGGAATCACGTATAGAATTTAAAAATACTCGAATTGCCTCTTTTGATGCTTTATTTGTTAAGTTTGCCTTTTTAGCTACAACTTCTATGAGTTCTTTTTTAGTTACAGACATCAGATTTCACCCCCAATCTTTTTCCCTTTAGGGAAATAGAATAAAGAAAAAAGGTTATCCCTGAAGTATGGAGACTAGAGGAGAACCTTGCTTTACTTAAAAAAGTCGACTGGATATGAAGAATTGTACTTATTGAAGTTTTTGAAGATTCAAAAGTGTAAAATTGCATTGATTTAACAATACAACCTACAAAAATAATTGTCAAGATGTAGTGTTTATTTTTCACAAATGTTACCCAAGGTTTGCTTTCCGGGATTTAAGAACCTATAATATGTATATGGGAATTGAACAATCTAAGCTGACAGTAATGAAATTATCTGAAAAACCGAAAGGAATTGATTTACTTTCTCCATCCTATAACGTTATTGAACTTGCAGGTTGGGCGGGAACAGGAACCTCATCTGTGGGTAGAGCTCTTGCAGAACAACATGGAGCAGAATTTGTCGACGTTGGGAAGATCTTCAAAAAAATCCACTATGCTACTACCGGAAATATAGTGGTTGGGGCAATAGATAGAAAACCTGAAATAGATGATAAGCTAAATGCGTTAGGAAGACTTGTAATCAGGAATGCCACAGGTGTAATTCATGGCAGGCAAAGAAGACCTGTTATTGTTGACTCTAGGCTAGGTCCTATTATTGCCTTGCAGCAAGAAATGAAAGAAAAAAAAGACTTGGGCATTTTAAAAATAAAGCTTATAACAACAGTTGAAGAATCTGCGAGAAGAATTGCTAAAAGAGAAGGCATAGACTACAAAGAGGTACTTGAAAAAACCATAGAAAGAAACAAAAGTGACGCGGGAATTTTTCGCAAAATGCTTGAGCTGAATGAAGAATCAGGAGACGCTTTGGATGAAAATTTATTCGACCTAATTGTAGATACTACAAATACAACTATTAATGAGAACATTGCTATTATTAATAACTGGCTTCATAAACGTGGGTATTTATCTTAATGACGCCCCCATCCGTTTATCCCAAATGAAATCCATGGTCTGCCCCCCGACTCACCCAGGTTAGTAATCTCTTCTTTAATTGAATTTTGAACTAACCTAAAATGCTCTTCTGAACATACAGGAATGTGTTCCAAGTCATTAGTAATTGGAAAATCAAAATCTAATGTAGCTATTGACTCTTTACCGCACGCTATGCTCCCGCCCTGCTTATTAACGGGGTCGCTTGCGATGAAGCCACAAGGCTCCTTTTTCAGAACTAGCAAGTAGGCTGCACCACCTGCCTTTCCTGGTCCAAAATCTTCACGGCGTGGTGAATTAGCATTTATAAGTTTCTCAAACTGTGGCACTTCAGTTCTCATTTTTAAATCAACTCTTACTCCTTGGGTTCTGTGGATCTAAATTCGCGGATTGCTGTAACTCGTACTACACCTGGAACAATAAGCTTACTGTCAATCTCTTCCTTAATTTTCTTTGCAATTATGGTGGTTTCAATGTCATCTAATTTCCCAGGATTTATGACTACCCTAAGCTCACGCCCTGCTTCAAATGCGTACGCATCATCAACTCCATCAAATTTCTTTGCGATATCCTCCATATCACGAATACGCTTTACATAATCCTGTACGTCTTCGTGTCTTGCTCCAGGACGTGCTCCAGAAATAGAATCTGCAATATGCACAATAACTGACTCTACTGATGAAAATGGCTTATCTTCATGATGTTCTGCCACACAATTGATAACTTCTTTTGAAATTTTGTATTTTTGTAGCAGCTCAACTCCTAGTGCAACGTGGCTTCCTTCTTTATCATTTACAATCTTTCCTATGTCATGAAATAAGCACCCTAAACGCACTATATCTACGTTTGCTCCAATTTCTGATGCAATTTGTATCCCAATTTTTGTCTCCTCAAGTGTGTGAACTACCAAATTCTGTCCAAAAGATGTGCGGAACTTAAATCTTCCCAACATAGATAACAAGTCTGGTTGAAGATTATATACCCCTACCTCATGCGCCAACTTTTCTCCTTCTTCAAACAAGATTGCATCTACTTCTTTTTTAGTTTCAGATACAACTTCCTCAATTCTTACTGGTTGAATTCTAGTATCCTTAATTAACACCTCTAGCGAACGTCTTGCTATTTCACGCCTGACTGGATCAAAAGAAGAGAGCCTAATAATTCCCTCCTCATCCAGATCAACATCTACTCCTGTAGCATTTTCAAATGAACGTATGTTTCTTCCCTCTTTTCCAATTATTCTACCTTTTACATCCTCTGATTCTACTCTGATCGTTGAAACTGTATACTCAGCAATGTAGTTAAGCGCACCATGACGCATGGCATCAACTAAAATTTCTTGAACTTTGTGGTTTGCGGTGAGCTTTGCTTGATCTTCCGTTTCTCGTATTATCTTAGCAAGCTGTTCTGAGGAATCACGCTCTGCCTCAGTAAGCAATTCTTGCTTTGCTGAGTCCCTAGAAATACCTGAAACTTTCTCAAGTTTCTCAATGTATTCTTGACGTAATTGATCTAGTGTCTTTAGTGCTGCCATAATTTAATTACACGAAGAAAAAGCTTTTAAATAAGCCTTAAAGAGGTGATATGATTGCGTGTGTGCGTACCATAATTACTCATCACCATCGTGTCTACTGCATATTATATCTAAAACCTAATGCATTGTAAATGATTCTGTCTTATATTATAAGCAGATGATGGAACAGATCGATTATACCTCTCTTTTCAAATACTATATAGAAGGTGACTCCAACCATGTACTATAAAAAACGGATCTTTTCCTGTTTGCAGTCGATATTTTATCCATTTCTGACGAATTTGCACTTATGCTTCGTGTAAGCAAAAGAAACTTAATGTGTAAATCTTTCTCGTGCAATATCTTTACAACTATAGGCATTAATTGATATAATGCACCCCTTGGATACAGAGAATAAATCTAGAAAATATAACCCAACAAGAGAAAGCTTGGGAGCATTAACGCACTATGTCTCCCAAACAGCGCTTATTGCAGAATTGTTAAAAACAGACATTGATCATGCATTAGTTATGGGGGAAATTCCTCTAATATCCACCCATGATCATAAATTACTGCCTGAAGGTACCCGTCTTATAAAAATCCCTGAAGAAATAAAACATACTATTGAGGAGTCAGAAAAAAAAGACATAGACCAATGGAACACTCCTGAAAAATTTCTTGAAAGGATTCAGGCAACTCTTACAAACCCAATAAACTCAGAGGCTACTTCTCCGGTCATGCGAAGTTTAAAATCTGAAGGACAAATTGTTTCATTTGACGACCTGAGAACTACTTCACCATCTCCTGAAGGAAAAAAAAGAATTAGTAGATCTCAAGATGCATATCCTAGCCTCTTAAACGTTCCAATCATGGGACAAGGAAGAATGCCTATTATGCTTGGAGCAGTTCCTGATGTGGCAAGCAGAGAATCCTACAGAAAGGCAGCGCAGTCAGGAGTAATGGTTACAGCATCCCGAGATAAAATATGGGGAGATCCAAAAAAGCAAGCACTTTTAATAGGACAGGTTATAGATGATTTAAGAACTTACCCAATTACAGAAATGATGACACCTACTGAAAGTGATTTAATAAAATTTTGGGAAATACAAGGGAGATCTTCTGAAGAATTTAAACCTGAAAAAGCATATAAAGATTACATAGACACATTAAGAAACTCCTGGATCAAAAATGTTGGAGCAGCTATTGAAGCATCTCCCAAAGGAATAAAACGATCTGAATTGTTACTTGAAAAGGGCTGCACTATGTTTAGAATTTATTCTCCCGAAGGAGGACATGAAATAGTAGAAACGGTAGACGCACTTAGAAAGCATCCAAGCTTTCAAAAAAATTCTGTCAATGTGATAGCAGGTCAAATAATGGACGTAAAAACTGCAAGAGCAGCCGTTAATGCAGGCTGTGACTCAATAATTATTGGAGTCGCTGGAGGAAGTCAATGTACTACATCAATAAATGCAGATATCCCAGTGAATACACCAAACCTACTTTATGATTTACGCGAAGCAAACTTGCAAGTACCTATCGGGATTGAGGGTGGTGGGGTTGGAAGTCATATGATAACTGCACTTTCTCTCGGAGCTCATTACTTATCAAAACCAGGAGAGATAGGAGTAAGTATTGCAGGGAGTGGAAAATATGTTTTTGAAGATCCCCAAAAAAATTGGTGGGTATTATATGGGGGTGAAGCATCAAATTCAGCTAAAACATGGAGGCCAGATAGCTTCGATGAACAAGGAAGAATACGATTTCCAGAGGGTGAGGGTGGAGTTAGAATGTTGTGTAAAGGTAATGGCATGTTTGAACCCGATAATTTATCTGACAGAAAATCAATCACAAGAAATATAGAACGAATTCTTTATGCTATTTCTGTAGGACTAGTGTTTCAAAGAGTCCCTGACATAAAAACACTGCATGCAAGAGAATCAATACTTGTTGACAAAGTCTCTCCATCTGCCGGAGAATTGAGTAACCCATACGCAAGGTAAATCATGCAAATTATATCTATAAAGACTCATAAGATCACAGCTGAAGATACTGATATATTCCCAATACTAGATATGTATCTGCCCCCGCTTGAGGAAAACTCAATTATTGCTATAACCTCAAAAATAGTTGCAATCTGTGAAGGAAACATGCTTCCTGAATCCGCATCTACAAAAGATGAATTGGTTGCGCGCGAAGCTAATTTATATCTTCCAAAAGAGGAAAACAAATACGGGGTGTATATTACTATTAAGAATAATATTTTAGCCGCAACAGCGGGGATTGATGAATCAAATACGAATGGCTATTTTGTTTTTTGGCCAAAAAATGCACAAGAAAGCGCAAATAAAATTCGTACTTACTTAAGAGAAAAACATAAAATTAAAAACTTAGGAATTCTTATTACGGACAGTAAAACTACACCGCTTAGATGGGGAGTAACGGGAATTGGACTTGCACACAGCGGTTTTCAGGCAATAAATGACCATATCGGCTCAAAAGATCTTTTTGGTCGGGAATTTAAAATGACAAAAGTAAACATTATGGACGGACTTGCAGCCGCCGCAGTTGTCCTTATGGGAGAAACAATAGAACAAACACCACTTAGTGTAATTACTGATGTCCCATTTGTAGTCTTCCAAGAACACAACCCAACAGACGCGGAAATATCAGCATCCAACATAGACATAGACGATGATGTATACTCTACTTTCTTGAAATCAGCCAACTGGAAACACGGTAAAACACAAAAATAGAAACCTGCAATCTGGCACCATCAAACATACTTGATACTAGATATAAAATACTAGATACTAGATACATGGCTTTTATTAAAAACGTATCCACGCTTTCAACTACCAATGAAAGAAAAATAGTTTTAGAGCTTGTAGAAGCAGCTTTCATGTCAATCCAGCCTAACCACGTAATGAATAACAACTTCAAGCTGATTGGAAACATGTTAACTATCTCAGATCAATCATTTGACATATCACTATTTGAAAGAGTTTTTCTTGTTGGTTTCGGGAAGGGATCCGCAGGCATTGCAAAGATTATTGAGGAAAAACTAGGTGAAAAACTTACAGAAGGACACGTAATAGACACAAATCCTGAACAGTTTACAAAAATTCATTTCACAAATGGGTCTCATCCGCTTCCTTCCACAATAAATGCCGCATTCACCCAAGCATTATTAAAACGCTTAGCAACCCTCCAACTAAATGAAAGGGATTTAGTTCTTGTAGTTATCTGCGGTGGCGGCTCTGCAATGCTTGTCGCACCAAATAAAATATCGCTTGATCAAAAAATAGAAGTCAATAAAGAACTTCTCAAATCTGGTGCAACAATATCTGAAATGAACACTGTTCGGAAACATTTGTCAGAAGTTAAAGGTGGAGGACTCGCAAAGGCACTTTTCCCATCCCGTGTTGTAAGTCTTATCTTTTCTGATGTACCAGGAAATGACTTGTCGGTAATAGCTTCTGGTCCTACAGTGTATGATGAAGGAACTGTGGCTGATGCAAAAGCAATAATTGAGAAGTATAACATGCAAAAAGTCTTACCGTTTGCGTTAGATTCCCTTCTTGAAACCCCAAAAGAAAAATCACTATTTCAAAATATTACAAATATCATAATGCTTTCAAATAATAGTGCTTTATCAGCAATGCAAGATAAGGCACATATATTCCAAATTGACGCAGAAATCTATAGCGATAAATTTGAGCATGAAGCAAAAACCGCGGGCAAAACACTTATTGAACTCACAAAACCCAAAAGCATACTACTTGCAGGAGGAGAAACCACAGTGCATGTAGCGGGAGGGGGGGCAGGAGGAAGAAACCAAGAAGTAGTCTTGGGAACACTTGAGGATATGCCTGAAAGCACAATTCTGTGTTCCTTTGATTCAGATGGTTGGGATAACAGTAAACTTGCGGGCGCAATTGGAGATACGAGCACAAAAACACGCGCTGAAGAATTACAATTGGACATAAACACAAGTCTCCAAAAGAATGATAGTCTCGTTTTTTTTGAAAAAGTCGGAGATGGAATCGAAACAGGAAGACTACCCAGCAATGTTTCAGATTTATTTATCGTGTATAAATACTAATAATACTTTACTTGTGTCTTTTTGAACAATATTTTATATGATTACAAACATTACACAACAAGAAATCTATAGCCTGCAAGTTATTTCAACAGAAATTCAAATACTGATTATAAAAATGCTTGAAGAAGCAGGCTCGGGTCATCCAGGAGGGTCACTTGGAATGTCAGATATCTTTACCTGTATGTATTTTCATATTCTCAACAAAGATCCTAAAAAACCATTATGGGAAGACCGAGACAGACTAGTTCTATCAAATGGTCATATATGCCCCGTCCTATACGCCACTCTCGCAAAAGCAGGGTATTTCCCGCTTGATTGGCTAAATACGCTTAGAAAAATTAATTCTCCACTCCAAGGACACCCTCATAGAGGGGTTACTCCAGGAGTTGAAAACACTTCAGGACCACTTGGAGAAGGACTGTCTCAAGCTATAGGAATGGCTTTGGCTGCAAAAATGGATAAAAAAGATTGGCATGTATATTGTCTTACCTCAGATGGTGAACACCAAGAAGGCAACACGTGGGAAGCAGTGATGCTTGCACCTAAATATGAGCTAGATAATCTTACTGTAGTAATTGATAGAAATATGATCCAAATAGATGGACTTACAGAAAAAATTGTGCCCCTTGAAGTTTTACGATTAAAATACGAATCATTTAACTGGAACGTGTATGAAGTAGACGGGCATGACATGGCGGGATTTGTCCAAGCTGTTCAAAGTGCTAGAAAAACACATGGAAGACCAACCTGTATAATAGCACACACAATTCCTGGTAAAAACGTGTCATTTATGGAAAATGATTATCTCTGGCACGGCAAGGCCCCCAACAAGGATGAGGCGGCAAAAGCACTAGGCGAGTTAAATGCATTACTGGAAAAGTTAAAGGGAAATAGTAAATTAATCTAATTATCTGAGCACTATGTTAAACCCAGTCTTAAAATTAAACCCAAAATTGTTTGATGAAAATGTTGAGAAGGATGCAACACGTTCAGGGTATGGAACTGGACTTATAAAACTAGGTGATACAAATCCAAATGTAGTCGCGCTTTGTGCGGATCTCACCGATTCAACTAAAGTTGAGGCGTTTGCAAAAAAATATAGTGATCGCTATTTTGAGGTAGGAGTAGCAGAGCAAAATATGGCAGCTATAGCAGCAGGATTAGGCGTAAGTGGGAAAATTCCATTTATTTCTTCATATGCAACCTTCTCTCCTGGAAGAAACTGGGAACAAATTAGAACAACAATTGTATACAACGATGCAAATGCAAAGATAGCCGGTCACCACGCAGGCATCATGACCGGACCGGATGGGGCAACTCACCAGGCAACAGAAGATATCGCAATTACCCGTGTTTGGCCAAATATCCGCGTTTTTGTGCCCTGTGACGCATTAGAGGGTGAACGAGCTACTATTCTCGCAGGAAACGTCATGGGACCTGTGTATATGCGTTTCACACGCGATAAGACCCCTATTATAACAACCTCTGAGACCCCATTCGAGGAAGGGAAGGCATACGTCTATTGGATAGGAGAAAATCCACAGGTATCTCTATTTGCAACAGGATATATGCTCTACTATGCGCTCATGGCTGCAAAACAATTAGCAGAAGAGGGAATTAACACAGAAGTTCTTAATATTGCGTCTATAAAACCTCTTGACAGAGAATCCGTCATAGAATCAGTCAAAAAAACCCGCGCAGCAGTGTCAGTAGAAGATCATCAAGTAGCAGGAGGGTTGGGTGGATTACTTGCTGAAATATTTTCAGAACAACTTCCTACTCCTCTTGAAAGAATTGGACTTCAAGATATTTTTGGTGAGTCAGGAAAACCTGATGAATTATTAAAAAAATATCATATGGATACACCAGACATCATAACTTCTGTAAAAAAAGTCATTTCAAGAAAGTAACATCACTTTGTTTCTATATCTGTAAAAACTGTCACATTCTTCATGTCATGCATCACCCGGGCAGGAATATTGTTTACCTCACCATCATCTGCAAGACACATATCCAATGCGTCTTTTTTTTCTTCACCCGTAATGTATGCAACAGCAAAGTCTACTTCATTTCTTAAAAATGGCAACGTTGTAGTTACCCGATACCGATACGGGTTTTTATTCCCTACATCATATCCAACAACCCAATTCCTCGAATTGTTAAATAACTTTTCAAACACCACATTATCTTCTGGAAATGGCATTATTCCAGAAATATGCCCGTCTTTTCCCATTCCCAATGTTGCAACTACTATCCCGTCCGGAAATTGAGCCTTCCATCCTCTCATAAGGGCTTCAAATCTGTTTGAAAAAGAATCAAGGGACTCATCCGCATGTACTGCAGTATGAAGAATTTGTTCAAATCTTTTTTCTGAACGTATATAAAATTGTGTTTTTGTAAGTTGTGAAAAATTATTTACCTTTGGGTCTTTACTATACCTCTCATCTAAAACACCAATGGATACATAAGGGGGCAAATTATCTAATGCATCCAATAATCTAAACGAGGATCCACCAGAAGTAAGAAATAATATATGCTTGTTGTAGTGATCGGTAAATATTTTATAAAGCGCCTCTTTTGCAAAAACCGTTACCTTATCTTTCTTAGTTCCCAAAAACACTTTCATATCCAAATTACTTCAAATCATCTACTGTGCAAGCGCGTCAATTTTTGCAGCAACCACAAAATCATTTTCAGATAGTCCCGCGATTGCGTGTGTCCACAGTGTTATCTCAACTATATTGTAGAATATTTTAATATCAGGATGATGCTGCTCCTGTTCTGATATTTTAGCAATTTCATTCACTAAAACCATTGCTTTTTTGAAATTTTCTAGTTTAAATTTTCTGTATAGTTTTTTCCCCTCATTTATAACTTGCCAATTCTGAGCTATTTCTTTTTTGTATTCCTCAATCTGCTCATTCGTGAATGGCAATGTCCCGCCTTCACATGGAACACATTTTTTGTTTAATAAATCTTTCATGCTCGTTTACCCCTGGGCATCCCATACACTGAATATATTGCCCATCCACCAATAATAAAATGGAATATAAGATCAGAGGGATTCTCAAGGTTTACTCCAAATATACTTTGGCCAAAAAAAGCAAATGAACCAATTAATATCTCTATAATACCGAATATAATTACTATATATCTTTGCCAAAGTGCAGGAAAGGTAAATGATATAAAAAACAAAACTAATCCTGTAATAAAAAATACTAGACTCTCCTTCTCTCCTAGCCACCAATACGAACGGAAAATACTTTGAGAAGGACTTGGACCTATAAGACCGGCAATTCCAAATAGCCCAATAATAAAAATGATTATTCCTCCCAATCGAAGAAATCCACGTGGTCTTTTAAAATTCATATGCACTTATTGCTCGATTATAATTTAAATTTTTCCTAAACGCTACAAAGAAGGAAGCTTAAGAATACCCTTGCTCAGTAAACTATTTACAACGAGACTTCCAATAATTGCAGTTATTACTATCAACAGATAGAAACTAAGGAGAACTAAAAATGATGCAGGGGAGACACGCAACATTCCTAAAATAAAAACAGTCCACCAGGAGGTTGCCGAAATTGCACCAGATACAAATACTAATTTCCTTATGTTTTTTGTCTTGTCCCCTAAGTGACTTACGTCCCTAAAATTGATTGTGGGTAATTTTGGTGTCACAACAAAATTTAAAAATAATCCATTGATAACTATTACCCATACAACAAACATTTTAAGTAGGAATTTTGCCGAATGAGTATAACGATCTATATCTGAAAGTAAAATAAAAAGACCAGAAATACAGATGAGCAAAATGCCAGTCCAAATTATTTTTGACATAGTTGCAAGAATATTTAATTCGTATGACACGATCTTGCCATCTTTTATGAATTTTAAGAAAAGTATATCAGTGACTATTGCTCCTCCAAAACCTATTACTACACCTACTATATGGATGCCTAGGATTATTTGGATATTATTTTGAAGAAAAAAAGTAAGCAGATTCATTTTTTTAATATATCAAGCCAATACCGAAAACATGATTAAAAAATTCTTTCCTATTTCATTCAGTCGGGATGCCGCGAATCGAACGCGGACTACTGCACCCCCAGCGCAGCGTACTACCACTATACTACATCCCGTAACATGTGATTTTACCAAATTTTTACAGGAATGGATATTTTGCTACTTTTTGATATAGTGCGTATGGTTGAAATTAATACGAAAGTTGTTACAATAAAACTCGAAAAGAAGAAGAACTAAAAGAATATGGCAAAACCAAAAGCAAACACCACAAACGGATTATCAACAACTGCAGCAAACGCTTCCGCATCCTCCTCTCAACGTCTTCAGGCAATTAATATGGCAATGGAACAAATACAAAGACAGTATGGAAAAGGATCCATTATGAAATTTGGCGACTCAGCAGGGAAAATGGCTATAGAAGTAATTCCAACAGGAGCACTTGCCCTAGACTTAGCACTTGGAGTTGGGGGATTTCCCCGTGGTCGTATTATTGAAATATTTGGACCCGAAGCATCAGGGAAAACTACCCTTTGCCTTTCAGTTATTGCAGAAGCTCAAAAAATAGGAGGGATAGCGGCATTTATAGATGCAGAACATGCTCTCGACCCATTATGGGCGCAGACTATTGGCGTAAAGCTGGAAGATCTTATCATTTCTCAACCGGATACAGGAGAACAAGCGCTTGAAATCACTGAACAGCTTATTAGATCAGGAGGAGTAGATGTAATAGTAATCGACTCTGTGGCTGCACTTGTTCCCCGCGCTGAAATAGAGGGAGAAATGGGAGACGCAGTTATGGGAATGCAGGCAAGACTTATGTCTCAGGCGCTAAGAAAACTTACTGCTGCAATTTCAAAATCTAAAACTATTGTCATATTCACAAACCAACTCAGGCAAAAAATTGGAGTTATGTTTGGTAATCCTGAAACAACTACCGGAGGAATGGCATTGAAATTTTATGCATCAATTCGGCTTGATGTTAGAAAAATTGAAACATTAAAAGATGGGGATAAAGTAATTGGAAATAGAACCCGCGTCAAAGTTGTAAAAAATAAAGTATCCCCACCGTTTCGAGTTGCTGAATTCGACGTAATGGGCGGTATTGGAATCTCTCGCGAGGGTAATATTTTAGATGTGGGAATTGAAACAGGTGTAATTCAAAAATCTGGAGCATTCTTACGGTATGGCGAATTAATGCTTGGTCAAGGACGAGAGTCAGCAAAAGCATATCTTACTGAACACAAAGATACAGCAAAAAAAATAGTTGATGAAGTGATGAAAAAGTCAGAATCACAAAAGCCTATGATAGAAGTAGGAATTGAGGAAACAAAAGAGGAAAATGAGGAAGAAGCCCTTCAGTAACGTACACCCCAACGACCCACAATACGCATTTAATAGTGCTGTAAGATATTTGTCTTTACGTGCAAGAAGCACCAAAGAAATAGAGGATTATTTAGCAAAAAAAGGGTTTGTAGATAACGTTATTCCTCAAACGATTCTAAGACTTACAGAATTAAATTTCTTAAATGATGAGGAATTTGGGAGAAGTTTCGCTCGCAGCAGGCAACAGTATAAAGGAAAAAGCAAGTATTTTATTTCCTATGAACTAAAGCAAAAGGGAATAAATGATGATATTATTAGCACTGTTTCAAAAAATGCGCAAGATGACTTTATAACCGCAAAAGCATTTGTTGAAAGGAAAAAAAGAATTTATTCTCATTTAGATAAGCTTCAATTTAAAGAAAAAATGATGCGTCTTCTTCAGTCTCGCGGGTTTTCCTTTGATGTAATTAAAAAAGCAGTGGAATAAATAAATGGAGTTTGAGCTTGAACTTTAACGCTTTGGTGACTGCTTCTTACGACGTGCTTTCCCAGCGTTTCCGACTTTGCGTCGCTCACGAGTTCTTGGGTCACGAGTAAGATAACCATTGTCTGATAACACTTTGTGATGCTTCTCTTTATCAATTTTATCTAATGCACGTGCTACCCCATGTACGAATGCTTCCAATTGTCCATTAAGCCCTCCACCTGTAATTCTTGCGGAAATTACATACTTTCCATCTACCCCTGTCTCACCTAATAATTTTTTATATTTTGAGGCAGAAGACGCGAAAGAAAAATATTCCATAACGGGTTTTTTATTTATTACTATATCTCCTCTTTTTCTCTCTTCATCAAAAACTTCAATTTTACCGGTCGCAGTGTAAATTCTTACGCGCGCAACAGCTTCTCTGCGTCTACCTACCGCACTTATGTAATTTTTTGATGGTTTTGTTTTTATTTCTACTTTATCCATTTTTTTTATTTCTCCTCATTTTTATCTTTCAGAATCTTACTCTTTAATTTATCCTCATATGGATGTTCTGTATTCTTGTATATATAAAGTCGCTTTAACATCTGCGCTCTTAATTTGTTTTTGGGAAGCATTCCTGAAACTGCATGTCTTATAATCTCAGTTGGCCTAGATTCTCTTACCTCTTCCAAACGCTTTGAATGAAGTCCGCCTGGATAGCCTGAATACCTCGTGTATATCTTGTTTTTCTCCTTGTTACCTGTAACTTTAACCATGGCTGCGTTTATTACCACAACATAATCTCCACAATCCATATTCTTTGCAAAATATGATTTTCCTTTACCCATGAGGGATTCTGCAATAATTGTGGCTGTTCTGCCTAGAATTGCACCATTTGCATCCACAAGATGCCATGAGCGAATTATTTCTTTACTTTTTGTTGGTTTTGTTAGGTTTTGCATCCTTTCCTTTCTTTATTTTTTTATCGTTTTCTTTAGTAGCTTTTTCAATAACTTTCTTTTCAGTTTTCTTTGGTTCCTCAATGATAACAGACTGTGTCTTTTCTACAAATTCCAATAATACCATTGCTGCATTATCCTTTTTTCTTCCACCAATTCTTATAATTCTTGTGTATCCTCCTGGTCTATTTTCAAATACTGGTGCTATTGTTATAATTCCCTCGGCTGTTTTTGGGTGCACATGATGCTGTAAGTGGTTATATGCGTTTTCTTTATGATTCTTTGCATATGTTATTAATTTTTCAATTTCTCCTTTTATTGCTTTTGCCTTAGCTTCCGTTGTTTTTATTCTACCATGCAAAACAAGCGCTTGTGTGAGCGATCTAAAAAGCGCCTTTCTTTGATTCGTTGTTCTTTTTAATTTTTTACCAAATACTCTTTTTCTCATCTTTTATAAAAAAAGCGTCGGTTAAGACGCATTAATATGTATCAAACCGAAATTTTTAAAGCAGAACTTTAGATGTTGAAATCTATTCCTTTTTCCTTAAGGCTTTCATCAATAACGGAGAGTGATTTTGCCCCAAGGTTTCTATAATTCATTAATTCTTTTTTAGGAGTTGTTAAAAGTTGACCAACAGTTTCTATACCAGCATTTCTTAGGGAATTATAGATTCTTGTAGGCAAGTCCAACTCATCAACTGTCATTCTTGCTACATCATCAGATAATTTTGGTGAAGATATAATTTGCTCAGCTACAACATCTTCATCTTGCTCATATATTCTCATAAAGTATGCGACTAAAATGCGAGCTGCCTGCTCCAAAACAACGGAGGCAACAATTGTTCCATCAGTCCATACGTCAAGAACGAGCTTATCATAGTTTGTTTGACGTCCTACACGTGTTTGCTCAACCTTATAATTTACTCTTACAACAGGTGAAAAGATTGCATCGATCGGAATGACTCCAACTGTTGAAATCTTTCTTTCTTCTGCAAGTGAGTATCCAAGACCACGCTCAACTGTCATTTCCATTTCTAGTTTTGATTTTTTATCAGAAAGAGAACCTAGGTAATGATCAGAGTTTACTATTTCTATGCCGTCTGTTACTTCTATATTAGATGCAGTAATATCTCCTGGTCCTGTTACTTCAAGCGTTAACTTAGCTTCCTTTTTGCTTTCAGCCATTTTAACTCTCAACATCTTAATGTTAAGTATAAGCTCAATAATATCTTCTTTTAATCCAGGGAGGGTTGAAAACATGTGTTTTACACCATTAATTTTTACTGAAGTAACTGCTGATCCTTCAATACCAGTCAGAAGCACACGACGAAGCGCAACTCCTAAGGTGTTTCCAAAACCAGGTTCAAGTGGTTCAAAAACAAATCTTGTATAATTTTCTTGCGTATTCTCTTCAACTACTTTAAATTTAGGACTGATCATATTTATAACTCCAAAATGACAGAATTGAAGCCTACACAATATGAGTAATAACCCATACGCTAGGCTTCTATAATCGTTATTGTACTACTATCTAGAGTAAAATTCAATAACCAATTGATAATCTACTGGATTTGGCACATCTTTACTCTCAGGAAGCCTCATAAGCTTACCAGAATCTATTTCTCTTTCAACAAATGGTAAAACTGCGCGTGCTTCTTCTTCCTCAGTCTTAATCATTTTAGTTGCAAAAGTAATTGAATCTCCTTCTTTTACTCTATATGAAGGGATATTTACTTTTTTTCCATTTACGAATACGTGCTTGTGTGAAACCATTTGACGAGCCTGATTTCTGGATCGAGCAAAACCCAAACGGTAAACAATATTATCTAGTCTTGTTTCAAGAAGTTGAACCAAGGCATCTTCTGTATTTGCTTTCTTACTCTGTGCAAGATCAACGTAATTTCTAAATTGCTTTTCCAAAAGACCATATATTTTTTTAAGCTTTTGCTTCTCCCTTAACTGTAGTCCATACTCTGACGTTTTTCTTCTCCCTTTCTTTCCATGAATTCCAGGAATAATATTCAATCTACGCTCAAGAGAATTAGATGTTTTCTCGAGAATATTTACACCCTCAAGTCTTGCTAATCTATGTTTTGGTCCTGTATATCTTGCCATAATAAATATTTATTACTATACTCGTCTCTTCTTCTTTGCCCTTACTCCATTGTGTGGAATAGGCGTTACATCTGCTATCATTGAAATTGTAAGACCAGAATTTCTAACTGCACGCAAAGCCGCATCACGTCCAACCCCAGGACCTTTAATATACACCTCTACTGATTGCAGACCAACTTCTCTTGCTCGTTTTAATGCCTCATCAACAGCTTGAGTCGCCGCGAAAGGAGTAGACTTTCTTGTACCCTTATAACCCATGTTCCCAGATGAACTCCATGAAAGAGCGTCACCCTTTTCATTTGTTACAGTAACAATTGTGTTATTAAATGTTGTACTTACATATACACGACCCGCTGATGTTGTCACCATTTTTTTCTTTTTTGTTTTTGTTGTTTTTACTTGTACTTTTGCCATATTGTTTATAGTTTTTCCTACTTATTAAGTCCCATTTTTTCTGCAACCTCTTTTTTGATTGCACCAATAGTAACTCTCTTTCCACGCTTTGTACGAGCATTAGAACGAGTTCTTTGACCTCGCGCTGGGAGATTTCTTGCATGTCTTAATCCCCTATAAGAACTTATATTTTTAAGACGCTTAATGTCTTCAAAAATTTCGCCCCTTAAGTCTCCTTCGATTTTAATTGAATCAAGTGCCTTCTGGATTTGTGTTAATTCTTCCTCAGATAGAGTATTTATTCTTCTATCAGGCTCTATTTTAGCTTTTACTAAAATTTCTTTCACGTTAGAACGACCTACCCCATAAATATAGGTAAGCGCTATATCTGCTCTTTTTCCATCTGGTACATTTACACCTGCTACTCTCATATTTTTAATAGATCACACTACTGAATTTTTAGCTTCTATGTCTAAAGGTAATTCTTCCCTTTGTTTTATCGTATGGCGTCATTTCTATCCGTACCCTATCCCCTGGTAAAATTTTTATAAAATGAATCCTCATCTTACCCGAAAGATGACAGAGAACTACCCTCCCACCTTCTATTTCAACTCTAAATAAAGTATTGGGCAAAACCTCTTTTACGATTCCGTCTACTTCTATTGATCCTTGATGCGCCATCCGTATATCCCTAAACTCAAAAATTCTCCCTTGAGATTCCTCTAAGAGAGCTTAAGTATTTGTATATTCTATCAGATACTAAGCCTCATATCAAGGCTATAGTTGCTCTCCTGGAAAGTGGGTTAAAAGCTTTGGTCCTGCATCTGTTATAACGATTGTTCTCTCAAAAACTCCAGACAAGGAATGGTCTTTTGTAGCAATTGTCCAGTCATCTGAACCCTCATATTCAACTTCCTGATCACCCATATTATAAATTACTTCAACTGCAATAGTCATACTTGGAACAAGAAGTGGTGTTTTCTCTATTCTTCCACGTAAATAACCTGGAACTTGAGGGCCTTCATGAAGGTCTCTTCCTACACCATGACCCACAAGAGAATGGACAACTGAATACCCTCCTTGTTTTTCCACAATCTCTTGTATTGCTTTTGAAATATCTCCAACACGGTTGCCGGGTTTTGCCTGCATGATACCTGCATACATTGCTTTTTTGCCTAACTCTAAAAACCGGTGAATTCCATTATTTTGTGCTTTCCCAACTATGACTGTCTCTGCCATGTCAGAGTGAAACCCATCAAGGAATACTCCAGCATCTACTGCAATAATATCTCCTCCCCGAAGAATCCTTTTTTTCGGTATGCCGTGAACCACAATGTCGTTGGTGGCAACACAAATAGCATGTTTATACCCCTCAACCTTCTTGAACCCGGGATAACCACCTAGCTCTACTATTCTTTTATCTGCAAACTCATCGAGCTCAAGTTCTGTTATCCCAGGCTTAATCAACGCTAGAGTTTCTGCCAAAACTACCCCAAGCATTTCTCCTGCCTTTGCCATAATTTCTATTTGACTACTTGTTTTAGTATTATTTTTCATTTTAAAAACTTATGATTGATCAATCTCCCTTAATATGTCCTGATGAACTTTCTCTACAGACTGCTCCCCATTAATCATCCTCAACAATCCCATCTTTTCATAATGATTAAGCACTGCCATACGATCACTATCTTGGATTTCTCTTCTATCAACAATGTTTTCAATTGTATCATCTGCACGACCTCGCCTGTTTTTTGCTATTTCAAAGCGCTTTTTCATTTCATCCCTTGAAACATTTAACACAATTACAGTTTTCATATTCAAATCTTTTCCCGCAAGATATCTCTCTAAATATTCCACGTCTTCTTCTGTTGCAGGAAAATTATCCAAAATAAAACCAGACTGACTTGCCTTATTCATCTCATCTACTAAAAGCGGAAATTTTATTTCATTGGGTAAATGCTTCCCTTGCATACTATATTGTTGATAAGCGTTTTCAAATCTTTGATCCTTACTTCTTGCCTCACGAATTAGATGTCCCATTGAAAATCTTGGAATTCCTCCTAAAGAAGTCTCCAATAACTCTCCCTGTGTTTCCTTCCCGGATAATGGCGGCCCTATTAAAACATATATGTTTTTCATTTTTAAAATATAGTTACTAAAAAATCTCTTTTATTACCTCTCAATCTCAGCTATCACTTTTTCTAATTTAGCGCATAACTCTTTCTCGTTTGTATTATTTTGTATGTATATGTCTGATAACGCGATACAGAGAGCAGTTTGTAATCCAGACTTACTCTCCCCCAGTCCCAAATCTCGTGCGTCTAATTTCTCAAATAATTCAGGTGTTAATTTTTCTCTTCTCGTCAACTTTTCTAACCTCTTATACCTAACATTTCTATCAACCATAAGCGCAATTAAAGTCACCTTACCTATTTTTTTTAATTCTTGAACCTCTTCAATATTTCGAATACCCTCTACAACCACTTTCTCAACATTGTTTGTGAAAATAAATTCAACTGCTTTTTTCCCTAGTACTCCGCTTCCATGCTCATTACGCCAAGAGTTACCAAGATCTTGAAGCTTCTTACGAGTTATAGCTACATCTCCTGAAGACAAGAGCTCATCCTCTAAAAACTTCGATAATCTTATTTTCTTATATCCAAATGAGGTAATAAAATCAGAAGCAGTAGATTTTCCACTTCCAAACGCTCCTGTAATGCCTACAATTTGAGGTTTTATCATTTATTTCTGAATATCTGAAAGTATCTCAGAGGCAATTTCTTCTATGTGTCTCTCCCCATTTATCTCAAGTAGTTTACCTTTTTCCCTGTAGTATTCAATTACAGGCTCTGTTTTCGTATGAAATTCATTTATGCGCTTCAAAATAGCTTTCAATGTGTTGTCCTCACGTACTCCTTCCTCATCGCGACCGGCTAATCTCCATAATGCCTCTTTATCAGTCACCCTCAGATAGATTACCTTTTCTACTCCATTTGGAAATGCTTCAGCCTGTGGAACAGTTCTAGGAAATCCATCAAGAATATAACCATCCCGATATTCTGAACGCCCTAAATACTCAATAACTATTTCTAGTGTTTTGTCATCTGGGATCAAAAATCCTGCATTCATGGTCTCTTTAATATAACGACCCAATGGAGTTTTCTCTTTTGCCATTTCACGAAATATATGCCCAGAAGATAGATAGGGTATATGCAATCTCTCGGAGAGTATATTTCCTTGTGTAGACTTACCACTTCCTTGTATACCTATTAAGATTAATTTCATATATATCAAGAGTACTTATCTTACTTTAAAAATTTCTCATAACTCTTCGTCACCATCTGCGTATCTAATATTTTAACAGTTTCAATGACAACTGATACAACAATTAAAATACTCGTTCCTCCTATAAGAAGAGTCTGATTTCCGGTTATCACTCGCCCTATATTCGGTAACACTGCAATTATACCTAAAAATACTGCTCCGGCAAGTGTTATTCTTGTAACAATAAAGTTCAAAAATGATGCCGTCGCTTTACCGGGTCTTACTCCAGGTATAAATCCGCCATACTTTTGAATTTCCTCAGCAATTTTTGATGGGTTAAAAACAACTGCGGTATAAAAATAGGTAAATCCTACAACCAGCAAGAAGTACAAAATATTATAAAGTGCCCCATTTGGGTCCAAATACGTTGAGATGCTTGTTCCTATAAAAGAGAGTGTATTATTACGCGTAGTTGTTAAAAAATTTGCAATAACGGAAGGGAGTAGCACTAATGAAACAGCAAAAATTATTGGTATAACACCTGCTTGATTTAATTTTAAGGGCAAATGTGTTGATTGACCACCAAGCATCTTAGAACCTCTCACCCGCTTTGCGTAATAAATTGGTACACGCCTTACTGCCTCATTAATTGCAACAACCGCAGCCACAAGGAGAATAGCGGAAATAACAATAATACCAATATTTAAAAATTGCTCAGCAGTGATTGTTGTAATAGTCTGCATAAGCATAACCGGTATTTGTCCGACAATACCAGCAAAGATAAGAATTGAGATTCCATTCCCAATACCCTGCTCGGAAATAAGCTCCCCAATCCACATAGCAATCATAGTTCCGCACGTTAATGTAGCAATAAAAGAAACAATTTCTAAAGGTGAAAGACTTGAAACAATGTTTTGATTCCTTAATAGAGCATACATACCAACCCCCTGCACTATTGCGAGTGGAATTGTTATGTAGCGAGTATATTGATTTATTTTTTGCTTCCCATACTCTCCCTCCTTGGCGAGTGCTTCAAGCTTTGGGTAAACGATTGTAAGAAGCTGTAAAACTATTGACGCATAGATATAGGGATTTAACCCTAGGGCTAAAATCGAAAAATTTGAGAGTGTTCCTCCTGAAAAAATATCCAAAAACCCTAAAAGCTGATTTTGAGCAAAAAGATTTTTTAGCTGTGCTATGTTTACACCAGAAACTGGAATATGCGCAAACAACTTGAACATGAGGAGCAGAAAAAGCGTAATAAGGATTTTCTTGCGAATTTCCCTATCTCTTACGCTATTTCTAAAAAGTTTTAAAAAAAGATTCATACGGAAACTGTCCCGCCCGCTTTTTCTATCTTTGTCTTGGCTATTTTTGAAACTGGGAAGTTCACTATTAATGGAACTGTAACCTCTCCCTCTCCTAATATTTTTACTCCATACGTTTTTGCTTTATCAATATCTACCAGTTTATATTTTTTAAGAAAATCTAAATCAATCACCGTTTTTTCTGGAAGTCCTTTAAAGTCCTTAACATTTAAAACAATTTGGTCATGATTAATTGTTTTATTTCTACCCTTACCCTTCAAAAATGGTAAGCGCTTTATTAAAGGAAGCGCGCCGCCCTCAAAGTGAAGCTTAATATCTCTTCTTGCTTTTTGACCTTTTGTTCCTCGCCCTGAAGTTTTAACACGCCCTGATCCATGTCCACGTCCTACACGTCTTAATCCTTTTGTTGTTATTTTTGGTAAATTATGTAATTGCATATTATGTGTTCTCCCTTGCTTCATAAGCTTGCGCGAGTTGCGTTAAGGCCATAAAAGTAGCTTGAGCATTTCCTGCTTTATTGGAAGATCCTAGAATCTTTGATGATATATTCCTAATTCCTGCTACTTCAACAACGCTTCTTATAGCTCCTCCTGCAATAATTCCGGTACCCTTAGGTGCAGGCTTTAAAAGCACTTGAGCAGCACCTTTTTTTACTCTGATTTGCTGCGTGATTGTTTCATTATGTATTGGTACAAAAATCATCCTTCTTTTCGCATAAGATACAGCCTTTGCTATTGCCTGCGCTACATCTCCAGACTTACCTAGTCCAATTCCAACTTTTCCTCGTCTGTCACCTACAACTACCAATGCGGCAAATCTAACCTTATTCCCACCTTTTGTTTTTTTTGAAACTCGGGAAACCTGAATTACCTTTTCTTCAAATTTTTCCATAGAATTATTATCCATATATTAAAATTTTAATCCTCCTTTTCGTGCACCCTCAGCAAACGCTTTTACGCGTCCATGATATCTATATGATCCCTTATCAAAAACTACTGTTTCAATTTTTTTCTCAAGAGCTTTTTTTGCAATCAACTCTCCTAATTTCCCAGACTTATCCATCTTTGTACCAACTGCCTCTTGCAGCTCTTTTTCATGAACAGATACCATGGTTATACCTTTCGTATCATCAATGATTTGAGCATACATTTTCATATTTGAGCGAAAAACAGAAAGTCTTGGGGAAGTAGACATAGACAAAATCTTTTTTCTTGTCCTCAACTTTCTTCTTTCAATTCTTATTTTTTTAATTTTTTCTTCTTTTGTACTTTTCATAATTTTAATATTTTATTTCTTCGTTTTTTGAAGTTACATACTATAAATGGTTATTTTCCTCCAACAGCCTTAGCTGCCTTTCCAACCTTTCTTCTTATCTTCTCACCTGCATACTTAATTCCTTTTGCTTTATAGGGATCAGGAATTCTAACCTCACGAATTTTTGATGCTATATCACCAATTAGTGCCTTATCAACGCCACTTACAGAAATTGTATTTTCAGAAACCGCAATAGTAATCCCTTCCGGAGGAGATACTCTTACAGCATTTGCAAATCCTACATTAAGAACTAAATCTCTACCTTCCACTTTTGCTCTATATCCAACCCCTGACAATTCCAAATCTTTTTTAAACCCCTTTGAAACACCCTCTACCATATTTGATAGAATTGCACGAATTAAACCTGCATATTTCCCTGAATTGGGATCCTTCTCAGTTCTTTTAATTTTTGCACTCCCATCAGTTATTTCTATTTCTACGCCCTCAGGAATTTTTGCTGATAAAGTACCCTTCGCTCCAGTTACCACTACTTTCCCATCAGCAATTTGAATCTGTACTCCATCTTCAATCTTAATAAGTTTTTTTCCAATATTATTTGACATAGATCTTTACGCAAATCACTAGGAGATCTCACACAATAACTCTCCACCAACTCCTTGCTGTAAAGCCTCCTTTCCTGTCATAACTCCCCTACTTGTCGAGACAACTGAAATTCCAAAGTTCCCCGCAAATCTTTTAATCCTTGTTTTTGTTACATATCGGTGAAGAGATGGTTTTGAAACAAGCTTCACATCCTTAAGTGCTGGTCTTTTATTTTTATAAAGCAATTCTATTGCAATCATCTTTCGACCGTTGTTATCTACAACCTCTACAGCCTTTATATATCCCTCTTTTGCTAGAATTTGCCCCATAGATAACACTATCTTTGCATAAGGAACTACTAGCTCTTTTTTACGAGCCATATACCCATTTTTTATTTGAATTAAAAAGTCTCCAATAGTATACATATATTTATTTTCTTACCAACTCGCCTTTGTTACTCCTGGCAATTCTCCTTTCAATGCTTTTTCTCTAAAACAAATTCTACACAAACCAAAACGGCGTAGATAGGAACGGGAACGCCCACAAAGTGCGCACCTGTTTACATCTCTTGTTTTAAATTTCTGTTTGTGTTGAAACTTTACTATGCTTGATTTTTTTGCCATATATTTTAATTTTTTCTAAACTTCATGCCCATTGCCTCAAATAATGCTTTTGCCTGCTTATTGTTTTCCGCATTTGTAACAATTGTTACCTGTAATGAACGTATTTTTTCTACCTTTCCTGGATCTATTTCAGGAAACACTGTATTTTCTGAAAAGCCAATACTTAAATTTCCCTGTCCATCCAACCACTTCTCGGATACACCTGAAAAATCTCGAACCCGAGGAAAGACAATTTTAACAAGTTTTTCATAAAAATCATACATCCTCTTGCCTCTTAGGGTTACAACTAGACCAAGCTTGTCTCCCTCTCTCAACTTAAATGTTGCGATAGATACCTTTGCCCGAGCTATCCTTGCCTTTTGTCCAGTAATTGTCCCCAGGTCTTCTGCTGCCCGCTCCAAATTTTTCTTATCAGAAAGAAAATCCTTAGTACTGGTGTTTACCACAATTTTTTTCAGTCTAGGCACAGACATTACATTTTTAAGCCCCAAATCTTGCTGAAGCTTTTTTATAATCTCTTTCTCAAATGTTTCTTTGTATGATTGCATAATTTTATTTATAGTATTATCTGAACTTATCCCTGTCTTTGTTTATGTTTTGGAATCTCACAAATTATAAACAGGACTCCTCGTCTTTTAATAACCTTGCATTTTTTACATCTTTTTTTTATTGACGCTTGTACTTTCATAGTTTTAGTATTTTTTTAAATCTCTTTTTTGCATTTTCTACAGATTCTTACTTTTCCGCCTTCTTTTATCAAATACCCAATACGTGTTTGCTTTTTACACTTTGGACAAATAAGCGCAACTACTGAAGCCTGCATTGGTTTTGTAATAGTAACAATCTCAGACTTTTGTCCAGTTGCACTCTTCTTTATGTGTCTCTTGAATTCATTTACTCCTGGAACAACAATTGTTCCTGCTTTCACTTTTTCAACAATTCCCTCTTTTCCCTTATCTTTTCCGCGAGTAATTTTAACTGTATCTCCTTTTTTTATTTTCATTTTTATAATTCCTTTCTTAAACAACGTGACTTGCTAAAGATGCAATCTTTGCAAACCCCTCCTCTTTAATCTCTCGTGCTATAGGACCAAAAATTCTTGTTCCTACAGGGTTTTTTGTTTCCGCATTCTCAATAACAACTCCTGCGTTCTCCGAAAATCTAATATATGTTCCGTCAATTCTCTTAAATTCTTTCCTTGAGCGAACCAGTACTGCTTTTACCTTGTCACCCTTTTTAAACTGAGTATTTGGAAGTGACCTCTTAACAACACATCCAAGAATACTACCAATATGACCTTTCCTTCTTGTTGATCCACCATAAATGTGGATTACCATCAGCTCTTTAACGCCTGAATTATCTGCAACTATTAATTTTGTTCTGTGTTGTACCATTTTTTATGAGTTTATCAAGAAAAAAATATGTTGAGGCTCGTCCCGATCTATCGGGATGAGTTGAGCATATATTTACTTAGACTTGTCCTCCTCCTTTTTCACAACTTTAAAATTTTTATTTTTACTCATTGGTTTGATCTCTTCAATCTTAACGGTATCACCAACAACTACATCCACCCCACCCGTATCAGCCATAAGTTTTTGTGTTCTTTTAATCAGTTTCCCATAACGTGGGTGCGCAATATTTCTTTCAATTGCAACGATTATAGTGTTCTTCATCTTGTCTGAAACTACTTTTCCAATAAATGTTTTTTTAGACATGTTTTACCTCCCTTTCCTTTTCTCCAATAATTGTTAAAATTCGTGCTCTGTCTTTCATCTTATTTTTTGCCTCATTCACATTTTTTACTTTACCACTAGTTTTCTTGTCTATTTGTGCCTTCATGATTTCAATCCAAAGTGAGCCCGCAAGAACAGTGAGTTCATTTTTTGTTTTCAAGCGCAAATTTTCTAAATCTTTCTTTTTCATAATTTTAATCTTTTTCTTCTATTTTCTTTCAACTACTCTGCATTTTATAGGTAGCTTATTTGCTGCCAATCTCATTGCTTCTCGAGCTATAGTTTCTGGTATTCCACCCATTTCAAAAATTATTCTTCCAGTCTGAACAGGTGCTACATATTCATGCAAATCACCCTTACCTCCACCCATTCTCGTCTCAGGCGGCTTGCGAGTAGTTGGGCGATCAGGAAAAATTCGAATCCAGATACGTCCGCCTCTTTTTGTAAAATGGGTCATAGCCTTTCTCCCTGCCTCTATCTGCCTACTTGAAACATTTCCTGAATTCATAGCCTTTAATCCAAACTCTCCAAAGGCTACATAATTTCCACCCCTAGATGGTTTTTCAACCGTTTTTGGTCTAAATTGTTTTCTATATTTTGTTCTTCTTGGTGTTAACATATTATTTAATTAAATTTCAAATTATCCTTCACTCTATTTATCCCCGATCTATCCATACTTTCACTCCTATATACCCAGATTTTGTAAGAGCTGGGACACTCGCGTAATCAATATCTTCTCGGATTGTTGAAAGTGATACTTTTCCAACCTGCAATCTCTCACGACGTCCAATCTCTGCCCCATTGATTCTTCCTGCTAAAACTATTCTTACTCCCTTAGCTCCACTTCCCATAACCTTTTCAATTGACTGCTTCATAATTCTCCTAAAAGGCATTCTCCTTATGAGTTGATCTGAAATATTAGATGCAACTAAGAATGCTGATAGATTAGGGTCTTTAACTGGTTCCACCTTTAATTCTACTCTTGGTTGATTTTTTTTATCTTTTTTAGGCTCAAATAACATCCCCAGCACCATTCTTTTAATATCTTCAAGCCCACTTCCTCCTCGCCCTATTACTATTCCGGGACGAACTACAAATATTGTAATTTTAATTGTACTGACTGATCTTTCTATTACAATCCTTCCAACCCCCGCTTGCTTTAGCTTTTTATAAAGCATTTCCCGAATTTTTATATCCTGAAGGGTAATCTTAGGATACATTTTCTTAGAATAGTATCCGACGCTTAAAAAGCTCTGATGACCTCCAAGTCTTAATGCAATTGGGTTAACTTTTTGTCCCATTTGGTTTAATTATTCAGCAAGTTATTTACTAACTTGTTTTTCTCCTTTCTTAGTTTCTCTTTTCTTTATTGTCTTCATTGGTTTTTCGTCTTTTTTTCCTTCTTCAATCTCAGTTAAAGGATTTGCTATTACGTCCTTTACTCCAAGTATCACTTTTAAGTGACTTGATCTCTTCTTATATGGTCGTGTCCTTCCTCTTCCTGCATAGTGGAACCTTTTATATGAGGTTCCTTCATTTACAAACATTTCAAATATATATAGCTCCTCTTTTTTAACCTGACCATTATGAACCGCATTCGCAATAGCACTTTCCAAGGCCTTTTTAATAGGGTCAGACGCTCTCTGACTTGCTATTGAAAGAGTTGCTATTGCCTTATCTATTGGCATTTTCCTTACCCCATCAACTACCAACCTCATCTTCCGAGGTGATATTCTAACATTTTTTGCTTCTGCTACGTATTGCATATTTTATATATAAAAACCATTAGGTCTTTGATATCTCACGAGCGACAATTCTACCATGTCCCTTAAATAATCTCGTCTGCGCGAATTCCCCTAATCTGTGCCCAACCATACCTTCAGTTACCTTAACTGTCACAAAATGTTTTCCTTGGTGCACAAGGAATGTATGTCCTACAAATTCCGGTGGAATTTGGCATGCGCGTGACCATGTTTTTATTGGATCGCTTGATCCATTCGCCTTTTGGGCTTGCACCTTCTTCATAATTCGCTCATCTATATATGGTCCTTTTTTTAGTGATCTTGACATATTCTTATCTGAGAAAAGATATACTTTTCTTATTTACCTTTCTTTCTTCGTAAAATTATAAACTTATTTGAGTATTTTTTTGGTCGTCTTGTTTTTCCTACGGCTTTTCTTCCTGCATACGTTTTAGGACTACTCATACCTATCCCGCTTCTTCCTTCTCCTCCACCATGAGGATGAGAACGAGGATTCATAGCAACGCCTCGTACGTGAGGACGGATACCCATATGGCGAGCTGCTCCGGCTTTTCCAAGCACGCGGTCTTTCCATAAAACGTTTCCTACCTGGCCGATTGTAGCATAATTTTTACCTAAAATGCGCCTTACCTCACCTGAAGGCATCTTCACATGCACATATTCACCTTCACGTGCAGTAACTACTGCCTGATCTCCTGCTGACCTTGCTATTTGTCCTCCACGTCCAAATGTAAGCTCAATATTATGCACGAAAGTACCTACGGGTATTTGAATGAGACGTAGGGCATTACCAGGCTTCAAATCTACTGTATCCCCTGCTGAAACAGTCATTCCTACTTCAAGACCTACAGGACACAAAATATACCGTCTCTCTCCATCTTTATATTGCAATAATGCTATATCAGCTGACCTATTCGGATCATATTCAATCTCTACTACCTCTGCCTCTATCCCATGCTTATTTCTCTTAAAGTCTATATCTCTGTAAAATCTCTTGTGTCTCCCCCCTTGGTATCTCACCATAACCTGGCCAGAAGAATCTCTTCCTGAATTCTTTTTTAAAATATGTTTTAGTGCTTTTGTCATACTTACTTACTTTCTTCTTTTTTGTTCTTTTCTTTTTTCTCTTTTTTAACAGTTGGTTCTTCTTTTTTACCATCAACTTCAAATGCTGGAATGGTTTGTCCTTTTTCAAGTTCTACTCGTGCTTTTTTTATATTCTCAGTAGTTTTTTTACGACCAAATTTGGTAAATACAGTTTTTCGCCTTGTTAAATTCAGGGTTGTAACTCCTATAACGTGTACGTTAAATGTTTTCTCAACTGCTTTCTTTATCTCTGTCTTTGTAGCATCTTTAAAAACAGAAAACGTAAATTTGTTTGAAGCTGCATCCTTCATAGACGTTTCTGTAATTAATGGTTTAATAATTATAGTTTTCATATTATTTTAAAAACGTACTCTGCAAAATACTAAGTGCATCTTTTGCAAAAATAACAGTATTACTATTTAAAACGCTATAGGTATTTAAGTTTGCAGCGTGCTCAACTGTTACTCCCTTAATATTTCTTGCTGCACGGGAAATCTGTTTTTCTTCTGGAGTAACCACAATAGTTACTTTTTTTGTTAGTCCAAGATTTTTAAATGTGTTTACAATTTCTTTTGTTTTCCCTGTAGCCTGTGCTGCATCTAAAATCATAAGATTATTTTCTGAATACTTACTTGTTAAGGCAGAGAAAAGCGCTTTCCTTCTCATTTTCTTCGGAAGGGTTAGAGCAAAGCTTCTCGGTTTTGGACCAAAAGCAATTCCACCACCCACAAAAATAGGCGCTTTTGCGGCTCCATGGCGCGCACGACCCGTACCCTTCTGGCGATACATCTTCTTTGTTGTTCCTGAAACTTCTGATCTTGTTTTTGTAGAAGATGTTCCGCTTCTTTGCGTTGCAAGATATACTCTTACAGCCTGAGCCATTAAAGTAAGGTTTACCTTTGCTTTAAAGATTTCAGTGGGAATATTTACCTTCCCTGATACCTTGCCATCTAATCCATATACATCTACTGAAAATGTTTCTTTTGTGGAGATTACTGCGTCCTTTGGCTCGTTTGTTTTCATTTTGCTCTTTTTTGTATCTTTCATAATCTTCACATTCTCCTTTACGGGCTTCACCACTGTTTTTTTATCAAGAGTTTTTGTCTTTTGTGCGCTTGCTTCTTTTTTTATCTTTTTTTCAGCCATAATTACTTATCCTCCTCTTTTCCTTCAGATACAGCTTCTTTTTTAGGTTTATCGTCTACTTTTACTTCTTCTTTTGCTATTTCTATAGGCGCAGCTGTTTCCTCTATCTTTTCTTCAACAACTTTTTGTGGATCTTCGGGAAGTGTCTCAACTTCTACAGTCTCTACAACAACAGGCTCTACGCTTTTTTCTTCAAGAACCTCTTCTTTGATTGAGAAAAGAGGAACAAATTTCTTCTTTGTGGCTCTACTTCTCTTATCTTCTTTCACTTTTGAAATCATTACTAATGACCCCTTCACCCCTGGAACCAAACCACGAACATAAATTATGCCATCTTTAATATCAACTACTGTCAGATTTTTAATAGTCACACGCTCATTTCCCATACGCCCGGACATCCTTTTTCCCTTATAAACACGTCCAGGTGTTGTTGTTTGACCGATTGAACCAGGCGCGCGTTCACGATCAGACTGTCCGTGCGTTCTCGGTCCACCTTTAAACCCATGTCTTTTAACTACCCCAGCATATCCTTTTCCCTTTGATGTTCCAGTTACATCAATAACGTCTCCTAGCTCAAGCATTTCCTCAACGTTTACGACTGTCCCAACCTCATATCCTGTGATATCTTCAACTTTTACTTCACGAAAAAAGCGGGGTGTTTTTGTAAGTCCCGCTTTTTTTACATGTCCTTCTGTTGCTTTATTTACCTTTTTTTTATCTCCAAATCCAAGCTGTACAGACGTATATTTGTCCTTTTCCAATGTCTTTACTTGTGCAATAACATTTCCAGACACAGAAATCAGTGAAAGAGGAATTCGTCTTCCGTCTTCCAGAAATGCCTGCGTCTGATCTATTTTTTTCCCAATAATTGCTTGTAAAGACATATGTTTAAACACAAAAAAAGCGACTACATAAAGTCGCTTCATACGCAAAAAAATGCAGCTAAGCTCTTATGTAGTGTTCCATTCAGTCTCGGTAGTAAACCTAAACATGAGTAAAAGTTATTATATAGAAGTCGTAAGCAAAATGCAAGCTCGCAACGAGGCTAAACTCTCTATGGAAACGTATCCCATCTATTTTAGATGCTTGGAAGATGAAAAATCCTGATTCACCTCAGATGTATCTGTCTGGTAATTATTCATTTTCTCCAATTCAAACACTATTCTCATAAGTTTCACGCTCTCATCTCTGTCTCGAATCGCACTTTTTTCATGAAATTCGCTCTCTGCTTCTTCTGCCATCTTGCGAAGGTTTTTAGAAATTTGAATCCGCTCTTCTGTTGATAATTTTTCAAATGAATTAATCTTTAAAAAGTCATTTAAAGAATTATTCGCATATGGATTTTCAGTTGTGGGGGTCTTCTTTACTTCTTTACTTGAGGGAAAAACCACGGGTGGAAAATGATTTGCTTTTTTAAATGGAGCACGTATTCTTTCCAATAAAGACATGTTACATCTTAATTTCTACATCCACACCTGCTGGGAGATCTAAGTGGATTAAGGATTCTATAGTGTTATCTGTTGGGGACATAATATCAATAAGGCGTTTATGTGTTTTAATTTGAAAATGTTCTTGCGCGTTTTTATCAACAAACGCAGATTTATTAACTGCAAACATAGATCGTTGAGTAGGAAGAGGTACAGGACCAACTACTTTTGCTCCAGTACGAATTGCCGTGTCTAAGATTTGTTGACACGTACTATCTATAATCCTGGGATCATATGATTTTAGTCTAACTCTTATTCTTCCTTTTGGCATTTTTTTCTCCTTAAACAAAAAAACCTCGCATTGGATGCGAGGTCTGTGTTACCATCCGCCGACTTGGCGGACTAAATTTAAATGTAAAATGTGCAAATAATCAAAAGCTATTAAGCTAAGATTTTGGTAACAACTCCTGCTCCAACTGTGCGTCCACCTTCGCGAATTGCAAATCTCATTCCGTCTTCCATAGCTACAGGGACTATAAGCTCAGCAGTCATTTTTGCGTTATCTCCAGGCATAACCATTTCAACGCCTTCTTGAAGCTTGATTTCTCCAGTAACGTCAGTTGTTCTGATATAAAATTGTGGTCTGTACCCGGAGAAGAATGGAGTGTGTCTTCCTCCTTCTTCCTTTGTAAGAATATAAACTTCAGCCTCAAATTTTGTATGTGGAGTGATACTTCCTGGCTTGGCTATTACTTGTCCGCGCTCTACATCCTGCTTTTCAATTCCACGAAGTAAAAGACCTACATTGTCTCCTGCTTGTCCTTCGTCTAGTTGTTTTCTAAACATCTCAACTCCGGTAACAACTACTTCCTTTGTAGGTTTTATACCTATAATTGCGACTGTATCGTTAATTTTTACAATTCCGCGCTCAATACGTCCTGTAACAACTGTTCCGCGTCCTTTAATAGAAAAAACGTCCTCAACAGGCATCAATAATGGCTTATCTGTTGGTCGTTCTGGAGTAGGAATATATTCATCAACCTTTGCCATTAATTCCATTATTTGAGCTTCTGCTTCTGCATCTCCCTGAGTTGCCTTAAGAGCTGATCCTTTAACCATAGGAATCTCATCTCCTGGATATTGATATTTTGAAAGAAGTTCACGTACTTCCATCTCAACTAAATCAATAAGCTCTGGATCTTGTACCATATCTACTTTATTAAGAAAAACAACAAGAGCCGGAACTCCAACCTGACGCGCAAGAAGGATATGTTCACGTGTTTGAGGCATTGGACCGTCAGCAGCAGATACTACCAAGATTGCTCCATCCATTTGTGCGGCACCAGTAATCATGTTTTTAATATAATCAGCGTGTCCTGGAGCATCAATGTGTGCGTAGTGACGTTTTTCTGTTTCGTATTCTTGATGAGAAATGTTAATCGTAACACCTCTTGCTCGCTCTTCTGGAGCATTATCTATATCTTCGTATTTGCGTGCTTCAGCCATTCCTTTTTTGGCCAAAACAGTGGTAATAGCTGCAGTTAAAGTAGTTTTACCATGGTCGACGTGACCGATAGTTCCAATATTAACGTGTGGTTTGTTTCGTTGAAATGTTGCCATATATTTAAATCAAAAAAATCACCTCTTTTTTAAGGTGTAAAAAGTATAATACAACATCTTTCAAAACTCGTCAAGGGGTATTTTAAAAAACAGTGATCTTATTATGCTTTTTCCTATTGCGAAGTTTTTTTTTGCAGGCTACTATATATATGTGTTAAAAAGAGGTCTTATTTTACTTATACTTTTTTTCCTGCTAAAAACAGTATGTACTTCTTCTTATGCTGCCCCAAATTCCGTAGCTGAAAATCAGCTAGAAAAGTATTCTTCTCAAATTATTGTCGTATACCAACCAGGACTTTCCCCTTTACAGCTCAAGGCTGCATTAAAAGAACGACAACTAGACTCTCAGGGAATTATAAATAAAACTAAAATGTTCTTTATGGAATTGTCAGGCAAAATACCAGGAACTTCTTTCTACACTAATCAATTACAACAGATAGCAAAGGTTGAAGAGGAATCTGGGGTCATATCTCAAAAAAACTTATATCCTATAAAAAAAACTCAGTCAGCAACTAATCTTGTAACCTTAAAAAAAGGGTCTGACGTAAGAAAGGCTGTTAAACTATTTCTTGCGCTGCCTCAAGTTAAAAATGCTGCACCAAACTCTATCAAAACCACTCAAACTATTCAGTCAGCGGATAGAAGCCCAATCGAACGTTCAAAACAGCAAATAATTGTACAGTATAAAAAGGGTACAACACCTGCAAACGTGGCAGAAAATCTTCAAGAAAGAGCAAAAATTGCTTCTCAACCTATACTTGGTCAGGCAAGAATAGCTGCAATGGATGCTGCAAATTCTATGTCAAGAACTCCAAATCCAATGGTTCTACAAGAGCTATATGCAGATACCAAAGAGAAAGTTAGTTTTATCCAAGAAAAAAACTTACTGGAAAATACGAAATATGAAACACCCCTAGAATATGCACAAGTCATAACATTAGATAAAAACACATCAATACAAAACGCGCTAGATGAATATAAAAAACTTCCAACAGTGGAACTTGCAGTTGAAAACGGGATAAAACAAACAACAGAGATTCCAAACGACCCATATTTTTCACAAATGTGGGGGATGGAAAAAATTCAAGGACCTAGTGCATGGAACAAGGCAAAAGGAAATAATAATATTAAAGTCGCAGTTATTGATTCTGGGGTTGATTACAATCACCAAGATTTATCTGGACATATTGAAAATGGATATAATTTCTTTAACGGAACAAGTGACTCCCAGGACGAATGTGGACATGGAACACATGTAGCGGGCACAATTGGTGCCCTAACCAATAACAATATTGGAGTTGTAGGCGTAAATTGGAATGTAAAGATATTAGCAATTAAATCGATGGGACAATACAACGGTGAGTGTCAAGGAGACGACTCTATCATTATTCAGGCAATTCATTATGCTGTAGACAATGGAGCAAAAGTTATTAATATGAGTTTGGGTGGATATTCTCCTTGTGGTATATTTCAGGAAGCAGTAGACTACGCGAGAAATGCTAATGTAAGCGTTATAGTAGCAGCAGGAAACGGAGTTTCCGGAGGAATCCCAGTCGACGCTTCTACAAGTTCTCCTGCTAACTGTAATGGCACATTTGTAGTAGGCGCAACTACGCAATCTGATCAACGCGCCTCTTTTTCAAACTACGGTTCGATTGTCAACATTTCCGCCCCGGGTGTATCAATTATTTCTACCTGGCCACAAAATCAATACGAAAGTCTCAATGGTACATCTATGGCTACCCCTCATGTTGCAGGCGCTGCGGGACTTCTGCTGTCTATTAACCCAAATCTATCACCAGATGAAGTAAAAAACATATTAGTTTCAAATGCAGATACTATATCAACTGATAGACCTATTGGTCCGCGATTAAATCTTGCACGCGCAGTAAACTCTTTAATGCCTGATAACCAAAATCCTACTCCAACAGACTCGCCAAATAACCCAACCCCCACAGCTCAACCACAAAATCCTACCCCAACTACAGCTATTACGCCCACTATCACTTCTGTAGCAAGTACTCCCTCCCCCTCAAACCCTACACCTACATCTTCTTCATCCAAAGGAACCATTAAAATATCACTTATTCATCCTGGAATAGGGGCTGGAGGGAACACAGACCCAATCAGTAAAGTAAGATTTGCTAGTATTGAATTTATTGACAAGAATGGAGAAATTACTTCAACCATCACAACTCCCTTACTCTATGAAAACGGTGTGTTTTCAGGGGAAATCCCGATTTTAAATATTCCTCCAGGAATATACCAACTGAGAGTGAATTTCGCCGATGCGTCTTCCACGCTTAAAAAATCAATTCCAGGTTTTTATACTATAAAAGATAGTGGAAATAATATAACTCTTCCTACTACTGCCTTAACTGTTGGAGACCTAGTAAAAGACGGCGTGCTTGATATTCTAGACTATAACATCTTAGTCAATTGTATAATAAACAACATCTGCGACGATATACATATAACTGCAGATTTTGATAATGAAGGAAACATAGATGAAAAAGATTTGAATATTTTCTTAAGACAACTAAGAGAAAGAGGCGGGGATTAACTCATGAGTAAATATCTCGTTGTTTTAGGAATAACTATATTTGTTCTAATTCTTCTATTTCTTTTATTGTCTTATGTATCACCATTTAACTCACTTACTCAAAAAAATGAATCTAGCTCCAATTCACCGTCTTCCATACTTTTTTTCAACCCGAATACAATCACATCCTCATGTATAAATTCTTCTTATGAGGTTCCTATCTACGTCTCGTCTGAAAATAATTATCTAAACAGCATACAGATTGAATTGTCATATAACCCTGAAGTGATTCAAAACGTGAGACTTACCCCCTATTCTCCAAATTTCTTTGGAGAAAGTACCGATTATTCAATTTTACTTGAGGAAACGCGTGAACAGTATGGAAGAGCATCGCTCGCTCTGGAATTAAATGCACAAAACACAGAAAAAAAAGGAAATAGCAAAGTAGCAATACTTACTTTTACCATTGACTCACCTACTCCTACCGGATCCCATGTTATACGTTTTTTAAATAAAAGTTTTGCGGGATCTCAAAAAACTCCTTCTTCTCTTTTAACGGGAACTTCTCCATTAACAATTTTTTGCAAAGAAGCTTCTAATAATATGAGTACGCCCAGTAGCCAACTGATCGTAAACCCAAGTCAGTAAGAAATGCTTTCTTTCTCATAACAGATTCAGAATTTTCAAACCAAATTACATGATTCTCTTTGTCCTCAGATATATACTTTATGTTAGTTTCTGCTGATTGGCTATCCATTTTTGCATCACACGTACTACTAGATATGCAGGTTGACATAAATTTTTCAAAAGCAATTGTACTTTTAGAAATCGCTTGCTCTCGACCTCTTCCTTTATCATCAATTTTCCAGTCATACCCAAACATACCAAAAATAATTGTCAACTTATGCCCAGGTATAACATCTAAAAAATCCTCAACCATTATCTTAAAATCATATCCATACGTGTTTTTCCCATTTAATGGAAAATTGGGACCTGGGTCACCCTTGGCCTTACTAAAGTCGTATGCCATTATATATGCGCGGTCTACCACTTCCACAATCTTTTCTACATCATATGGACGCACTCTATAAAATGTATCTCCAAATAGTAATGTACCAAATGAAAGGCTTGATAAATGGGTCTGTTTTGCAAATAACGCATGCATTGACGTAATGCTCTCAAGCAAAGTTTTAAATGGCAATCCTTGCGTTTCAAAGTCCAAGATAATTCCTGAAAAGTGGTGTTTCTTTGCAAGAACTATTGTCTCATCTATAATTCGTTGCTGTATTTTTTTGTCTTTTAATATATCTAAATTAGTATCTGTATTTAACATTCTTAAAACTAATATGCTGTCTTTTCTATTTTTATTTTCTTCAAACATTGATAAGTTTTTATATCCTTCATCACTCTGTTCAATCCCATTTTTCCCACCCAAAACCCCAAAATATACTAATGTCATCTCACTAGATGAAATATCTTCATCTATAGTCCAGTAAGGAACGAATAAATACTCTTCTTTCGGCGAAACCCTTGTTTCTATTTTTTCAGTCCTAGTCTCCCGAATTGGTTGAACAGTTTTTTTTTGAAATGTTGATTTAAGATACAGAAATAAAACAAAAAAACAGAAAAGTATACTAAAAAGTAAAAATATTTTTCGCACGCACACATTGTATCATACTAGCTGATTGCAGCTTATGATGCGTTTACAAGAGTTCTAAAAATATTCAACAAAGCTAAGTGTATTTTGCGAATCATTACATACTATATGGTAATTTTTTAAGTTGTTTACGCCTGGGGAACTATTTTATAAAAACAGTTTTTTAATACACTGGCTTCTTTAGCCTTCTTCTTTCAGGAGTTTTTCGATAAGAAATGCCACCCCTTCTTCTCTTTGCGCAGGAATTACCATATCCGCAATAGCCTTCAGCTCATCCGGGGAATTTTCCATAGCAACCTTTAAACCACATGCCTCAAGAAGTGGAAAATCATTATATCCATCTCCTACCCCTATAACATCTTCAGGGAATAATCCCAATAATTTTATCAATTCAAGAGTGGCAAGATGTTTTGTTGCCTTAATAGAGGTTATATCATATCCAGATCCTAGGGGAGTATAACTTCTTACTATGTGTAGTTCTGGAAATTTTTTTACTATGCTATCCATCACTATCTCTAACTCTCCACTCTTCTTGTGATCTGCCTTCGCCACTATTTTAGGAAGGGAGGTAATCGTGAACTCATCAAGACTCTTTCTTTTTACTTCAGGAAAATCGCCTGCGAATTTGAAGGAAGAAAAAATTGTATCATCTTTTTCAAGCGCGATTTTATCAGTGTGTTTTTTTAAAATTTTAAAAATTTCAGCAACTGTCTCTTTAGGTATTTGCTCTTGAAAGATAATGTTATCATTTTTTGGATCCACAATCTCTGCACCTCCCCTAACAATGAGTGGGGTAGACAAGTCCAGCAAAGTACAGTCTTTTTTAAGCATAAGGTACTGCCTTCCGGAAGCGATTGAGAATAAGTGATCGGTTGACATCCATTTTTTAATCGCGTGAGCTGTCTTATCAGGAATAGCAAACTCAGGACCAGAAAGGGTTCCATCATAGTCTGAAATTAATAATTTATATTTTTTAGAACTCATAGATTATATGCTCAGGTTGGCTTTTTAAGTTTTTTACGATACTATCTCTACTTCAAGCTCAGGAATAAATCCAAATGTTTCTTGGAATGTTTCCTGCACCTTTTTTATTACAGATAGAACATCTAACGCAGTCGCACCTCCTAAATTCACAATGAAATTACTATGTTTATTTGAGATATGAGCCTGACCGATTTGTAAGCCCGAAAGCTCAAGACGCTTATTGAGATATCCCATACTCACCTTCCCATGCCATTTGATTCTCACATCAGATTCAATATCAGGAAAAACAGTTAGTATTTTTTCTATGTTCTCTGGGTTGTTTATGTTCTTAAATGCAGATCCTGTTGAGGGAAAATCCATTGGATGCTTACTCTTTCGGTACTCTATATTTGCAAAATATGTTTGCTTCCCCCATCCTAACTTTTTATCATCAACTTTTTTAAGTTTAAATGTGGCAGAAAGCACAATCATATTTTTCTGTTTTTTTATTGTGCTTGTCCTATACGCAAATTTTATATCCCGCTTATTTAACTCTAAAACTTTATATGTTCTCTTATTGTAAACTAGAACACGCGCTGCCTTAAAACAGTCTTTAAATTCACCTCCAAATGCTCCAACATTTCCCCTAATCGCTGCTCCGACAGTACCAGGTAATCCACCCGCCCACTCCAATCCCAATAGGTTATTCTCAAAAGCAAACTGAATTACAGAGTCGAGCTCCACCCCAGAAAATGCCTGTATTGTTTCTTTATCTAAGAGAGTAATTCCCGAGCCTTGCGTATCTATTACTATTTGTATAACTACACCGTCAAAGTATCCATCAGTGAAAAGAAGATTTGAGCCCATACCTACTATAAAATAGGTCTCAATTTTTTCTTTTTTTATAAACTCAAAAGCTTCAACTATGTCTTCTTCAGAAAAGCATTGCAGCAGATAACGAGCGCTTCCACCAATTTTGTACCACAAATAATCCTTCATCTGCGCGTCCCTAATAACTATCATGTCGATATTGTATGTGATTGGTGTAGGTTAATCAAGAAAGGCTAGAAAAAAATTTCAAGAATAGAAAAATAATGGTAGAACCTAAAACTATTATTGTATATCCCAACAGATATTTTGATACCAGTTCTACAAATCCCTCCGGTCGATACCTCTCTAAATAGTGATAAGCAACAAATCCAGAAGCTAGAGGAGAAATAATCAAAACACCTATGTTTTGTAAAATATTTTTTGAAATTACAAGGTTATATACTGTTGCATCTTTTGCAAAAAATGTAAAAAATATACCTAAGATAAAAAGTACTGAGGGAAAAAGAATAAAAAATTGTAGAACCAAAAAAAGGGTAGGAGAGAACCTCATATATCTGTCTATGCTGCTAATTTTTCTTTAAAGTAGTCAACCCAAGGGTTTATTGCAGGATTTTGTTCATATAAAAGCCCCAAATATAAAGTAGTGTATGAACCAAGAGATAATACTTCAAGAAAATCCTGATACTTGTCGGTTCCGCGAGTAATATACTCAAGTATTGTGTGATTATTTTGACGAACAACATCTAAAGTCAGCTCTACTCTTTTTTGAATTTTTGGAGAATATGCATGAGAATCAAATATCATAAACTTTAAATTACTAGGGGATGGGAACTGTAAACCCTCCATGAGATGATGATTTAGATCAGGGATTAAGTAATAGGCAGAAAAAGTTTTACTTGTTTCATTAAATTGATTTCTTAATATCTGGGCATTTCCTGATAAATGTTCTGCCGCAAAAATAACTGGAATTTTACCTACCATACTATGCGCATCATGCATGGCTCGTTCAACAATCGCGTCTTTATTTTTCCTAATATGTTCAATCCCCCCCTTCAATAAGCCCTCATCTAATGTAATTATTCCTGCATTATGCAAAAGACCCATTAGCCCAATTATTGTGTACCCATTACCAAGCCTTGGAACACCAGCAGGATTTAACGCTCCATTAAATATGTATGAGGGTACGTTTTCTTGTTTCGCAAACTCTGCCAATTGACCACCTTTTGTGAGGATTAACATCTTCGCCCCTTTTTCACGTGCTTCATGCGCGCAAGATAAGACTTCTTCAGTTGTACCTGAATAGCTCGTTAGAACAACAAGCGAATTATTATTTACATACTTTGGGAGATGATAGTCTGATACCATTTCTATTGGATACGAAAAGTCAGAACCAAAAAGTGCTTTTACAACGAGTGCTCCATATATGGATGCTCCCATACCACAAAAAATAATGTTTGAAACGTTATTGTACCCTTGAGGAACTTGAATCTGCCTCACCTCATCCCATGCAGCCTCTAATTGTTCTGGAAGTAATTGCGTAGAACGCAAGGTGTCCTGAGGATCAAGTCTTTTTACTTCGTCTATGTTTGTAAAGTCAACCATAAATATCTTCTATTTTTCTCCCCTTTCTTTCTTTCTTTGCTCGGGTGTTTCATCTGGTCTACTATAATCATCCTCAAGCCTCCATGTAGTACCCTTTTCTGGTGTTGAAAATTCAAGAATATCGCAATCACTTATACCACAAAGCCTGTGTCTTTGCCCCAGAAGAGTCGTAAATCCTATATTTGGCACAAGCTCTGTCTCAATTAATTCTCCCTTACTGTTTTCCCAAAGTACCTTGGCTTTGCCAGATGTCACAAGATACGTTTCTTGCTTAGCATCGTGAAGCTGCATAGACTGCCTGCATCCTGCATTAATATGCATTAACTTACCCATATATGGCATACCCTCCCGCACAAAATGCAATTCATATCCCCATGGCTTTTCAACGCGTTTTACATAACCATCATTATTGAATTGGGATTTGTCAAATTGGGGAATTTGAGAATTATCAGCCATAATTTATTGAATAATAGTAACACTATATTCTTGAGTTTTCAAGAAGTTTATGATTGCGCAGATACACGTCCTGTAAATGTGGTCTTTGCCAACATTGCGTCAACAATGTTTCGAGGAACTTCTTGGTAATGAGATGGCTCCATATAATATGTTGCGCGCCCCTGAGACATAGAACGAATTGTAGTAGCATACCCTGAAAGCTCTTCTAAGGGAACCTCTCCATGAATAATACGCGCATTTCCACGCTCTTCAGTTCCTGTAATCTGCGCACGCTTTGATGAAAGATCACCTATCACATCCCCCATAAACTCTTCAGGAGTGGTTACCTCTATCTTCATAATAGGCTCCAAAAGGGATAACTGACCTTTTTTAGCTGCATCCTGAAGCGCCATAGATCCAGCAATCTTAAATGCCATGTCAGACGAGTCAACATCATGATATGACCCATCATATAGCGTAACCTTTAAGTCAACCACTGGATACCCCAATAAAAGCCCATTTTCCAGAGTTTCTTTAACGCCTTTTTCTATTGAGGTACAGAATTCTGCAGGAATTGCTCCTCCCTTAATTGCATTAACAAATTCGTATCCTTCGCCTCTTGGCTTTCCCTCAACACGGATCAGGCAATGTCCATATTGTCCTTTTCCTCCCGTTTGGCGAATGTATTTCCCCTCTCCTTTAACTTCACCAGGTCCAAATGTTTCCTTATAGGCTACCTGAGGTGCTCCTACATTTGCCTCTACATTAAATTCACGTTTCATACGGTCAACCATAATTTCCAACTGCAACTCTCCGACCCCAGACATAATAGTCTGTCCAGTTTCGTGATTCATTTTTACTGTAAACGTAGGGTCTTCCTCCATGAGTCTTTTTAATGCTTGACCCATTTTTTCTTGATCTGACTTAGTTTTGGGTTCAATTGCTAAAGAAATAACTGGCTCTGGGAATGAAATCTTCTCAAGAATAATTGGCTTTGCTTCATCACAAAGTGTTTCACCAGTAATTGTGTCTTTAAGCCCAACAACGGCTACGATTTCTCCAGCATATGCCTCCTTTATTTCTTCACGCTGATTTGAATGCATAAGAAGAAGTCTTCCAACTCTTTCGCGAACATCTTTACTAGAGTTATACGCATAAGATCCAGAAACTAATTTACCTGAATAAATACGTACAAACGTAATCTTTCCTACATGCGAATCAATCTGAACTTTGAAAGCAAATCCAGTAAAGGGCGCTTCAGGTGTTAATTCACGAATCTCTTCCCCTCCATTTTTGGGGTTAATTCCCTTTACCATCTTTAAATCCATAGGAGATGGAAGATAATCCACAACAGCATCAAGTAAAGGCTGTACTCCTTTATTTCTTAATGATGATCCTGCATAAATGGGGACCAATTTGTATCCTACTACTGCACGCCTCAATCCTGCCATTAATTCTGGAACAGTAATCTCTTTTCCTTCCAGATATTTCTCCATTAACTCATCATCGTTTTCTGCAATCTTTTCAATCATTTTGAGCCTGTACTCATCAACTTGCGCGCGCATCGTCTCTGGGATTTCATCAGAAGTTTCGTACTTTGCCCCTAGTTCTTCACCTGACCACACAAGAGACTTCATGTTCAAGAGATCAACGACTCCAGTAAATTCGTTCTCTGCACCAATGGGCAAAACCATAATGCATGGATTTGCGCCTAATCTTTTTTCAATTGATGCTACTGTTTTTAAGAAGTCTGCGCCTAATTTGTCCATTTTATTAATGAAGCAAATGCGGGGTACATGATATTTATCTGCTTGACGCCATACTGTCTCTGATTGTGATTGCACTCCTTCTTCTGCGTCTAGAACTGTAACAGCTCCATCCAAAACGCGCAAAGAACGCTCCACCTCAGCTGTAAAATCTACATGCCCAGGGGTATCAATAAGATTAATTCTATATGGATTATCAATTCCTTTGGCGCGGTCTTCTGTTTTTGTCCAAAAAGTGGTGGTTGCAGCAGACACAATGGTAATACCACGCTCACGCTCCTGATCCATCCAATCCATAACGGTATTTCCATCATCTATGTCTCCAATTTTATATGACTTTCCAGTATAGTAGAGTATTCGCTCAGATGTTGTGGTTTTACCCGCGTCAATATGCGCAATAATTCCAATATTGCGAATTTTGTCCAACGGTACGTTTCTATCTTTTGTAAGCGGATCAGCCATAGTATTTAGTTTTTCTTAAAAAAATAATTCGAGAGTCTGCCTCTCGAACTAAGACAAGTATAACAAAGTCAAAACTATTTGTAAACAATTAGCCTTACTCAACTTTATAAAAGTCAAATTCCTTGTGGTACAATTGCAGAATGGAAAACAGGATAAAACAGGCTCGTTGTATTTTGGATACTGAAAAACTCGATGCACTTCTTATCTCGTCTTCATACAACATTTACTACCTTACAGGTTTTAATGGATTTAGTACGAACGAACGGGAGGGCTTTGCATTGCTAACGCATACAAATCTTTATGTGTTCGCAGATCCAAGACTATATGAAGGTGCTAGAGAAAGTGTAAGAAACATGTCTGATGCTAAACAGAATCCAATAGTCATAGAATTTGGAGCAGAAAAAAGTCTGCTTCCACAAATTCAGGAAATCCTAGACCGTGAGAAGCTAAAAACAATTGGATTTGAAGAGAATTTAACATATTCAGAGTATAAAAATTTTAAAAAACTGAAAAATGTAACGCTTATTGTGACAGATGAAATTATTGAGTTCATAAGACAAACCAAAAACACTGAAGAACTGAAAGCTTTGCAAGCTGCATGTACATTAACAGATAATGCTTATTCTCATATTCTCAAGACAATAAGAATAGGTCAAAGTGAAAAAGAGGTAGCATGGGAGTTGGAAAAATATATTCGTGAATCAGAAGGTGAACTCGCATTCCCAACAATAGTTGCCTTTTCAGAAAATTCAGCAATACCACACCACAAAACAGGTGATAAGAGGCTTGAGAGAAAAAATATTGTTTTGCTTGATTTTGGAGCAAAAGTTCATGAATATTGCGCTGACATGACTCGCACGTTTTTTATAGGAAAAGCACCTGAAAAATTTAAAAACATATATGAGACAGTACGTATTGGACAAGAAAAAGCTCTAAAACAAAAAGCGACAAAACCTAATCATAGACTCACCGGTGAATTTATTGATATGACTTCCCGAAATTATATCCTATCTCAGGGCTATCCCTCTGTACCCCACTCTGTAGGACACGGTATAGGACTTGAGGTTCATGAATTGCCCCACATATCCCCAGGAAATAAAGACTTGCTCACCCCTCATATTCCCTTTACAATCGAGCCCGGGATTTATATAAATAATTTTGGAGGTGTACGAATAGAGGATACCGTATGGTTTAGTGGAGAAGAGATTATTCCTCTTACAAAGTCTTCAAAAAAACTTATTGAACTGTAATGCCTTATCTTTATAAAAAAAGTAAACTATCACTTGTTCTTTCTAATCTTTTTGATACAATTTACTGATACATGAATCGTACTCTTATCGCGTTTATAATAATAGTTGTTTTAGGACTGGGGGTACTTATTTTAGCAACAAACAATGGAGGGTCGGGAAATAATCCTGATGCAAATATCCTTGATGCAACTGCTCCTCAATCAGTTATAATACCAACAGTAAAACAATCAACACCTATGCCAACATTTACTCCAATTACAGCAACTAAAGCAACAATTACCACGGCTAAAGGTACTATTCAATTAATTCTTTACCCACAAGACGCGCCAAAGGCTGCAACAAATTTTGCGACACTCGCAAAAAATAAGTTTTATGACGGGCTAACATTTCACAGAGTTGAACCAGGATTTGTAATTCAAGGTGGGGATCCAAGTGGAAATGGAACCGGCGGATATTCGATTTATGGAAAACCATTTGAAGATGAACTCAACCCTGAAACCCCTTCCTATAAAGAGGGGTACAAAGAGGGAGTTTTGGCTATGGCAAATTCTGGTCCTAATACAAATGGCTCACAGTTTTTTATTATGTGGCAAGACAACGAACAGCTACCTCATAACTACACTATTTTCGGAAAAGTTACAGAAGGAATGGATGTGGTGCACAAAATAGTAGCAGGAGACAAAATGACCTCAATTACTGTCGAATAATTATCTAAACTCCTCCAAAATCACGACCCTTGAATCTTTTAATTCTGCTCGTATTTGTTGTTCTCCTTTATATGCAGCTCCACCTAATAACGTCTTGTAATGCATGGGAATTACATTTTTTGGCTTAATTGCTTTTGTTGCTGAAATCATTTCAGACACATCCATGGTGTATGTTCCACCCATAGGAAGTAGCGCTACGTCTAAATGCCTCTCTGCAAGTTCTCTCATTTCAGGAATAAAATCAGTATCTCCAGCATGATAAATCAACTGCCCATATAACTCAAATATATATCCTACCCACTTGTTTTTTTGAGGATGAAAAGAAAGCCTATCTGGCCTCACATTATATGCAGGAATTGTTTCAAAATGAAAACCCCTTATATCATATGACCTGCTAGGCTCTACAGGAAATTTTTGCAGTTTTATAACAAGCGCGTTGAGGCAATCAGGTGTAGCTACTACAATTGTTTCATTTTTTAATATTCGGTTAATATCCAGAGCTGAAAAATGGTCATAGTGCGCATGCGTTATAAAAATAACGTCTGCCTTAGGAATATCCTTATTTTTCGGCAACTGAAAGGGATCAACATAATAAGCTTCTCCCCCTGAATCCTTATCCACAAACAAAAAAGAAGCATGAGCAAACCATGTTATATTTTCCATACTGTAACTATATTCCTATCAAAATTAAATATCAATCTAGCCTTATTTTATAAATGAATACTTATTTATTTTTTTTATTAGATTAACGTACTAATTCATATGAGGAGTGTGATTTTATTATGTGTTTTTATAATATTTTCTCACTAAAATTCCTTATTGAGAAAATTAATTCTTGGAATAAATTTAAAATCTGAAGTATAAAAAAGCTCTTTGTTTTTTTAAACAGTAAATATCCTTTACCGCTTTAGAAACGGAAATGACTAAATGCACGATTTGCTTCAGCCATCTTGTGTGCTACGTCTCGTCTTCTTACTGCTTCACCCATATTCTTATTAACATCCATTATCTCTGCGGCCAATTTTTCTGAAAACTTTTTGTAGTCTGATGTAGGTCTCTTATTTGCTGCTTCTAAAATCCAACGAATCGCAAGAGAAATTCTCCTTGGACCACGTACCTCTGTGGGAACCTGATAAGCTGCTCCACCAATTCTTCTTGCTTTAACTTCAACTTTTGGCGAAACTGTATCAATCGCTTTTTCAAATGCTGCAATAGGGTCTTCCTCACCCTTTTCTTTCATAAAATCTAATGCATCATATACGACTCCCTGAGCCACAGTCTTTTTCCCATGGCGCATAAGCCGATTTATAAATTTTGCCAATAATAAATTATTGTAAACTGGATCCGGATCTATTTTTCTTTTTTTAGTAACATGTACACCTCTCATAATTTAATGCTTTGCCATTAGGCAGTAGCTCCTCCCCCCGAATTTTTTGCTCCATATTTAGAGCGGGATGATTTTCTACCGTCAACTCCTGCTAAATCAAATTTTCCACGAACTAAATGATATTTTACTCCAGGTAAATCTTTAACCCTTCCTCCACGAACTAGAACTATTCCGTGCTCAGCTAAATTATGTCCAATACCTTGAATATATGCTGTTACCTCTTCACGATTAGAAAGCTTTATACGTGCAACTTTACGAAGAGCTGAGTTAGGTTTCTTAGGAGTCATTGTTTTAACAAGGGTTACAACACCACGTTTTTGAGGAGATGAAAGTTTTCCATACGTTCTGGTTCTTGCATTGAATGTAGTTCGCAAACCAGTTGCTTTCACCTTTTTACCTTTTTTCGAACGTCCCTTTTTGACTAGTTGATTTAATGTAGGCATATTAAGTTCCTATTTTACAATATTTTGCCTCGAATTACCAGAGACACAAGTTGATATTGGAGTTTGAAATCTGAGCTCAACTACCAAAGTTATGCCTGCGGTGTTTCCATCTGAGGCTTTTCAGCATTTATTATAGCGGTATTACCCTCCATAAAGTCTTCGCGTACTGGTATTAGACGTCCCACAATAACGTTTTCTTTAAGCCCTATGAGATTATCCTCTTTACCCTCAAGCGCTGCATCAGTTAACACTTGGGTTGTTTCCTGGAATGAAGATGCAGAAAGCCATGAGTCTGTTACCAAAGCTGCTTTCGTAATTCCAAGAATGATTTCTCGTGCAGATGCAGGCTCTCCGCCTTCGGCAATAACATTTGCATTCTCTTCCTCGAAGCGCAATTTACTTACCAAATCTCCTGGAAGAAGCGCAGTATCGCCTGGTGTCTCAACCATTACCTTATCTGACATCTTACGTGTTATTGTCTCAAAATGCTTATAGTGGATTGAGATTCCCTGAGATTCATATACATTCTGAACCTCAGCAATTAAGTAATCTTGAGCTTTCTGAAGCCCAGATACCTTTAATACGTCTCTTGGGTCTAGGTATCCCTCACAAAGTCTTGTACCTGCAACTACTTCTTCACCTTCGGTAACTAATAGACTTGCAGTAAGTGGAACAAAATATTCGCGTTCTTCAACTGGCTTCACCTTTGCATTTCTTACACGAATTATAAATCCGTCATCAACCTTATTTACCTGAACTTTACCGGTAATTTCCGCGACGGGGGCAAGATTCTTTGGTCTTCTTACCTCAAACAATTCCTCAACGCGTGGAAGTCCTTGCGTAACGTCAGACATAACAACTCCACCAAAATGTTTAACACGCATAGTAAGCTGTGTACCTGGCTCACCAATAGACTGTGCTGCAATAACTCCAACTGGCGTTCCCATGTCTGCAAGCTTGTATGAACTCATATCCCACCCATAACAAAGTGCACAAAGACCGTATTTTAATCTGCAATAAAGAGGAGATCTTACCATGATAGTTTCTGTAACCTCATCAGTTAAGATTTGTGGTAATGTATCATGGTCTATTTGGTCACCCTTCTTGACGTATACATTTTTACCCTTTCCGACATCATGCATTACCGTTCTTCCTAAGAGCATATTAGTCATATATGCTGCGTTTTCACGCATCTTCATATCAACTGGCATACCCTCAGTTGTACCGCAATCCATTTCACGAATAATTACGTCATGAGCAACGTCAACTAACCGACGGGTCAAGTATCCAGCGTCTGCAGTTTTTAGCGCTGAATCGGTAAGACCTTTTCTTGATCCACGAGCAGAGTTTACATATTCAAAAATAGACAACCCTTCACGGAAATTAGATTTAATAGGTAATTCAACGATACGACCTAGAGGATCATAAATAAGTCCACGCATGGCTGCAAGCTGCTTAATTTGATCTTTTCCAGCACGAGCTCCACCTGATTCTGCAATAATTCTTACCATATCATTCTTGTCAAAAAGCTCCCATGTAAGATTCGCAATTTTCTCAGTTGCCTCAAGCCAAACATTATTCATTAGTCTTTTTTGTTCAGAAAGAGTAATAAGTCCTTGCTGATATTCGTTTTCTATATCCATAACCTTCTTTTCAGCGTCTAAAATAAGTTGATTCTTATTGTCAAGCATTTTAAGGTCAAATGTAGAAACGGAAATACCTGAAATTGTTGCTGAGTAAAATCCAATTTCTTTAATACTATCAATCAACTTTCCAACCTCAGCCTCTGTTAATTCAACCATTGCACGAGTTACTAATTCTTTAATTGTTGATGCTTTTACCTCTGTGTTTACATATCGCATTTTTTCTGGAAGTTTTTCATTAAATAAAATTCTTCCTATGCTTGTATCTGTTAATTTTCCTTTAATTCTTACCATGATAGGCTCACGAAGTGCAATTTTCTTGAGAGAGAATGCAAAAAATGCTTCCTGCTCATCAACAAAATGAGGAAGAACTTCACGCCTTAACCGTTCATCTACTGAAGTAAAGTAAAACACTCCTAAAGCCATTTCTTTATTTGGAAGCGTAATTGGAGATCCATCTGCTGGCTTAAGTAAATTGTGCTCAGGCATCATAAGCTTAATCGCTTCTTCCTGCGCACGAGATGATAATGGAACGTGAATAGCCATTTGATCTCCATCAAAATCAGCGTTATATCCTGCACAAACACATGGATGAATTCTTATTGCTGAGCCCTCAACCAAAACAGGATAAAATGCCTGAATTCCTAATTTATGAAGAGTTGGGGCACGGTTTAAAAGAACTGGATGATTTTTAGTTATTTCCTCTAAAATATCAAAAACTTCTGGAGGACGTTTTTCAATGAAACGTTTTGCAGCTTTCGCATTTGGAGTTGTCAACCCACGTGTTATAACCTCACGAATAACAAATGGTTTAAAAAGCTCAAGAGCCATCTCTTTTGGAAGCCCACATTGATTTAATGTTAACTCAGGACCCACTATAATAACTGAACGGCCAGAATAATCTACGCGCTTACCCAGGAGATTTTTTCTAAATCTTCCCTGCTTCCCACGAAGAATATCAGATAATGATTTGAATTGTCTTTGAGTAGTAGAAGTTCTAATTGATGTATCAATTAGGTAGTCAACTGCTTCTTGAAGCATTCTTTTCTCATTTCTTAAAATAATTTCAGGGGCACCTAATGATATAAGATGTTTTAACCTGTTATTTCTGTTGATAACGCGTCTATAAAGATCATTCAGGTCTGATGTTGCGAATCGTCCACCGTTTAATTGAACCATCGGTCGAAGATCTGGTGGAAGAACTGGAAGAATTCTCAAGATTAATGAATCAGGCTTAAACCCTGCTTTATTAATTGACTCTATAAGATGAAGTCTTTTTAGCAGTTTTAACTGTTTCTGACCAGATGATTTCTTAACCTCTTCACGAAGTTCGCCCACAAGTTTTTGTGTATCAACTGACTCAATAGCAGTGAGTACTGCCTGCGCGCCTGTTGAAACCTCAAAGAACAATGGAATATCATACTCAATTAGACGTACATATTCTTCTTCAGATAATACATTCCAAAGCTTTAGGCTTTTCACAATATCTGATACACGAGTAAGAATTTCTTCTGTTCTTGCACTTTCTGTCTCTAGTCTCTTATCAAGCGCTATGTTTTTTTGTCTAAAGCTCACTCTTGTTTCCTCGAGAACTAATTTCTTTTGTTCTTCTGAAAGAGTAGCTTCAATTTCCTTTAGCTTTTCCGCTTCTTCTTTTGCTAAATTCTCTCTTTCTTCCTCAACCTGCTCCTTTATTTTCTCAATTCTCTTACTCTTCAACTCTGCAAGTACCTTTTGCGCTGCTTTTCTTTTTTCTTCATCTAGTTCAACAACTAAATACGAAGCAAAATACACAACTGACTCAAGCTCTTTCTGAGAAATGTCTAATAGTGTTGATAATTTAGAAGGAGTTCCCTTAGAAAACCACACATGCACTACAGGTGTTGCGAGTGCAATATGTCCCATACGCTCACGTCTCACACGAGAATAAGTTACCTCAACCCCACATCTATCACAAACAATCCCCTTATATCGTATTCTCTTATATTTTCCACAATAACATTCAAAATCTTTCGTAGGTCCAAAAATTCTCTCATCAAACAATCCATCTTTTTCAGGTCTATAAGTTCTATAGTTAATTGTTTCCGGTTTTATTACCTCACCATATGAAAGATCTTTTATGGTGGTTGGATCTGCAACTAAGATCTTAAGACCTTTAAAGTCTGATATGTTAATTGCGTCAAATTTTCGATTTTGTCTTTTTTTAGCTAAATTATTATCCATATTAATTTGATTCCTTTATTTCTGCGGCCTCAAGATTTTCTTCGGATTCTGTAGTTGCAACATCTTTCACTATTGCGTCATCGGCGCTTGCCACATCTACCTCAAGTGATTCCGTTGCTTCAGCCAAGTCAGCTGCTTCTTTTATTGTCTTTTCTTCCTCTTTTAGCTGTTCTTCTGTTTCGTCTTGTTCTACTGCAACAACTGCTTCAGTTGGTTGAATCATCATACCAAGTGACTCAAGTTCACGGATAAGAACCTTAAAGGATTCTGGCACTTTCGGCGTAGGAATGTCAACGCCCTTAATGATAGCCTCGAATGCCTTTGCTCTACCTGCAACATCATCTGATTTTGTTGTTAACATTTCCTGAAGAGTATATGCGGCACGATGTGCTTCAAGTGCCCAAACTTCCATCTCTCCCAAACGTTGTCCTCCCATTTGCGCCTTTCCTCCAAGAGGCTGTTGAGTAACTAGCGAATATGGTCCAGTTGAACGTGCATGCGCTTTATCTTCAACCATGTGGATCAGTTTCATTATGTATCCTATTCCCACAACAACTTCGTTCTCATACTGATCTCCTGTACGTGCGTCAAACAATTTTACTTTACCGCTCACAGGAAGTCCAGCTTCTTTCATGAGATTAAATAATCGATCTTCAGGTTGCTTTTCAAAAGCAGGCATACCTATTTTCATATTAAGCCTTTGAGCAGCCCATCCTACATGAGATTCCAATAACTGCCCCAAATTCATACGTGAAAGAACTGAAATCGGGGAAATAATAATATCTATAGGTGTTCCATCCTCTAAGTAAGGCATATCAGATTGTGGAACTATTTTTGAAATAACACCTTTATTCCCATGACGTCCCGCTAATTTGTCTCCTACAACAACATGTCTCATCTGAGCTACTTCTATCAATATTTTTCGAATAGTACCAGGCTCTAATTCGTCTCCCTTTTCGCGATCAAGCACTTGAACATTTATAACAATTCCATGCTCTCCATGAGGCATTCTAAGCGATGTATCTCTAACCTCACGTGCTTTCTCTCCGAATATAGCTCGCAAAAGTCTCTCCTCAGCTGTAAGTTCTGTTTCACCTTTTGGCGCAATTTTCCCTACTAAAATATCGCCTGGACTTACCTCTGATCCAACAACAACCACACCTTCATCATCAAGATATGCAAGATCTTCCTCTGCAACATTTGGAATATCACGAGTTGTCTCTTCAGGTCCAAGCTTCGTATCTACAACTGTAGCCTCATATTTTTCTATGTGAATAGAGGTAAGTGAATCATCTTTTACGAGTCTGTCTGAAATTACAATTCCGTCTTCATATCCAAGTCCATCAAACGAAGCGTATGCAATAAGAAGATTCTTACCTAAAGCAAGTTCCCCCATATCTGAAGCAGGTCCATCTATAAGAACATCTCCCTTTTTAACTTCAGTTCCAGATGGAACAACTGGGCGTTGAGAGAAAAATGTGTTTTGTGCAGTTCTTCTGAATTTATCAATAAGATACGTTTCTTCTTCTCCACGAGCATTCCCCTTCAAAACAAGCTTTGTTGCGTCTACAAAAGTAACTGTACCGTCATATGGTGCTTTAACTACACGACTCATTGCGGAAGAAACTGCAGCTTCCATACCAGTTCCGACAACTGGACTTTCAGTCTTAACTAATGGAACAGCTTGACACTGCATATGCGTACCCATAAGCGCACGATTAGCCTCATCATGATCAATAAATGGAATAAGAGACGCGCTTGTTCCAACAACCTGACGTGGGACAACATCAATAAATTCAATCTTTTCGGTCTCAACTTCCAAATATTCTCCGTTTATTCTTGCAGGAACTATTTCTTCTTTTATGTATCCTTCTTCATCAATGGCTATATCTGCGTGTGTAATATAATGATCCGACTCTTCATCTGCGTCCATATAGACAACCTCATTACTTACCTTTATGCGTGTTTTTTGTCCCTTCTTCTCTTTTATAAGTTTTTTATATGGTGCTTCAAGAAAACCAAACTCATTTACCCGTGTGTAAAGAGCAAGATATGTAACGAGTCCAATATTAGGACCCTCTGGGGATCTAACTGGACAAATTCTTGAATACTGAGAAGCATTTATGTCTCGGATAGAAAATGATGCTCGCTCACGAGAGATACCACCAGTACCCATAACGGTAAGCCTGCGAAGGTTATCAATTTCAGCAAGCGGATTCGTTTGATCTAAAATTGCTGAAAGCTGGGAAGTTCTGAAAAATTCGTTAATTGCCGCAATAATTGGGTGTGCATTTATAAAGTGTGAAGGAGAAAACTGTTCTTCTGTTGAAGCAAGACTCATTTTTTCCTTAATAATTCTCTCCAGACGAAGAGCACCAACTCTAAAAGCAGTGGTTTGCACCAATTCCCCAATACTTCTTACTCTTCGGTTTGAAAGATGATCAATATCGTCTACCTTACCACGACCTTCCGCAAGACCAATTAAGTATGAAATTATTCCTACTATATCGTCCATTGTTAAAGTAAGTGCTTCAGAGGATACAAAATTGGTAATATTTTGAAGTTTTTTGTTTATCTTGTATCTTCCAACTTTTGAAAGATCATAACGTCTTCTATCAAAGAACAAATCCCTAAAATTCTGCCTAATAGTGTCAATAACAACAGGCTCTCCAGGATTCATTTTTTTAAATATTTCTATAAGAGCATCTGTCTCTCCTTTTGTTTCATCTTTTCCTAATGTGTTCTTGATGAATTTCTCAGCTCCTGGGATTTCTTCAAATTTCTTATAAATATTTTCTGTGCCTTCAAGACCAAGTGATTTTAGAAAAACGGACGCAAGAAATTTCTTTCTACGATCAATTCTGACAACAATCATGTCATTTCTTGTTGTAGAAAATTCTAGCCAAGAACCATGAACAGGTCTTAACTCTGCTGTATAAAGCGTGCGACCAGTGATTGGATCTTCAGCTGCTGTGAAAAATACCCCAGGGGAACGAACAATTTGATTAACAATAACACGCTCAATACCATTTACAATAAATGTCCCACGGTCAGTCATTTTTGGTACTTCACCTAAGAAAACATCTTGCTTTACGCGTTTCCCTGTTTTCTTGTTAAGAAGACTTGCTTCAACAACTAACGGAGAAAAGTAAGTAAGCCCTTTTTTAATACCCATTTCCTCTGTGATTTTTGGATTTCCTAATTTGTAGTCTCCGAGAGTAAGTTCCCAATTTTTTCCCGTAAAGTCCTCAATAGGGGAAATTTCTGAAATTACTTCTTTTATGCCTTGGTCAATAAACCATTTATATGATTCGTGCTGAATGGAGATAAGATCTAATTCTGGTAGATTTGTATACTTTTTACCCCAATCAGATCGCTTCAACACTGTTTTTGAAGCTAATTTTGTTTTTCCGATTTTTTTTGCCATTTGGAATTAATTGTAGAAGACCCTTTTAAACGCAAAAAACAACAGAAGGTACGAATACCCCTATTTATTCAGGATGCGTTATGTATTTATACAACCTATATTAAGACATGTCAAGCACCAATTTTATTCAGATTAAGCTCAATAAAAAAAGTGCATAGTTTTTTTGCGCTAAAAAACCCTACATGAAACGCTTATGTTAAGCTCTTGGTAACAATGAGATCCTGAAAAACTCGCACAAAAAATCTATTCTATAGATATTTGTTTATATTCCGCTGATGTTCCTCAAAATCTTTTGAAAAATGTACATTCCCATTTTGATCATGAATATAGAAATAATACACAGATGATGCAGGATTTGCAGCTGCTCGTATCGCCTCTATTCCTGGATTTGCTATGGGAAGCGGAGGAAGCCCAGGGTTCAAATATGTATTATAGGGAGAATTAATTTTTCTATCTTCACCAATAGGCACAGTCCACCACTTATCACCAACTTTTCCTTTCGCATATTGCAAAGTTGCATCAATATCCAATGCCATTCCATCACGCAATCTATTTGATATAACTGAGGCTATATATGGTTTTTCCTCGTCTTTTAACGCCTCCCTCTCAACAAGAGACGCAATTATTATAATATCTAGCAAATCGTTCCTTCCAGTTAAGCCTGCTTCAGCAATTTTTTTATCAAAATTATTCCTAAAAATTGCTATAATGCTTGCGATATCTGAATCTCTCGGGAAAAGATACGTATCAGGGAATAGATACCCTTCATTTTTATTTAATTCTTCTCTCCAACTAGAATCATAGGAAGGAATTTCATTTTGCAGGATATCAGCTATCTCATCTGCCCTCATACCCTCCGGAATTGTTACCCATATATCTAGCGTACCATGAGACATCGTATTTACCACTTGCTCTAAATTCATGGAAGGTGAAAGCTTATAATCTCCTGCCTGTATTGCGGTATCTCTGGCATTTTTCTTAAGAAAGAGGAAAAATACAATTGGATCTTTTATGAGACCTTCTTTCTTCAAGTTATTTCCTATTGCGCGAATTCCTGCACCTCTTTGCACAACAAAAACCTTTTCAGACTTATCCTTTATATTCACCGCGGAAGTTCCATTCTTCCACCAAATAAAAAACCCAACTGTGAAAATTGCAAGAAGCGTAGCTAAAACGATCAGTTTCCGCATGCTCACTATTGTAGCAGAAAAATATTTAAAATTCTTGCAAAAGGAATTTAAGACTTTGCAAACATATCACTCTCTTTTTCTATTTGAAACGTTTGGAACTACTCCTTCTTAGTACCAAATATCATGTCTACTACAAAAAAAAGGTTTACAAGATGACTTCCCTGAGTAGTTATTCTATATCCCTCACGTGTTTTTTTTATATTCCCGGAAATAACCTGCTCGTGCAAACGTTTTTCTAATGCATGCTCCTTTTTAAGGGTAACATCCAATGCGTTCTCTACCTGATAAGAAGTGTTGCTTAGATTTTTGTGAGTATCCATATGCTTTAATATCATCACTGAAATCGACCTGTCTGTAGTCACTGGCAAAAGTGTAAAAATAACAAGATTAAATGAAAAAACTATTACAATACTAATCAATATGTCCTTGTAATCAATAATTCCTCCATATCTACTTTTCTTAAATAAAAGAAGCATGAACGATAACAAAAAACAGGTACATATAAGGAGCACTATTCCTCTGTAAAAAATTGTATCAATAGGAAATAATAAATTGAGTCTGAACAAAATTATAAATACAAGTGTTCCTAAAACAAAAGTAATGAGCTGAAACAAGGAAAATATTATTAGTCGTTTTTTATTCATTCTTCTTTGTCTTCCTGAATCTTTCAATAATATGCTTATTTACACTATTATCCTTCACTAATACCGAAGTAAAGTTATCCTCGTACACGACCACCCACTCCCTTCTCTTTATTAGGTACGCAATAAGATTATGTGTCCAGTAATAATTTTCATCTTTTGCTATTATCAAGGTGTTAAATTTATGCTTAACTAACTGTTGCTGAAAAAACATTGGATTTGTAAAATGCTCCTGATAACTGCTCATAAAATTTAGTGGATATGCGTCCGGTCGCGCATCTATATAAACTTTTTCTGCAGGATATAATTTATATATAACATATCCTCCTATTCCTAGGCTATTAAAGAGTGGACCTTTTATTCCATTTTTCTCTACAAAATCTATTCCATTTAATTTATCTACTATGAAGTGTGGGGATATCTTTTTTTGCATAAAAAAAGCACTTAAGTTATATGTGACTATTATGGAAAGTCCTATTATTATTAGCGTCTTTATCAGAAAAGCAGTTTGTCTATCTTTTGATATTATTTTGAGTTCAATATAGCTGAACATAATAGATAACGGTACTATTGACGCAAAAGCAAATAGGGGAAATGCTCTAACCATTACAAAAGATAAAAACATAAAAAATAGTGTGTTAAGACACAAAAATATTGGAATTTTTTTAATATTTGATAAAATTCCTACAATAAATAGTGCAATTGTCAATTCAAAAAACCAAATATAATATGAATAGTCAGCAAGAAATAAAGAATTGCTTGAAAATGGACTGAAGTTTTCATTTATCTGCGGTCCGTAACTGTTAAAAACAAGAAATGGATAGACGGCACCTATTAAAAATTGTGGATTTAGTACACACGCTAAAATGATAAAGAAAAAGACACTTATCACCTTAACATTTATAAGCGCACGACTTATTATAAATTGTTCTATTAAGAAAAAGAGATATACCAGGGGTCCAATAAAGAAGAATACATGAGTATTCACCCATAGCAATTGTATGAGTGGAAGAAAATATATAAGCTTATAATTTCTATTTTGTTTAAATTTTTCGATTATTAAAATGAATAAACTAAGAAATAAGAAGCTGAAAATCTCAGGACGCAGTACCAGGCGATTTGAAAATATATTTACTACAACAATCATAAAAACGGCAAACCAAAACACGCTGATTTTTTTACTGAGAGACAAAAACAAAACAATAAATATTGCCTGATAAATTACTATTTTCAAAAAGAATAAGCTCTTAATTCCAAAAATGCTTGAGAAAGCATAAAAAATAACTGAAGATAACCAATAGTAGTTAACAGCGGGGAAGTGTGTATTTGTGTATGAAAAATGATTTTCCTGTGGGATGCACTGACACTTTAATATAACTTCGCCCATCTTAATCTGACGCCCTAAATCTTCAGCCATTTCTATTGTGGGCTGCAGCAATAATATAAGAAAATAGAAAAGTGGGAAAAGCAAGAGTAATTTATATTTCATGGAATTCCTCTCTCACATTTATTCTTAGGCAATATCGTAAAGAGGAAATAGCGAAAGTGAATCTTTTGCCTCAGAAACTCGATAATCAGTGTCAGCATATAAAACTGCTAATTCATCACCTTTCTCAACAGACTCACCTAGACGTTTTTTTAGCAATATTCCTGAATCTTTATCTTGAGGTGCACCTAATATTTTTGCGACAGTTGAGATATTTTTATTATCTACTAAAGTGATCTTTCCTTTTTTCTCAGCTCGAACGAAACCATACTTTTTTGCTGGATGTAGGTCTTCCGAAGATACAAAAGGATCCCCTCCCTGTGCCTGAATTATTTCCATCATTTTCTCATGTGCTATACCTGAAAAAAGAATATGCTCTGCCCAATCTCTTGTGTTTTTAAAGGGAGCAGGAGGAGCTTTTTTATCAAGACATAAACGCAATAAACGCTCAGAAAGATCCAAAGCGCGAATCTCCAAAGCAATTGGTCTATCGCGAGTTTGCTCTAGTACTTTTAACGCATCACGAGCTTCAAGCACTGGACCTATTCCGTATCCTGCTGGTTCATCTGATTTGTGAATAAATACGTCAAGTTTTATATCAAATTTTTTTGCTAAAAATTCAAACTTACGGCTTAATACAATAGCATCCTCATCCCTATGCACCTTTACAGTCCTGCCATAAGGAATATCTATTATTACATTTTTTGAACCGAACGCTATTTTTTTGGCCATCACTGATACTAAAACCTTGTCAAAACTCTCAAAAGCCAATGGCTCTTCAACATCAATTAATACGTCATCTGCGGGCGCAATATTAAAACTACCACCCCATACTATGCACCCATTTGTCTTCTCAACAATTTTATATATTTGTTTTTTTGTAAATGATACTTTGCACAACACTTCCATACAATCTGCTGTCCCTGCAGGAGTAGTTATCGCCCTGGATGAGCTCTTTGGGATGGTATATCCTGCTGCAGCTATAATAGGCACTATAATCATGGTCGCCCTTGTTCCTGGCGTACCGCCAATAGAATGTTTGTCCGCGGTTATTCCTTTAAACTCCAAGGTCTCACCAGTTTCAACCATGGCACGAGTTAAAAAGTAAATTTCTTCATTTGAAAAACCCTTTGAATAACCCGATGCTGCAAAATAAGTCGTTAAAATATCCCCCAACTTATCATGCGCAATTTGATCCATAATCGCATAGATCTCCCTATAGGAAAGTTTTTTCCCGAGCAATTTTTTTTGTATCGCAGTGAGTGCTAGATTTTTTTCATCCATGTGGTAAATTAAACTCTGACAGTTTGCTGCTTAAGATTGCAAAAATCTTTTTGCCTTTTTGTGCATAAGGACTTACTTAAACATTCCCACCTGTTCTATCGCAAGCTTTACTGTACCCTTTATAACCTTAATTGTTTCATAGACAAGAAAGTTAATCAAACGATAGATATATGGCCAAATTTGTCTTAGATAATAACCAAAAGAGTGGAAGAGATTAGAAAATACTGATGCTGTTCCTTCAGGTCGAACAACCTGTTCTTTCTTATCCTGAAAAAGAGGTGAAGGATTTAAATTTGGATTTGTGTCTTCCATACTATTTCTGAATAAATCCTCCTGCCAAAACTTCCCCCTTCACCGTTCTTCCTTTCGCATTTTTATCTACATCCTCCAAAAGAGCTCTCACTATTAATCTCTTCCAAACTGTTCCGGGTGGGGTACACGTTACAATTGTTAAATATGAATGATCAAAAGATTGAGAAAATATATCAGTATCTTCTGGAGTTGTCACCGTAACTGAGAAAATTTTATAGGTGTATGTCACGTTTTTTACATTTGTAATAATCTCATCTCCAACTTTTATTGTGTGTAAGGTTGCAAAGATAGATTTGTAATTTTTTGGATTGAAAAGGTGTGGAAGTGTTGAGTGACCAAATATGACTGCTGTTCCATTTTCGCCCGGTATTGCAGTTCCTATGTACTGAACCAAATGATTTGTCAAATCATAGTCAACGGTTGATACTTTTGCATCAATAATTTTTAATTTTGGTATGGAAAGAGAGTAGGTAGGTATAGAATTTTTTTTCCCTGCACTTATCTGTGGATACCAATTCCTTGCATCATTGTAGTCATGCGTTAAACTATCAATTCCCTGCTTTATTACATCTCCTATTCCACCTCTTACCATAGCATATTTAGGAACTGGCACAATAATAGCATCGGATGAAGAATAAAAAGATTTAATTGAAAAAACAGGAAAGAAAAAGTATAAAAGCAGGAAAATACCACATAAAATAATTCCCACACCTAATATCTTTCTTTTTTTTATTCCTGATCTCGGTTCTTGTTTTATAAATCTATATGACCTCATTGTGTTTGAGTGATTACCTCTATATTTTTTTTATTAAATGGAAGAATATGGGGGAAAAACGGAAGACTTCTTGTAAAAACAATCGTACTATCTGAAACTCCATCAGATTCAATTAATTCCTGTGCCTTCTGCTCACTTTTCCCGGATACTTTCTTCCCAATTCCATCCTCATTTACTTGCGGCAAAAAAACAGATGAAAAAACAATTTTTCCAGTAAACTCAGATTCATCATTCACAATATCCTCTACCTTAATTTCGGAGTCCTTTCCTGAATATATATAGCTTGCAGGAGCATCCTTCCCTGTGATATCTTTTGCAAGTGTAACAAGATCGGATTTTTTATAAGATCCTATCTTGTAGGTTATAGTTGCTGTAATACTTACCGCTTCTGCGGCATCGCCTGCTTTTTTTGAAAATGATTTCTCATCAAATGAGAAATCAAGCGGTGTTGCCAGGATTTGCGAATCTGATCCTATTTTTGAAGATATATCATTCTGTGCCTTTTTTGCAAGAGTTGATACAATTTTTGATTGAAGCGAGGAAATATCATCCTCTGATACAACAGTAATTTCTTTCTTTGTTCCCCCAGAAAAGGCAGAATCATTTTTGCCAAAAAAATCAGATGTCGATTGTCCTTTTATTTGAAAATTTGTTCCTGAGGGAAGGTTATATTCTTTACCAAACTTTACTGCCTCAACCTTTCCTTTGGCATTGCTGAAAGTAGTCGAGAAAGAACTGGTTGATGCAATTTTAACATCTTCCAATAAACTAAATTCCAGATTGTTTGATCCTATAACAACTACTCCCTTCTCAAATGTCTTTGATCCTTCAGTCTTATTGTAAAGCGTTACCTCTCCCTTGGCTTTATCTCCAGTTTCTTTTTTACCGGTAGCACTTTGCTCTTCTTTTCCATCTACTTGCACCGCAAGCTCTTCTATATGCACCACCGAATCCTGCGCAGATGTTTGTTTTTCCTGCGAGAAGGTCACTGATACATTCTTACTTATATCTTTCTTACTGAGAACCAAAATAACTTGTGCTTTTTCAAAGAAAAAATAGTAGGAAATTATAAAAAGAATAAATAAAAATACTCCCAGAACAGGGTACCAAACCAACGACTTTCCCCGCAAGGAAAAGCTTGGAATTTTAAATTTTACACCTGGGAATGAAACGTGAGGTAATGATGGTAAATTATCAATAGCTAATGCATGGGTCGGATGATTCACACTACTAGAATCTTCCATTTTTGTATTTTTTTCGTCAGTTGCTGAAACAGGTTGAATATTTTCCACCTCATGTTGCTCATTCTGTTTTTTTGCTACATCTACATCTTTAAAAAATCCAACAGATTCAGCATCTACCGTGCTCCCCTTTTCTTCCGCCATAGATTCTTTATCCGATTCACTCTGTCCGTCTTCTATTTCTTTTTTTTCAATCGTTTTTTTTTCTTCCTGCTCATGGACAGCAACTACTACCTCTTCAGGTGATTTTTCAAGCTTTTGGAGACTAACTTGGGGAAGCGTGCTGAAACCCATCTGTGCTGCAACTCCTGAAATAACTGCCTGCGCCTCTGCCTCTGATGGAAGGACTTCAACTTGTGGAATATGTAAAAATTGAATACCCTTACTCCATGAATGAGAAAGAAATTCCTGTTGGATCTTTTTAGCATGCTCAAAGGGAAGTATTATTATTTTTGCAGGTAATACTTCAAGCTCTTCCTGTGTAGACAATATTCTTTCAACAGGAACAGTTGTATCATTTTCTATCTCCTCCTCCGATACGCTTAATATGTTCCCGTTTTTTACAAGACTCAAGGTCACATGTTTTTTACCTACTTCTATAAAAATCGCGGTGACAGCAACTCCTTCTTTTTTATGAAGATAGGCAATTATTGCTTCCATAGAAACAATAAACCCAACAGCCTTAAGCTGCAAGGCATCGCATAGTTCTTTTAACTTTGGGAGATGTTCCTGAATAATCTTTCCGTTTACAACCCATCTATCTGGAACCGCAAAGATTGTTTTTTGAAGACTTGATCCCTCAGGTAATTTACGTTCTGCCTCGGAAATCACCATGTCTGAAAGCTCTATTAAACGATCCTTTGAAAGAGTGTCTAGCTGTTCAGCAAAATCTTCACTGTGAGATCCTAAAACAGAAAGATTCTCACCTGTTTTCTCAAATAGAATACTTCTTACTTCATTTGAGGAAAGCAGTAAGGCTAAAAAGTATTCTTTATCTTCTTTTTTTTTACTTAAGAAGGGCAGCTTCATAAATTTATCCAACAACAGAGTATAATCTTTGCTGATCACGTCCTAAAGATTCTTGCTTTATTATTCTAAACCTTTTCACCTCTCCTGTAAAATTTACATGAGGACCACCGCAGAACTCTGCCGAATACCAATCCTTTAAACGTTGACTCTCAAGATTTTTCTCTTCTCCTCCGATAAAATATACTTTTACATTGCTTGCATATTTTTCATCAAATAATCCTATTGCACCTAATGCTTTCGCGTAGGATACCGGCATTAATTCAAAGTGAACTGGCAAGTTCTCTTCTATCTTTTGATTAACCGTGTCTTCAAGACTTTTTATCTCATCTACTGTTAACTTGCGGTCAAAATTAAAATCAAATCTTACCCTTTCGCTTGTTATGTTACTCCCAGTTTGGTGAAGCTCCATACCAAACATATCTCTCAAAGCTTGATGCATTAGGTGAGTTGCAGTGTGCCCCATAATTGTCTTTTCCGAATTATCAGCCAGTCCTCCCGAAAATTTTTGAGAAGAACCCTTACGCGAAAGGTTCTGGTGTGCCTTTATTTGATCTGCTAGCTTCTGAGCATCAAATGTATACCCTAAACCTCTTAACTGTGTAGGCCCCAAACCAAAAGAAGTAATTGCCTTAAATGCCACCTCCGCTGAAATCTCAATTTCTCCAAATAACTCATCCCCTACCTTTTCCCCACTTGATAGCTCTTTTTCTATCATCCTCTTTCCGCCATCTAGCGCCTTTTTGTAGGACCCTATTTCCTGAAGTATTGAGTTTTTAACAAGCTCATATTTTTCTACTAATTGCGGGTCTGTATCTTTATAAGAAGCAACAATTGCATGAATAATTGGCTCAACATCTTGAGTTCCTAAAAGATGCAAACTATCAACAGCACGTCTAATCAACCGACGCAGCACATAACCCTGTTCCTTATTAGACGGAGTTACGTTATTTGAGGAGATAAAAATTGCAGCAGTTATATGATCAGCAACTATCCTCATCTCGCGCTTGTTTGTTTCATAATTTTTACCAGATACTTTTTCTATTGCGCCTATTATTGGAGTAAAAAGAGAAGTTTCAAATATATCAGTTTTTCCTTCCGTTACCGCAACTAGCCTCTCCAAACCTCCACCAAAATCTACGTTTTTTTGAGGCAACTCCTGAAATCCATCAATAACCTTTATGTATTGCATAAAAACAGAATTTCCTATCTCCAAATACCGTCCGCAATCACAATTCACATGACATTTCTCGCCAAAACTCGTGTCATGTTCAGTTCCAAAATCATAAAATACTTCTGTATCCGGTCCTCCCGGTTCTCCTACCGGCATCTTATCTGGCGAGCCTGATCTGCTCCACCAATTCTTCAAAACTCCATATGTAAATATTCGACTTCCAACTTCAGCGTCAATTCCTACTTTTTTAAATTCCTCTTTCCAAATGCGTATTGCATCCTTATCTTCAGGAATAGCCTCAGAACCCTCAAAAACTGTTACATATAATCTCTTTGGATCAAGCCGTAAATCTCTTATCAAAAACTCAAAAAACCATGGGATTTGATCCTCTTTAAAGTAATCTCCTAATGACCAGTTTCCAAGCATTCTAAAAAATGTCGTGTGTCTGTTATCACCAATTTCATCAATATCTTGCGCCCTAAAGGAATTTTGAACATTTACTAATCTTTTCCCTGCTGGGTGTATCTCTCCGAGCAAATAGGGCACAAGAGGTTGCATGCCCGAAGATGTAAACAGAGTAGTGGGGTCGTTAAGGGGAACAAGAGAAGAATTTTCTATTCGTCTGTGTCCTTTTTTTTCAAAAAACGTAATATATCTTTCGACAATTTGATGTGCTTGCACTGTGCTCAAATTGTATCATAAAAATAACCACATACAAAACCTATCCTACTTCGGATGCTATGCCCTTCTCACGTGCTTCATATAGTATCACTCCATCAACCCTCGTCTTAAATTCACCCAATAGAAAATCTTTTTCCTTAAAGAAACCCTTTACACCCTGAAGAGCAGTCTCATATACTCTACGCGCGTCATCATATGAAGCGCTTAGATAGGATATTTTTGAGGTTAACTTAACTGCCGTAATTTTTGTGATAATTTGTCTTGTAATCTCTCTTAACGCACGCGCATCTTTCAACTCCCCGAGACTTGCGATCTCAAAAACAAACGCCTTAAACGAACCGTCCCCAGATGTGCCCATCTTTATTTCACTTTTCACCTCTTGGTCTAATTGCCCGATCATGCCTGCAACTTCAGACCCCTTTGGAATAACCTTATCTTCTCCTCTATTTTTTAAAAGATGATCAAATGCTTCAACTACCCTATCCTCTCTCGCACTGTTTGCTCCTTCATCTCTTTCAAAATATATTTTATCTTCTGATTTCATTATGGGAGTACGAGAGAATTCACGATCCTTTTTTTCTTTTCCTTTTTCCTGAATTTGATGCTTCTCTTTATGAATTATAAGTCTTCCTTCGTGTTTTTTTAACAATAAAGAAAGTGCTTCTTTTTGTGCTGTCTCATAGGAAACTTTTCTAGCAGTGGTTATGAGTGGGACCATGTTTTTTGCGTCTTTAATATCTCTTCGTATTAAAGCCGCAACATCTGGTCTAATAGATGGATGAATACTAATCATTTGTGACAATTTCCTCCTTTTCAATGTTTTTTGCTTTTGAATATGAACGTCATAATCTACTTCTGCGTTTTTCGTCCTAACCACATCCTTATTTTTTGTATTTGTATTTTGCCTTTGTTTTTCTTTAACAAAATTCTCATATGCTTTTACATTATTCCGCTCAAGGGGTTTACGAGCAACTTTATGGATGTGTCGCACATCAAAAGATTTATAAACTACCCGTTTATCCTGGGACTTCTGCCATAATACTACTTCATTACCTGGACACCTAACTCCTTTCGCTCGATCTATTTTGTTCGTAACGCCTACGCTCAAATCCACCTTCCTATGAGCCACACCAAAATAGCCATTCTCAAAAACAGTAAAAGTATTTTTTCTTGTCTTTACTATTGATTTTTCTTTTTGAGGTAAGTGAGAGTTTACTGTCTTAGGTTTACTCTCATAAGCATTTTGATGATTCATGGAAAAGGAAAATGGCTTCGTGTGGTTACCGTTTTTTTTAGCATCTGCTATACCTGAGACACTTCTTTCTTTTACAGTCCCAACAGAAACACCCTTTGTATCTTTCTGTAAACGTAGCGATGGTGCTGTAGCAAATTTTGGCGATCTTTCTTTCCCATGGTTTATATTAAAAATAGAATATGACTTAGGAGAAATTGCCTCACGATTAAAAAGGGAAAGATTTCTTGAAGAAAATGAGCTTGCAGATCCTCCTGTACGAGCTTCAGGCGAAAACGATATCCCAGGGCTCTTTGAAGATGCTTGTAAGCCAAAAGAGGCGCGTCCCCCCACCCCTACTGCTCCTACTGTCCCTACTGTTCCCGATCTCATAATAAAGGCAGTATACTTCTTGTGGCTTATTCACGCTTGATAAGAACCTAACACCAACCTAACATTATTTTAGTATCAGTTAACTATAATTATCGAATGTGTAGTAAAAACTAGAACTTAGCGCGTGTCTAGCTTAAATTGTATACGCAATTTTTTGAGAATTGAGATTAACGCAAAAAGCAAACTAGTATTCATTTCCACTTTTGAATCAAATACTACGATTTTATATAGCTTCTAAGAGGGCATTGGGTATGTTTACATGAAGACTTGCAATATTCTCTACCATAATAGATTAGTCCCAAAGCAAAGTCGTGCCATTTTTCTTTTGGCAATAACTCCATTAAATCTTTTTCTATTTTTATTGGGTCTTGAGATTCTGTTAACCCAAAAAGATTTGCCAGTCTTTTAACATGTGTGTCCACAACAACACCCTCAGTTTTCCCAAATGCTTCCTGAAGAATTACGTTAGCAGTTTTTCTCCCTATGAAAGGCAGGTCTAAAAGCTGCTCCATGGTCTCAGGTAGATTCCCATCATATTCCGTCTCTACTATTTTTGCTGCCTCTTTAATTGCCTTTGCCTTTCCTTTATAAAAATTGATTGTCTTAATATCTTTTTCAAATTCTTCCAATGATACATTTCTGTAGTCACCAACAGTTTTATACTTTTTAAAAAGGTGCGGAGTCAACTTATTAACTCCAACATCTGTTTGCTGTGCAGAAAGAGCAACTGCCACATACAGCTCCCATGGGCTAGTATACAATAAGGGAGTTTTGGGATGAGGATATAATTCCTGAAGTTTTGAGGCTATAACGTTTCCTTTTTCTTTTTTATCCATTAATTATTTCAGTAAGTGCCTTCGCAATTTTTTTAGGATCGTGGCGAAGATATTTTCCTTTTCTTAGAAAATCCCCAGCTATTACTTTTACCCCATTCTTAAAATTACTGTTGTCGTATGCAACAGGCTCCTCTCTATCTTCCTGATATCGTTTTAATAATGCTCCAGTTCCTAATTCGGTATTAATAAGGCAATAATCAATAATCTTACCCCCTAAGTGTTCCTGCACAACGCGTACAAAATCTGATGCCTTAAACCCATATGTTTCACCAAATTTTGTCATAATATTTACAATATAGACAATTTTAGCATGAGTTTCGTGAAGAGCTTGAGCTATATCTTTTACAACTAAGTTTGGCAAAATAGACGTGTATAAATCTCCAGGACCCAGGATTACAACATCTGCATTTTTTATTGCAGCAACAGCTTCAGGATTTGCCAACACTTCAGGATTAAGATATACGCGCTTTACAGGAACACTTCCATCATGCTTTGGGATATCAATATTTGTTTCTCCTTTAATCACAGTCCCATCTGCAAGTTCCGCGACAAGTGAAGTTGAAAGAAGCGTTACCGGAATAACTCCACCTTCAACGTTTAAAATTTTAACAGCTTCTTTTACCGCCTGGTCAAATGAACCAGTTATCTTCTCTAACGCAGTTAATAGGAGATTACCAAGGCTGTGCCCACCAAGGGATCCTTTTCCTGAGAATCTATAGTTAAAAAGCTCTGAGACTATCTTGTTATCAGTTGCAGATAAAGCTACTAATGCGCGGCGAATGTCGCCTGGAGGAAGAGTTCCGAATTCTTCTCGAAGTATACCTGTTGATCCACCGTCATCTGCCATTGATACAATTGCAGAAAGGTTATAACCGTATTTTTTAAGACCTGTAAGAACTGAGAAGATACCTGTTCCGCCTCCGATAACAACAACGTTTTTAGCCATGATTTTTATATATTCCTCTGAGTATATCCCACAGAAGAATTAGTATTATAGTATATCATTGGCGAATATACAAATTGATATCATTTTTTTGATGCTTTAAAAAATCTTTTCTTAACGAGGGGAGAAGGAGTCTCCTTCTGTATGTGTTGCTTTGTTGCGGCAGAAGGCACATTTACATCTTCTTGTTCTTCACTAACAAATGGTTCTTGTGTCGCTGCATATTGCTCTTCCTCTGCAGTCTCAGGCTCTTGCGTTAATCCATCAAGCATATCTACCCCATCAGAAATAAGATCTTTTAGAAGGTCTCTTCCTCTTTTTGTGGACAAAAGATAAGCAAACCCCCCACCTAAAACAGCTCCCCAAAAAAAACCATTAAAGAAGTTCCCGCCTTTTTTTTCGTGATGTGAGTTATTCATGTTTTTCTTTACTCCGCCTCAAGAAGCTTGCAATTGTGGCAAATGTTTTTGATGAAAAGAGAAGACCAGAAATAAATGATAGAGGCTCTGACACGCTTTCTGTGAGTGAATCTACCTCATCTAAAATTTTATTTGTCTTAATAAGCGTGGTTCTTAATTCACGAAGAATAAGGAAAACCTGAATCCCGAGTATTACAAACAAAACTGCTAGTAATACGATAACAAATAATAAAACAAGCTGGACAGTGTCAATCATGGCAGTGATTCAGAGTATCATGTGAAAATTACAAAATCAATACGCTAAAATAGCTCAAACTAATCAAATCCTGATTTACCTACATACAATCACACCTAATATCTTCTGTTTTGTACATACTAATTCACCCTTATAGGGATTTCTTTTTTTGTTTCCTTACCATACCTATTTTTTGCTATAACAATAATTTTGTCATCCCCAGAATATACATATATATTTTTCTTAAAACTGCCAGATAAATCAACGTATACCTCTTCGTTATTCACAAGAACTGTAGCGTATGGATCAGTTTTACCCGAAACAGAAATGACATTTACAACGCTTTGATTATTTTTTGGAGTTATAACACGTAATTTTGGTCCTAAGAAAAGAAAACTAAATTGATAAATAATATAGGTAATAACAACTATTGCTATCGCCATGATTAAATATCCCTTTGGCGAACGCAGTATTATTCTTCTACCTGAGGAGACATTCCCTTTCCTGAATTTAGGCATAATCTCTATATATTTCGCCTCGTGCTCACGTCTATATAGCGCAGCCGCACGACTTTCTGATAAACCCAAGAAATGTGCATAGTTTTTTACAAAACCAAGAGCGTACGTTTCTGAAGGAAGTTGTTGAAATTCTCCTTTCTCAATTGCGTTGATAAAACTCTTTCTAATCTTTGTAGCGCTAACGACATCATCAATTGATAAACCCTTCCTCTCTCTTTCCTCTTTTAAAATATCACTAATATTTCTCATTATAGAAGTTATAAAATAGATTACTGCTGTGGTCCCGAGGCATTCGCAAGAAATGTATCAGGGTCTGTAACTAGTACCTCTCGTGGTTTACTGCCATCTCCTGGTCCAACCACGCCCGCCTCCTCCAACTGTTCTAAAATGCGTGCAGCTCTATTAAATCCGACCTGAAGTTTTCTTTGCAATAGAGATGAGGATGCGCGATCATACTGACAAACAATTCTTACTGCCTGTTCAAAAAGGTCATCTTTCCCATCTCCCGCAGATTCTGTATTCTGCGATCCACTTATCCCTGCCCTACCCTTAATATGTACTTGCTGCTCTACAACTTCTGTTGTGTACTCAACTGGAACACCTCTGGATTTAATGAAATTCGTAAGACGCTTCACATCCTGTTCAGAAAGAAATGCACCCTGAATACGAGTAGGCTTAGCCTGATCTGGAGGAATATATAACATATCTCCGCGCCCCAATAATTTCTCTGCTCCAGGAGTATCAATAATAACTTTTGAATCTATCATTGAGGATACTGAAAATGAAATACGTGACGGCACATTTGCCTTAATTAACCCGGTAAGTACATCAACTGATGGTCTCTGCGTAGACAAGATAAGATGAATTCCCGTAGCTCTCGCCATTTGTGCTAGTCTTGCAATAGAATCTTCCACCTCTACAGGGGCAAGCGCCATAAGATCTGCTAATTCATCAATAAATATTACAATGTAAGGCAATGCCTGAAATCCTGCTAACTCGTTATATGAATCAATATTTTTTACCCCGCTTTCTGCAAATTTTATATATCTTCTATCCATTTCTTTTAGTGCCCACTTGAGAGCTGAAACTGATTGGGCGGCTTCAACGACTACAGGAACTAAAAGATGAGGAATATTATTATATCCGGTTAATTCTACTCTTTTAGGGTCAATCATTATAAATTTTACTTCAGATGGGCTTGCTCTAAATAATAATGATGAAACCCATGCGTTAATAAGCACTGATTTTCCCGAACCAGTAGTTCCTGCGATAAGTACGTGAGGCATCTTGGCAATATCCGCAATAATTGGAGTACCAGAAACGTCTAGCCCTAAAGGAACTGATAGCTTTGACTTAGCCTTCTGCATAACTTGAGATGACAGTATAGCTTTGAGACCAACAAGCTCTAATGATCTGTTTGGAACCTCTATACCAACCAGACTTCTACCAGGAATGGGAGCTTCTATTCTGACTTGCCCAGTTGGCGCTTCGGTCGCAAGTGCTAAATCGTTTGCAAGACCTGTAATCTTTGAAAGCTTTGTTCCGGACGCGATTTCAATAGCATATTGAGTGACTGATGGGCCCACATTTATCTCAACAATTTTTGACTGAATTCCAAAACTCTGAAGAGTTCTTTCTATGGTAGCAGCTATTTTTTTTACATCTCCACGCTCAGCCTTACTGTGGTGATCAGAAAGTAATGATAGTGGAGGATACTCCCACATACCTAACTCCAGAGGCTTATTAAGAACTAATTCATCAACTGCTTCCCCCTCTTTCTTTGAGGCTGCAGGCTGCTTCACTCCAGTCACAGGAGCGGGAACTGAAGTAGGTTGTGGCACGTCCTTCATGCCTTGAATCTTAATAGCCTTCATGCTGTCTACATTTCTCTTTGTCTTTAATAATGGAATTATTTTTTCAGAAATAGTATGCGCCCCACTATTTACTACAGTAAGAATTATTTGGAGTAGTTGAGATATGGAAAGATTAAACAATACTATAATTCCAATAAGCACCCCTGTAATAAAAACAGTGTACGCAAAAGCGCTTCCTAAAAGCATTGCTAATTGTAAAAATAGTTCCTGACCTACAAGCCCACTTTGCAAAACTGCGATAAGACATACTGTAAAAAGAAAAAAACCAGCTGCTATATTTAGTTTTGAAATTGCTTTTATCCCACTGAAAACGCCAGCAATGAGTAAAAGATTTATGGGAATAAGAAGCGAAAACAATCCAAAGTAACCTATTAGGTATCTATTAACATCCGCAAAAATCCCTGAATTATCTATAAAGGAGAAAAATAATACGCCTGAAAGAGCAGCTAATGAGAGTGCAAATAGAAGATATATTGTACTAGCATGAAGGCCACCTTTTCTTGACCTACTTCCTCTTCTTCTTTTGCTATATTTTCTCTTTCTTGCCATAAGCAATAACCAGTATACCCTTTCTTATGTGACATATTCAATGTAACACAAAATATATATAGTTGTCAATACTATAAGCTTATTTTGTAAGCGTTCTGAGAATGGTTAGTTACACCTCTATGATCACGGGGACAACCAATGGTGAGCGTCCTTCTCTATAGAGTATCTCTTCAGCAGCTTTTTCAATAGCTTTTTTATAATAGCCAACTGAGGAGACGGGGTCTTTTTTATTTGCAAATCTGCGATTCAGACTGTCTCCCAATACTTTAGCAAATTCTTCTTTCTTTTCGTAAACAAAACCCTTTGTTAAAATTTCCGGGTTTGCAGTAATTTGTCCAGTTGAAGCTTCCAATTCAACCATTATTATAATTATTCCTTCCTTGGCAATTCTTACCCTATCTATTACTATGTAATTTTCTACTTCCTCTCCTGTCATTTGATCCACAAAAATAGTTGCGTTTGATACTTTTCGTCCTAATCGTACTCCATCTTTTGAAAAATGTAACTCCTGACCTGCGTCAATTAAAAAAGCACTGTTATCCTTGTATCCCATCGCTCTTACAATTTCCCTGTAAGCTGCCATTTGTCGAAATGTGCCACCAATCGGGACAAAATATTGTGGATTTGTAAGAGAAATTAAAAGTTTTAAGTCATTTTCAGATCCATGTCCCGATACATGAAATTCATCTGTTATTTCAGAATAAATTACACGCGCTCCGCGTCGTGAGAGATTATCTACTAAAGCATAAATGTTCTCTTCGTTGCCAGGAATTGGATCTGCTGAAAATATAACGGTATCTCCTTTTTCTATGCGTAAATCTCTATCGTCATTATTTGTAATCCTCGATAACGCAGAACTTTCCTGAGCCTGAGAGCCTGCTACCAGAATCATTACTTCTGATGGCTTATATTTTGCTACTTCGTGGGGACGTATTTCAAATTTTTTTGGAAACTTCATATAATTAAGTGTCCTACCAACATCACGAGTTTTCAGGAGTGATCTCCCCATAAAGCAAACCTTTCTTCCCTGAGAAATAGCTACTTCGATAGCCTGGTTGAGACGGGAGATATTAGAGGAGTATGTGGTCACAAAAACTTTTCCTTTCGTTTCTCTAAATGCGAGCTCAAATGAATCTTTTATCTTCTGTTCAGATCGAGAATGTCCATGCTTTTCTGCCCCTAGACAGTCTGACATAAGACATAAAATACCTGAATCTCCAGCTGCCGCGATCTTATTCACTTCTGATAACTTTCCATCAACTGGCGTAAAATCAAATTTAAAATCAGAACCGTGATAAAAATTACCAATAGGTGTACCTATTAAAATATTGGACGCATCAATTATTGAATGCGTCATTCGTATAAAAGATGCTGAAAAAACACCAAGTTTTAACGCTGGATCAGAAAACTGTATTTCTGTAACCCTTCTATCAACCCCAAATTCTGAAAGTTTATCGTTTGCGAGTGCAGCCGTCAGGGTTGACCCATATACAGGGAATTGTGGAAGTTGAGGCAAAATAAAAGGAAGAGCCCCAATATGGTCTTCGTGTCCATGAGATAAGAGAAGTCCTACAATTTTTTTCCCATTTTTAATGGCTTCCTTAAGATAAGAGATATCAGGGATTAAAAGATCAACTCCGGGAAGATTACTATCTGCAAATCCGATTCCACAATCCACCAGTAAAATCTCGTCCCCATATATATATGCGTACATATTTTTTGTGACATCACCAATTCCACCGATTGAGATAAATGTTATTTCATTCATTTTTAATTGTAATAGTCTATTCTATCAAGAAATCGTTCAATACTCACGTTGACTTCTAAAGCATTATAAAATTTTAGTATCGTCAAGCCTGTTAAAATAAATATTTTTCACATACTCCCTACCATTGAGGGATAAATTGACGTAGATTCTGATCTGTTAAATTAAACGGTTGCCCTTTAGGCAGCTTTCCATCTAATTGAAACAGTGCAACTTTTCTTACCATATCCTGAACCGCACGAGCAAGAGAACGAATTCCCGGATCATATCCGAGGGGTCGCACAATTTCTGCCCAAACCGCGTCAGTTACTATCACCGAATTTGCTGTAAATCCTGATTCAGCAAGAATTTTAGGCAGTAAATAGTTCTTCGCAATCGTAATTTTTTCTGCGTCCGCATAAGAAGGCATTTGAATCACTTCAAGTCTATCCAAAACTGCAGTAGAGATATCTTTTGTATTATTACTCGTTGCAACAAATAAAACGTTACCTAAATTAAAGGGGTAATCTATGTAGTGATCAGTAAATGCTCTATTTTGCTCTGGATCTAATAATTCAACCAACACCCCCATTATATCTCCTCTTGCTGCCTCAGATACTCTGTCTATCTCATCCAGTAAAATAACAGGATTGTTTGTCCCTGAACGACGTAACGCCTTCATTACTGCTCCTGGTTCAGCATCCGGTGAAGATCGAGACTGACCTCTTAGAGTAGCTGCACCCCCCATCCCTCCAAATGGGATACGCTCAATGCGTCTTCCTAGTGCTTCGGCTATAGAGTACGCAATTGTTGTTTTTCCTACTCCCGCAAGTCCAACAAGAGAAATAATTGGCGCTCTTGAAAAATGGTCCTTTGAGCTTCCCTGAGAAGCTTTAATAATCATTACGGATAGATATTGGAGAATCTGTTCTTTCACCTGAAGCAAACCATAATGATTCTTTTCCAAGACCTGTCTTGCATGATTCAAGTCAAGGATATCTTTTGTTTCGAAATTCCAAGGAAGAGCAGTTATCCATTCTATGTATCGTCCAATCTGATCAAGTTCCATAAAGAAACTCGACTCATGCTTAATAAGTTTTAAACGCTGAATCATTCCCATAGATTTTTCATGCAAATCCACAGGAAGAGAAGCTTTTAAAACCAATTGCTCAAGTTTTGTTATTTGAGGAAAGCTATCCAATGAACCGGGATTATTTTGTGATGGAATTGAATCCTGTGCTGAATTGGAACTATTTGAGTTATTCGTATTTAATCCACTTAAGTTAAGGGGATACCCTTTATCAATCATAGAATTAGTATAGCAAGAATAGAAAATATTATCATGAAAAATAAAAATCTGATTGGAGTTTAACCGTATTGATTACCTCTAAAAAGTCCGATTGAGTGAATGTTTCAGATTCCCTAGAATAATAAATATGAAGATAGTGCCTTATCTTCGTGGACGACGCGCACCAGAGTATGTGCTTCCAAATTCATTTCTGATTCCTCCACCTTGTGAACCCGCATCAGGGCGTTGACCCCTACTGCTGCTTGGGCGTCTTCCTGCCCCACCATGTCCAAAGCTACGTCGTTCACGACTCTCGAATCTAGGCTTATCATCTCGTGAACCTCTGTCTCCTCCGCGTCCATCATCTTTTTTACCCGCTTCTTTCGCTTTTTCAGCGTCTTCTCCAAAGAGCATTGATAGGTTAATTCTTCCATGTTCATCAACTTCTTTCACTCTTACCTTCACTTCCTGTCCAAGCTTTACTACATCATTTGGATCTGCAACATATTCAGGAGACATTTCAGAAACATGTACAAGACCTTCTTTCCCTGGAACAATTTCTACAAAAGCACCAAATCCAACCACTCTCTTTACCTTTCCGTCAAAAATTTCCCCCGGGGTAAGCTCCCGAGTTATAAGATCAATCCAATGCGCTGCTTTCTCAACTGCTTCCTCATCTACTGCCGCAACTGATACTGTCCCATCCTCCTCAACGTCTACAGTCGCACCTGTTGATGCTGAAATATTTCGTATAGTTTTTCCTCCTGAACCTATAACTTCTCCGATTTTTTCCGGATTAATTTTAATAGTCTTAATCTTTGGTGCATACTTAGAAACATCTTTTCTTGCTTCAGGCATTACGCTCATCATTGATTCAAGCACGGAAGTTCTTGCATTTTTCGCGTCTTCAAGTGTCTCCTCAACTACCTCATCTGTAAGACCAGCAATTTTTGTATCCATTTGAATTGCAGTAATTCCCTTTGTAGTTCCAGCAACTTTAAAATCCATATCTCCTGCAAAATCCTCAAGACCTATAATGTCTGTTAAAACTATGGACTTATCATCCAACGTCATTAACCCAATTGCAATTCCTCCAACTGGTGCAAGCAAAGGTACCCCTGCATCCATAAGCGCTAAGGTAGAGCCACATACAGAAGCTTGAGAAGTAGAACCGTTTGAACTCATAACTTCTGATACGACACGAATTGCATAAGGAAATACGGTTGATTCAGGCAAAACTGCCTCTAAAGCTCGTTCCGCAAGGGCTCCGTGTCCTATCTCGCGTCTATTGGGACTCCCCATACGTCCTGTTTCTCCTACAGAGTATGGAGGAAAAGAGTAGTGATGCATATAGCTCTTTTTTTCTTCACCTTCAGGACCTTCAAGTAATTGTTCCATAGATGACGATCCTAATGTTGCAACAGACAAAACTTGGGTTTCTCCTCTGGTAAAGACTGCTGAACCATGGGTTCTTGGCAAGATACCAACCTCTGCTGAAATTTTTCTGATCTCTTTGAGACCACGTCCATCTGGGCGTTTTCCTTCACGAACTATCATCTCACGAACCGTTTTTTTAAATACATAGTCTACGCCTGTTGCAATCTTTTTCTTATCAAGATCCATCGCCTCTCCATCCCTGTCAGCCTTCGCTTTCTCAGCTTCGTAAATCTCTTCAGCTATTTTTCCTAATTCTCCTCCTACTTCACGCGTAACTCCATCTGCAATGAGCTTATGCATTTTATCTTTGTATGATTTTTCAACGAGTAGCTTCACTTCTTCCAATTTTTCATCTTTTGAGAGTTGTACTTTCTTTTCACCTATTTCCGTAACCATTTCATTTATAAAGTCTATTATTTTTGCATTTGCTTCTTTTGCTTTCTTAATACCGTCAATAAAGTATTTCTCCTCAACCTGTTTTGCACCAGCCTCTATCATAATAGAACGGTTATTGAGAGATGAAACAATCAAATCCATATCTGCAAATGGATATTCTGTAACATGTGGGTTTATTACTAGCTCTTCATTTCCATTTTGACGAATCAAGCCTACTCGAGATGTACCAATAGGACCATTCCAGGGAATCTTTGAAACAGAAAGAGCTGCCGAAGTAGTAATTGCTGAAAGAACATCAGGATCATGTTCACCATCAACTGACAAAACTGTTATTACCACTTGAACGTCTTTCTTTAGTTCTTTAGGAAATAAGGGACGAATTGAACGGTCAATAAGACGTGCAGTAAGAATCGCATCATCAGAAGGACGACCTTCACGCTTCACCCAACGGCTTCCTTTTATACGACCCCCCGCGTAAAGTCTTTCAACATATTCAACACTTAATGGAAAATAGTCTAGCGTAGTATCATTTGCACCCATAACAACAGTGGTTAAAACCATAGTGTCACCCATGCGCCCCAAAACAGCTGCTGTCGTCTGCTCTGCAAGAAGTCCAGTTTCTAAGGTAATGGTTCTACCATTTATATCGAAAGATTTTTTAAATTTTTTCATTTTTTTTGTCGTCAATTAATCGTGGTTTATATTATTACTCTTGAGGTAATTATGAAAGACCAAATTTTTGACCAATACCTGTTGATCTCTCTTTATCCATTTTAGTTAAAAAGTTAAACAGTCTGCGTCTTTTAGAAAGCATATTCAAAAGTCCCCGTCTACTATGAGAATCTTTTTGGTGAATTTTTAAATGCTCGGCAAGTTTCTCTATCTTATGTGAAAGAAGCGCAATTTGAACCTCAGGGCTTCCAGTATCTCCGTCAACCACTGCGTGGTCACCAATAATTTTTTTCTTTTCGTCAGTTGATAATGCCATTGTTCTTAATAATTCGAGGCCAATTTAGGAGTTATTTGCCTAGAATCTTCTTTCTTTTATGAATATATAAAGTATTATACCAGGTACTCGCTCTTAATTCAATAATTATCTTTTTATCAGTTTGTGTGTCCTCTCTATTTTAGTATTAGTACTTTGTAGGTAAATTATACAGCTAAATTTTAATTTCCCTTCGTTGATTTAAATACCTTGGGTGTAAACCAATCAGATGGAGCTTCATCTTCTGAAGGTATATTGTCTAATACTGATGTGTTTTCCTCTAGGGTAAATGGTTCTGGCTGCGGAACACTTGGATGACTTGAAGATTGCACTGATTGTCTCTTTGGCGCATTTATTTGACTTGATACTTCTTCATTTCCAAATTCTTCCTGAGCCATATTCTGCATCCCGTCAATTTGCCTATCTTGGGGTGCTGAGCTGATTGTTTTATTAAATCCTCCATCTCTTGGAATCTGTCGAGTTATATTATCTGTTTTTTTACCCAACAGCTCAAGGGATTCGTCTCTTTGTATTCGCGACTCTTTCATGTCTTTTCGGATTGCCCCTTTTTGCATTAAAAATCCAGCCATTTCAAATGCCAATGGAGACGTTTTAGGAGACATGAAATTATTTGTTGCGGAAGCTATACCGTCTAATAAGTTTTGGGCTACATCAAATTCAATGACAAATTGTAATTCACTTGCTATTTTTGCTACTAATTCAGAAAGTGAGGAGTAAGACGCATCAACTATATTCACCTGTCCAAACATCGAATTATGTACCGAATTATCAATATTGATAATTTTTGTTTCCTGTCCCACCAAACCATCTATCTCTGAAGCCTGAAGCACACCTATTGTAATTATTAAATTAGGTGATGACCCTTGTCTTATGTATTTTATATCTTTTTCAGTAAACCCTATCCCTTGTTCTTCCGCGAATAAGTTCACGTTAAGCCTATCACCTTCTATGTTATATGACACCTTTTCTATATCCCCATCATGATATGGAAAAGAAACAGTAAGTGTGCGTGTCAAACCAGAAAAACTATTTTTTAGCTGATCTATTCCGACTAGAAATGAGTGCTCAACAGTTGGGTTTTTTTGAGATGCTACCTGAGAGTTTTTTCCTGAGTCCTGAAGCATAAGGTGTAGTGATATTGCGGCTGCAAGCACATCTAAAGTCTGATTGCTTGACACTACAATACCAATACCTGTGTTTTCTGAAATGAGCTGCACTAATTCACTTTTTACTTTATTAAAATTATCCATATCTGCCTATCTTGCCTTTTTTAGGCTCATTTATGAAGAGCCTTATTTGCTATGGGATAATAGCACATCCCCTACTTCAAAGTCAACAAAAGGACTTATAGTTACACCACATTCAAGACCTCTTGCAACCTCTTTGACCTCAGCTTTGCCTCGCTTCAAAAGAACAATCTTGGCGCGACCTACCTCTATATCTTTTCTCGTAACAATAATAGGATCCTGCAGGGCAAGTCTTCCCTCTACTACCTTTACCCCTAAAATTCTTCCTTCTTGTGTAGGAAATGAAGCAAGTATGTCAGCCTTGCCTCTAATCTTAACCTCTTCCTCTTGACCCAATCCATGCGCTAAGTCAACTAACTCATCTAATAGCTTGTATATAATTGTGTATTCTTTATAAAATACCCCTTCAGAATCTGCCAGGCTTTTTGCTTCTTTCGTAATTCCTACATTAAATCCTATAACTATAGCTTTTAAATCTTTGGCAAGTAAAATATCTGCAATAGTAATCTCTCCCTGACCTTCTGCTACTATAGCAACATCATCCGGCAATGAACTTTTAATAGCGTCCATCTCACCGGTTGTATCAGCTTTCAAAATAATAGAGATTGTCTCCTTATCTTGCTCGTCAAAGAAACTTCTCAAGTCTTGCGATGAAAACTGAGATTTTGATTCTGAACTTTTATTCTCTGATTTTCCCTGTTGAGGCATATCAAATAATAAGGTGCCGGTTTGAATAACGGTTGTAAGCCCTAATATTTCAACTCCATGACCAGGGAATGCTTCTCTTACCATTTTCCCATCTGAAGCAAATAGTGCTCGTACTTTTCCAAATTCCTTTCCGCTTGCAAATATTTTTGAAGAAGAATTAAGCGTTCCTTGTTTTACGATTATCGTTGAAACAGCTCCTCTTTTTTTATCTAACTTTGAGTCTATAACAACTCCCATGAATGGAGCATTTTCCTTTTTTTCAGTATGCGAAAGATCATACACAAGTAGTATCAGATCTAAAAGATCCTTCATATGTTCACCGGTTTTTGAGGATACGCCTATATAGGGAGTTTCACCGCCCAATCCCTCAAGCAAGATTCCTTCTCCTAATATCATTTGCTTCGTTCTTTCAATCTGAGCAGTTTCAAGATCTATCTTTGTGATAACTACAATAAATGGGATTTTTGCCTCAAGAATTTTTTCAATTGATTCTTTGGTTTGTGGTTTTATCCCATCATCTGCTGCCACCACAAGAAGTGCAATATCAGAAGCGTTTACCCCTTGAGCACGCATAGTAAAAAATGCCTCATGACCAGGCGTGTCAATAAAGGTTATTGCTCTCTTTTTCCCTTCATGGTCTATTTCTATTTCAGAGGTTCCTATTCTCTGAGTTATTCCTCCATGTTCACGAGATGCTATGTCTGATTTTCTTATTGCATCTAAAAGTGAGGTCTTTCCATGATCAACATGTCCCAAAACTGAAACAACGGGAGGAAAGTGAACAGAAACACTATTTGAATTTGTTTTTTTTATATCCATAATGTATTTTGTTTCTTGCAAATTTTCAATTTACAATCTTTCATTTTCATTGAATTTTCAATGCGCACATTATATGAGTATTGTAAATTAAAATTGAAGATATACAGCTACGCAGTTTCTTCTGTTTTTTCTTCCTGTGAGGTAGCAATGGTTGAAGAATTTTCTTCAGATTCTGATTTTTCTGCAGCTTGAGGCAGTTTTTCCGCCTGTGTCTCCCCTTGAGGTAGATCCTCCTGTGTAGCTACATCCTCTACTACTGGTGAAACATCTTTCACCTCTATGTTATATCCTGCAAGCTTTGATGCAAGTCGTACATTTTGCCCGTCACGACCAATTATAAGAGGTAGTTCTTCTTTTGGAGCAGAAACGTATGCAATTTTTTCCTTTTCATTCACTTCAACAGTAAGCTCCTTCGCGGGAGATAAAGCGTTTGCAATAAATTTTGCAGGATCAGAACTGCCCTGGATAACATCTATTTTTTCTAGTCCATCTAATGCATCTATAACAGACTGTATACGTACTCCCTTCTGACCAACACATGAACCCACAGGATCCACCCCTGATTGTTTAGATGAGACAGCTATTTTTGCTCGAGATCCAGGCTCTCTTACTATTTTATCTATTACGACACTTCCTGCTGCAACCTCAGGAACTTCTCTTTTTAAAAGTCCTTCAATGAGTCCATTGTGAGCTCTTGAAACCAATACTTCTCTCCCTTTCTCCTCAGAAATCTCCATAATATATACCGGCATTTTTTTATTTAGGAAGTATTGCTCATTTGAAATTCTTTGATTCGCGGGCAAAATAGCCTCAGCCTTACCAATATCCACAATAATATTTGGTCCTGCAAAACGAAGGATCATACCATTCACAACAGTGCCTATACGCTTTGAGTATTCGTCAATTATCGCGTCTTTCTCACGCTCTCTTATTTTTTGAAGTAATACCTGTTTTGCGGTTTGAGCTGCGATTCGCCCAAAACCCGGAGGAGTTATGTCTTTTCCATCCTTTAAAATACGTGTTTCACCAGTATTCTCATTCAAATCTATGGTATATGCGATATCTTCTTCTTCAGAAGGATTATCCTTGCGATACGCAGCAAGTATTGCGGAGCGCATTGTCTCTAAAATCACAGATGCGTCAACTCCTCTTTCAGAAGCTATTTGGTTTAAGGCTAGTGCAAATTCTGATCTCTGTAATACTGCCATATATTTTTATTTTAAAAAAGGTGGGAACTTCCCACCTCTTTTGCTTATTTATCCTTATTATTATACACCATTTCCCTTATTTAACAACCCCAAGCCCAAAAAATAAGATGCATTTGATATGCGTCACTGACTTATTCGCTTTTTTTGGTAGAGTTTATACTGCGAATCATATATACTAGACACACAGCATACGACCTATGAACACAATAAAAAAGCCATTTATTAAGTTTAAAAACTGGTTTTCGCACTTATCTTTCAAAAAGAAGCTTTTAATAATCACAGTTATCATTATAGGCGTACTAGTAGCCTCAAGCACCATATCTGCTCTAACCCGAAAGCCGGACTATACGACTGCAAAAATCACAAGAAGTACAATAAGCGAACAGGTGACAGAAACCGGACAGATAGAGGTATCCGGAAGAGTTGATGTGTATTCTCCCACAAACGGTACGATTGAAAATATTTTTGTTAAAAATGGTGAAAATATAAAAGAAAATGACGAACTGTTCACCGTTAAAAGTAGTGCTTCAGAACAAGAAAAAGCAAGCGCACTTGCTACGCTTCTTCAGGCACAAAGCGCATTAGGCACAGCCAATGCTGCAATGTATTCTCTTCAATCAGCAAAGGACGCAGCTTGGGATACTTACTATGAACTTGCTACAAATTCAAAATATCAAAACTCGGATGGCAGCCCTAAAACATCTGAGCGTGTCCTGCCTGAGTTCACTACCACGCAAAATGATTGGCTCGCAGCAGAAGCACAGTATAAAAATCAACAAGCAGTGGTAAGCCAGGCGAAGGCTGCTTTGGGAAATGCAAATCTTGCTTATAGTGCAACACAAAACGCAACTGTTCGATCCCCCGCAGACGGAACGGTATCAAATCTTTCAGTTGCTCCCGGCAAAACGGTCTCTGCATATACCCCGACACAACAAACGCAACCAGTACTGACTCTTGCAAATTTTATAAATCCTGAGGTTGTAATTCAAACAGGAGAAAGTGATATCTCAAAGCTAAAGGAAGGACAAAAAGCGGAAATCAGCATCTCTGCCACAAATAAAAAGAAATATAATGGAATTGTCTCCCGGGTTGATTCTGTAGGAACGAATAACCTTGGTGTAATCAAATATAATACGTACGTACAAATTTTGAATCCAGATGAAAACTTAAGATCAGGAATGGACGCAGATGTTACCATAACCTCAAAAACTCTCGTAAACGTACTCTCTGCCCCAAATAGCGCAATTAAGCTCTATAAAGGTGGAAGAGCCGTACGCATCCCTGGAAAAAATAAAAAAGATATACTCTATAAACCCGTGAAAATTGGAATTCGAGGAGAATCTAAAACAGAAATATTAAGCGGTATTCAAGAAGGAGATACTGTCATAGTTTCCTTGTCTAATGAAGCTCTCAAAAGACAAGGGCTATTTTAAAAAATAACAATGTCATGCCACAAAACACACCACTTATTTTTTTAGATAAAATTACAAAAAAATATCCCCTTGGAGATGGGAACTATTATCAGGCGTTAAACGGGATCAGTCTCACTATAAACAAAGGTGAATTTGTAGCAATCATGGGACCATCAGGCTCTGGAAAATCTACAACCATGCATATTTTAGGCGCTTTAGATACACCTAGTAGCGGGAAATACACCCTAAACGGGAAAAACATATCATCCTATACAGATGATCAACTTGCTGAGATTAGAAATAAAGAAATCGGGTTTGTCTTTCAAAGCTTTAATCTTCTCCCAAGAACTACTGTTCTTAAAAATGTTGAACGTCCCATGATGTATGGTGGGATACATCAAAAAGAACGTACCAAACGAGCAATTGATGCCTTAACGCAAGTCAAGATTGCAGACAAAGCAGAAAATCTCACAAACCAAATCTCTGGAGGTCAAATTCAACGGGTTGCTATTGCACGTGCAATAGTCATGAACCCTTCAATTATACTTGCAGATGAACCTACGGGAAACTTGGACAGCAAAACCGCACATGAAATTATGGATTTCCTTGCGAATCTCAATAAAAAAGGACATACCATAATATTAATAACTCATGAAGATGATATAGCAGAATATGCAAAGCGTATTATTAGATTAAAAGATGGATTAATTATATCTGATAAGAAAAATTAGGTATGGAATACAAGGAAATAATAAAATCAGCACTTCAATCACTACGAAGAAACGTACTAAGAACTTCTCTTACCATGCTTGGGATAATAATAGGAATTACTGCAGTTATTCTTATCTATTCAGTTGGGCAAGGGGCAGTCGCTTTCATAACTAATGAACTTGCGTCATTTGGAACTGATTATTTTCAAATCAATCCGGGATCAAGTCAAGTAAGCACCTTTGCCGGATCAGACGCGCTAAGCATGGAAGATGTTGATGCAATCCGAGAAGATACTTCTTTAACAAATGTAAAAGAGGTTGTACCAATCGCTATGGCTTCCGTTGCAATATCAGCAAATGGGGAAGAAAAAGAGCTATTAGTTTATGGAAGTACTTCTGAATCCCAAAACATATTACGCCCTGATATAACTGATGGAGAATTTATCACTCCTGATGAGGTGTCGTCATCTGATAGAGTCGCAGTTATAGGCATTGATGCAGCAGAAACATTTTTTGGCAAAGACACGTCTCCAGTAGGTGAAATAATTAAAATAAAAAATAAGTCTTTTCGTGTTGTAGGCGTTATGGAATCTTCAAGCGCGCTTGCCGGAGGGTTTATCAATAATTCACTTTTTATTCCAATTGACTTTGTTACCAAAGATATTTTGGGACGTGAACAAATTCAAGAAATTGATGTGAGCGTTTATGATCAAAGTAGCATTAATCAAACAATAGATGATGTTGAACAACTTCTGCGTGATAGGCATAATCTGGATGAAAATGATGAAAATGACTTTAGGATAGCAAGCGCACAAGATATTCTAGATACTGTTCAAACCATAACTGGCTTACTTGCGCTTATGATTTCCGGTATATCTGGTATTTCACTCATTGTTGGAGGAGTAGGGGTGATGAATATAATGCTTGTATCAGTAACAGAACGCACAAAAGAAATAGGACTTCTTAAGGCAATAGGCGCGAAAGAAAAGGATATACTAACACAATTCCTAGTTGAAGCAATCGTAATGACTCTTATAGGTGGCTTAATTGGAATCATTTTGGGTATTTCTGGAGCATTCCTTGCATCTTTAGTTTTTCATATTCCATTTATTGTAAGCCTACCTGCTATACTCATTGCTGTTGGAGTATCAACTCTTGTTGGGGTAGTTTTTGGATTATACCCAGCAAGACGAGCAGCAAAACTATCTCCTATTGATGCTCTTCGTTACGAGTAAATCATCTCAAAAAAAATACTAATACATATACTCTTGCGCTTGCACCTCATTTTCTGCTAGAATCAATCCTTCACCGTGCACATATGGCAAAAAGGCATTTAGCAAAAATGCCAAACACCAAAAGATCTGCCCCGATCAACCGCTTGAGATTGTTTGGTATCCTATCAAAAAAAATAGAAGATATGTTTTTTTCTGTGAGGAAAAGGGCAAAACCTGGATATAAAAATTTCTCAATCCGTGCACAAAAACACCCATTCCTTAGTTTTTTTATAGCACTTGGAGTATTACTACTCATAATCATATTGGGGAATATAAGCTCTAAACTTGGGATGAAATCAGAGCACGTAAAGGAATTGGTTAAAAAAGTTGAGGTTTACTCCATTGGAGAATCCCCCAGAATTTCCCTTCAAGCACAAGTTAAACAAGAGGGTGTTATAGAAATAGTTGCTCAAATGCCAGGGATTGTTCAAGAAGTTTATGTATCAGATGGTCAACATCTCAGTAGCGGACAAACACTCGTATCTCTCTCAACCAACTATCAAGGAGGTAGCACACCCAACCTTCAAGCTCAATTAGCGAATGCGCAGTATAAAAACATTCAGGATACCTTTGATACACAAAAAGACCTCATTGGAAAGCAAAGAGAGCTTACTGAAAAAACAAATAATAATGCTGAAGAGCTTAGAAAAATTTCTGATGACTCCAAAACAAATACAAAAGGGCTATTAGATCAAAATGAAACAATCCTTAATACGTTAACAGATCAACTTGAAACGCTTGAACAAAGTGGCGCAACACCGGAACAGTTACTCGGCGCACAACAAGCAAAAGCTCAAGCCCAAGCAGGAGTAAATCAGCTAAGAAGTACACTTAAAAATCTTGAATATACAACAAACACGACTAACCCCCCTACACAACTTGTAAATATACAAAAAGATATCTCGTATAAACAGCTTGACTTACAAGAAAAGGCTCTCCTGCTTTCAAAGGAAACATCCAGAATACAGTACAATATTGCCTTAGTAACTGCAGCGCTCATGCACCCCGCAACACCATTTGAAGGAACTGTTGAAAGAATTATGGTTTCCCCGGGAGAATCGGTCAGCACAGGAACAGTTATTGCGTTAATTTCAAGCGATAATCCCAAGGCTACATTAAGCCTTTTAGTACCTCAAGAAATTGCTGAAAATATTTCAAGAGCAACACCAAGCACAATTCACATAAATGGGAAAAAAGTACTGCTTACACCTTCTTATATCTCAGGCGTACCGACAAAATCGTTGCTTTATAGTGTTCTCTACACTTTACCTCCTGAATATATCTCAAAAGTAATAAATAAAAGCTATGTTACCGTTGAGGTACCTATTGGGTACGCAGACACTCTAGCATCAGTCCCTTTTATACCAATAGATTCAGTTTTTCAGTCACAAAATTCATCATATGTTTTTGTTGAGAAGAATAATAAGGTGATCTCAAAAACGATAAAACTAGGTGCTGTATACGGAAGCTATGTTGAAGTATCATCAGGAATTCAAGAGGGGGACAAAATAATTCTCAATCGAAACGTAGTCTCAGGAGAAAAAATAGAAATAGACAAGTAATTATATGTGTAATGAAAAAAACAGTATCCTATCTTCACAAATTACAATTTGACCCAAAACTCAAGCAAAGTTGGTTTGCAAAATATCTTGGGAATCCAAGACTGTCCATACTTATTCTCCTTATAGTAGTTGGAATTGGGGCAGTTTCATACTTAAGTCTTCCAAGACGCCTTAATCCAGAGGTAAAAATTCCATTAGTGATAGTTGCAACAGTTCTCCCTGGTGCAGGACCAGAAGATGTAGAATCTCTCATTACTATTCCTCTTGAAAATGCCGTCAGATCAATTGAAAAGGTTACCACAGTCACCTCAACATCTCAGGATAACTCTTCCGTTATTCAAATAGAATTTAATTCATCAGTTGACCCAGAAAAGGCAAAAACTGATATACAAGGGGTAGTTGATACAGTCACACTTCCAGAAGACGCATTTGAACCTCAGATTCAAAAGGTAGATTTTGAAAATCAACCAGTATGGACATTCGCGCTTATTGGAAGCGGGGACTATGCAAGTATTGCAAGGTTCTCAAAAACGATTAAGGATAAACTTGAGGAATTACCATCAATTGACCACGTAAGAACTGGGGGTCTTGAGACACAAGAAATAAGTATTATCATGGATGTAAATGCCGCGAATGCATACCAGCTGAATCCTTTCTCGCTGTCTCAGCTTGTTAAAAATTCGCTTTCGGCATTTCCTTCAGGGACAATCAGAACAGAAAATTCTTCCTTTAGTCTCGCAATTGATCCTTCTATTTCTACCATCGAAGATGTCAGAAATTTGACGCTTAATATTAATGGAGAGATTGTACCCTTGTCATCAATTGCATCCATTTCAGAACGCTCAAAACCAAATTCTCCCTCTACATACTTTGCCTCTCGCACACAAACTGCAACAAAAGCAATTGTATTTGATGTATATAAAACCTCCGGCTCAAATATAGATAAAGCTGTTTTCGATGCAGAAAAATTGGTGGAAACAAGCATTGAGCCACATAAAAATGCCTTCTATGTAAGGAGTATTCAAAATACTGGCGAACAAATTGATGAACAATTTAGCCACCTTGTTCGTGATTTTACGCTAACGATTGTTTTAGTTTTTGCTGTACTATTTATCTTTTTAGGTGCACGACCTGCAATAGTTTCATTTTTTGCTGTTCCGCTCACTTTTCTTATAACCTTTACCGTAATGCGTGTTACAGGAATTTCTTTAAATTTTTTATCCATGTTCTCATTATTGCTGTCTCTAGGTCTTTTAGTTGATGACGCAATCGTTGTTATCTCTGCGATGAGTTCCTACTTTAGATCGGGGAAATTTACAGCACTTGAGACTGGAATTCTTGTTTGGAAAGATTTTATTGTCGCAATCTTAACCACAACGCTTACGACAGTCTGGGCATTTGTCCCTCTCCTTCTGGCATCAGGCATTATTGGAGAATTTATTAAATCTATACCAATTGTAGTTTCAAGCACGCTCATTGCCTCCTTTTTTGTCGCGATGTTTATGACATTACCATTTATGGTAATTCTACTCAAACCCCAAATTCCTCGCAGAGTATCCATACTACTTCAAATACTTTTACTTATCGGACTATTAATTCTGTTCTTTTTTGTTGCTCCAAAAGGCATATTTTTAATCTTTTCTGTCCTTGCTCTCATAGTAACACTATTTATCACAATCATTGTATGGCGTATACTCTTCACGAAAACAAAAATATATCTAAAGACAGCAAATCGTAAGAATCCGCTTTTGGCACGTATTCCTTCTTATATAGATAATGGATTTATTAGTTTTGAGAGAATAGGAGTTCAATATGAGCGAATTCTAGAACGTATTTTATCGAGTAAGAGCAACAGGCGAAATGTTATTATAATGGTTGTCATTTTTTCACTGTTTTCCTATTTATTGCTTCCGCTCGGATTTGTAAAAAATGAATTTTTTCCACCAAGCGATCAAAAAAATGTATATGTATCTCTTGAGCTTCCAGTCGGAACAAACATTCAAGTTACTGAAAAAGAAGCAATTTCTATTCTCAATAGATTAAGAACCACCCCTGATATACTCTATATAACATCAGATATAGGTCAGGGATTTTCAGACATGGGAGGCGCTACCAGTACTGGAACAAATAATGTCTTATTCTCAATAACACTACCAGAACGTTCAGAAAGAAGTCGTGATTCAATACAACTTGCAGAAAATCTAAGACAAGATCTTAAGAACTATTCAAAGGGAGTAATAACGGTAACTGAAGTAAGTGGTGGACCCCCAGCAGGAGCAGATATTCAAATAAAACTTCTTGGTGAAGACCTGTCCGTACTTGACCGTTATGCTGATCAAGTAATTTCATACCTTAAAAATCAAAATGGAATAGTAGAGCCAAAAAAATCCATTAAGGAAGGCACCTCAAAAATTGTATTCACGCCGCAAAAGGAAATTATGACTACACATAATATTGGGGCTGAAACAATAGCTGGATGGCTTAGAACATTCGCGTCAGGATTAAAGTTGGATAGTGCAAAAATAACAGGAGACTTTTCTGAAGAAACTGATATTACACTAAGACTTGGAACGGGTGAGCAACGAATAGAAGACATTTATAATCTTACTATTCCAACTCAAAAAGGGAATGTACCTCTAACCTCACTTGGAATACTAGAGTTGAAACCAAATCCAACTCAAATTACACGTGAAGACGGTGAACGAACTATTTCTATAAGTGCCGGTGTGCGCGGGGGGGCAACAAGCTCTGAAATAAACGCAAAACTTGAGAAATTTGCCAATTCAAAGCTTAATCTTCCATCTGGATATACCTGGAAAACAGGCGGAGTAAATGAAGAAAATCAAAACTCAATCAATTCAATTCTTAGCGCCATGCTACTTTCCTTTACGCTTATTCTCGCAACAATGGTTATTCAATTCTCATCCTTTAGGAAGGCGGTAATTGTTATGTTAGTTATTCCCCTTTCAATTTCAGGTGTATTTATTCTCTTTGCAGTTTCTTCTACCCCACTCTCATTCCCTGCACTCATTGGGGTGCTGGCTTTATTTGGAATTGTCGTAAAAAACTCTATACTTATAGTTGACAAGATAACCGCCAATGAAAAACACAATATGCCCTTCATCAAAAGTATCGCTGATGCCACAGGAAGCAGGCTTGAACCGATTACGCTAACAACGTTTGCGACCATTATGGGTCTTATTCCAATAACCCTTTCTGACCCATTGTGGAGGGGCCTAGGGGGTGCTATTATTGCAGGTCTCGTTTTCTCTGGAACAATCATGCTATTCTTTATTCCAGTGGTATATTACCAATGGTTTTATAAAGAAAAAACCACACAAAAATAACCTTTCGTATACTATCCGCGTGAAAGAATCAATTTTTAAAAAACAGATTTGGCATTTCTACGCTAAGCATAAAAGGGTATTTCCCTGGAGAAAAACAATAAATCCTTACCATATTCTTGTATCCGAGGTTATGCTACAGCAAACTCAAACAGAAAGAGTGTTACCGAAATATAAAGAATTTCTTGATAAATTTCCTACTCTTTCTGACCTTGAACATGCTACTTACGAGAATGTGTTGAGGGTCTGGAGCGGACTTGGGTATAACAGACGTGCGCTATACCTTAAGAAAATAGCGGAAATTACAAATCATAGCTATCTAGGAAAGCTACCTCTTGATCCCAAAGTTCTAAAAACATTCTCTGGTATCGGTGTTAATACCGCAGGAGCGATATATGTTTTTTCAACGAATAAGCCATTTGTTTTTATAGAAACAAATATAAGACGTGTTTTTATCCATACATTTTTTATGGAACAAGAAAAAATTCCTGATGAAGATATCCTTACAGTTATCAAGAGAACACTTGACTACAATAACCCGAGAGAATGGTACTATGCGTTAATGGATTACGGAGTATACCTAAGAAAAGTTACCATTAATCCTAATCATAAAAGTAAGCACTACTTAAAACAAACTGTATTTGAGGGTTCAAGGCGTCAAATACGAGGCGCAATCATAAAAATTCTTCTTGCGACTAACGTTGTTCCATTGCAAGAACTTGAGAGGCAATTTACCAATTCCGAATACTTCAAGATGGCCATAACACAGCTTGAAGAAGAAGGGTTTATCATCATTAAAAACTCGATGGTAAAACTTACGCCTTGACTCAGATGCTTATTCTTGAGAATAATAGAATATGCTTTCTTCGTATACTGCAGAAGCTATCATTAAAGGCTTTTCCAATCACACAAGAATTGAAATTCTAGAAATTTTGGAAGCCTTTCCATATATCTCACTGGAAGAAATTTCTTTTAAAATAAAAGTTAACTACAAAACAACGAGCGAACACGTAAGGAAACTAACCATATCAGGTCTTATAAAGAAGCAGGCTCATAAAACGAGCGTTAGACACTCTTTAACTCAACGAGGGAAATCTATTCTTAAATTCCTAAGAACATTAGAATAAATAAGTGTTAACTATTGTTGAATTATAAGCATAAACACATAATATGAAAGCTAAGTAAATATTTGACAATTAAATTCTATATTTCGTACAGTGTACATCTCATGCACAGGGCAAGAATTTTTCTGTTCATTTTGACTTTTTTTATTGTACTCTCCTTTAGCATTTACACTACTGTCTTTTATCTAAATTCATTACCCGTAGAGGCTGCACCGGCTGTCGCGGCAAAAATGAGTACCAGTACTCCGACAAAAACTGATACACCTACTCCTATTTCAGCACCTATTATAAGTCCACCTACACAAACACCTGTAAAAATTCAAGTTCTCACTGTTGTGGTAACTCCTGTAAAAGAAGCTCCTCAACAGCAATCAATGTCTGAATATTTACTTGAACAAGTGAATGACTACAGAAAGGCAAATGGGCTTTTTGTGGTATCTTCAACTCCTGAGACATGTTCATTTGCCCAAATTCGTGCAGGCGAAATTACTACAAATTTTACTCATGAAGGATTCACAAATAGGATAGCAAATCACACCCTTCCTTATACTACTTATAGCATTGTCACCGAAAATATTGCCTTTAATTCAAACCCTATGGAGGTAATACCACAATGGATTAACTCAGCAATGCATGCTGAAAATATGAGAAAAAATACCCAGTTCGCATGCATTGGAATATCAGGAAATTATTTTGTTTTTGAAGGTCTTGGCCATTGACGTCGTGCAACCGTCTGATCAGGGAAAATTGGAGTACATAAACTACCCTGCTGATTCTCCTCAGAACGCTTTAAACTTGCTCTTTGACTAATCCCCTTAGGCTCCCCAACTACTCTACCTTTCATGGGTTGTCCTTCGATAAGTCTTGCCATATTATTTTCTTACCTCCTCTCTTTTATATATAACCACAGGCTGCTTGCCAAAAACTTCTGACTCAGGACCCACAAGTCTTGCCACTATTTGATCCTTGTCGGGAGAAAATTTCCTGGCATCATACACCGGTAATGTCTTTCTACTAGTTTCCACATTTGCCATATTTGCATATTACAGTATGCCTTCTACTTTAGCTTGACTCTATAATACTATTTTCCAGACACAAACCTGACACAAATATGTTTGATAAGATTACCTTAAAGCTGTACAATACCAACATGAAAACCTTCATTATTGAAAAATCTTACCCGATTGAATTTAGGTCGTCTGACTCAGAAAAACTTGGACTACTTCTTAAGAATAGGCGATCGGTTGTACTTGTAGGAATGAAGCGTGTTGGAATCAGTAATTTCTTACGTTTTTTCTTAAACCACAAAGATATTAAAAAAAAATACATAGGAGACGAAACGCATATTTTTATCCCCGTAGATTTAAACAATTTAGTAGAACGCGAGATATTCCCGTTTTGGATTTTAACCTTTAAAAGGATTGCGGATTTTGTAGAAGAAAATGTTTCCAACCCAGATGTTAAAAAGAAAATATCACAACTATTTTTAGATAGCATCCAAACCCAAGATTTATTTCTAACAATAGATGGTGTAAGAAAAAGCCTTCTTTATCTATGTGAAGCAGGGTTCAATCCCACAATATTTTTTATCCGTTTTGATAGGATAATTGATGTAGCAACTCACTCGTTCTTCGCAAATTTTCAAGGACTTATAGATGCGACTCAAAACAAGCTGTCGTTTGTATTTACAAGCGTACGACCGCTAGATGCCCACTCATCAAGTGTATTTACAAAGCAAGCGCTTTCTGTATTTGCTGACACGCTCTATGTAAAACCAGCAAAGGCATCAGACGTTAAAATTATTTTTGAGAAAACTATAGAACAATACCCACTAAAAGGGTCTGTGAACCTAGAACCCGAACTTTTACGACTGGTTGATGGGTATAACCAATATCTCCAATATGCCCTTATTGCACTACATGAGGAAAAAGAGAGCGTAAGAACAGATACACTTTTTGATTTTCTTTTTCAAGACGAAAGAATAGCCTTGCAATCCGAAGAGCTTTGGGAAAGCCTTAGCGACGAGGAAAGACAAGTTCTAAAAGATATAGTAAAGGGAAATAAGCAGATGCCGCTTAAGGGTGAGTATTTGTTTAAAACCGGTCTTATCATACATGATACGACTGTTTTTAGTCCGCTGTTTGAACGTTTTTTACATGAAAAGATACAATCAAATAAAAAAGATGGGCAAATTCTTGAGCTAAGTAAAAAGGAACATCTCCTACTCACATTTCTAAAACAGAACATGAATGAGGTGTGTGAGAGAGAAAAAATAATAGAACGTGTTTGGCCGGAGGCAGAAACCTTTGGCGTATCTGACTGGGCTATAGATAGATTGGTTGCAAGACTGCGAAATAAACTTAAATCCCAAAACGCAAAAGAAGAAATAATAACTGTTAAAACGCGCGGATATAAACTAGTTGACTCTCAATAAATGAGTTTGTAAACAAAATGCAATTGAAACAATACATGCTCATATGATAAAGTAACTCTCCACCATGCAAAATACATTTCTTTGTCCCCACTGTAAAAAAGAGATCGAGTTAACTGAAGCCCTAAAGCATGAGTTTCAGGAAGATTTTGAAAAAGATATAGAAAAAGCAAAAACTGAGACAGAAGAAAAAGTACGAAAAAAACTTCAATCTGAACAAGAACTAATGCTCAAAGATTCAGAAAATGAAAAATCAGAACTACGCGAACAAAACAAGAAACTCCAAGAAAACTTGCTCGAGCTAAATAAATCAATACGAGACCTTAAAACACGGGATGAAGAAAGGGAACTTGAGATGGAGAAAAAATTGGCATCTGACACGGAAAAAATTAAATTTGAAGCAACTAAAAAGGCAGAAGAAGAACAAAGGCTTAAAATTCTAGAAAAAGATAAACAGTTATCTGACACATTAAAAGAGCTCGAAGATGCCAGGCGTAAACTTCAACAAGGGTCTCAGCAAACACAAGGAGAGGCATTTGAACTAGAATTCGAAGAAAAACTTAAACATGAATTCCCCAATGACACCATATCTGAAGTTGCAAAAGGCACACGCGGAGGAGATATTATTCAGGAGGTAACAGATAGAAACGGGAATATATGCGGTAAAATATTATGGGAACTTAAAAATACAAAAGCATGGAGTGAGCCATGGATAGATAAATTAAAATCAGATCAACGATCTATTACTGCTGAGTATGCAGTCCTCATATCAGAAGCGGTGCCTAGCAACGTTGAAAGTGCAAAATTTCACAAAGGTGTATGGATTGTAAAACATGCATTTGTTATGGGGCTTGCATATTCATTACGCCTATCATTGGTTCAAATTGCTATGGCAAAACGAGCCAACGAAGGGAAACAAGAAAAAATGGATATACTATATACCTATCTTTCGGGCACAGAGTTTAAACATCGAGTTGAAGCAATAATAGAAGCCTTTACAAATATGCAAACGGAAATTGAAAAAGAAAAAAGATACTTTGCAAATAAATGGTCTCGAGATGAAAAGAATATTCGGCAGGTAATCGATAACACGTTTGGAATGCAGGGAGACTTAAAGGGAATTATGGGAAATGCGCTACCCGATATAAAAGGCGTAGAAATGCTTGATGAAGGAAAATTAAGCGATAATTAGATACTGATGTAAAAGTACCTTCATTTATACCTCTTTCTTGTCTAAACTTATCCATAAAATCCTACTTGCATATGTCCTATATGGGCTCCATTTAATAGATACCTCCTCCGCTTCTTTTACTGTCGGATGCTTATCTAAGACATATATCTTTTGGATGGCATTTCTTAAACCCAAGTCCCCATATGAAAATATGTCTGGACGACATAGATGAAACATCAAAAACATCTCAGCGCTCCATTTCCCAATCCCCTTTATTTTAGTTAGTTCCGCGACTATATCCTCCTCCTTCATTTTATCAAGGCTTTCAAAAGGTATCTGCTCATGGACTGTTTTATAAGCCAAATCCTTTAGATAAGAAACCTTATTCCATGACAACCCTGCGCTTCGTAGCGCGCTGTCATCAATTTTTAGTATTTCAGAAGCATTCAATTTCTCATCAGGCAATAATTTTAAGACTCTTGAATAAATTGTATCCGCTGCCTTCCCCGACAATTGCTGATTTGTTATTGCCCTTACAAGAGAGTAGAAATGATCTCCACGAGGTACTAACTCTGGAATATCAAGTGTAATCGCTATTTTATATAGAATAGGATCTGTCTTTTTAAAATGGTCAAGAGCTTTTTTGACAGAATGGGACATATACTGGTACTATTTTAACAGATATGAAAAAACGGTGGTTTGCTTCCTTGCGTCATGGAATAGGTTGGAGACCTGCAACATGGCAAGGATGGGGAATAGTTACTTTATATGTTGGTTTCTTAATATGGGATTTTTTAAGAATTGATTCCTCATCCAATTCAATTTCAGATACGCTTATAGCATTTACTCCTGAGTTTTTAATTACGACTGTAATTTTATCATTTATTTGCTACTTCACCGGAGAAAAACCAAAAATCTGAACCACTCTGACATGCTTGAATGTTTTAACCTGATAACACTATAATAATTCCTTATGTATAAAACTCTTTCTTCTTATGAGTATAGATTTAGTCCACTTTTTAATCCCAAGTCTACTGAACCATATAAGATCTCTCGATCTAAAATTGACTTATTTATGCAATGCCCCCGATGTTTTTACCTAGACAGAAGGTTGGGGATAGCACGACCTAGCATGCCTACTTTTACGTTAAACAATACTGTTGACACGCTTTTAAAAAAAGAGTTTGACCTTCTTCGGGCAAACAGCGAAACACACGAACTTATGAAAAAATATAAAATAGACGCAGTTCCATTTAAGCATCCTGAAATTGATAGATGGCGAGAAAATTTTAAGGGGAAAAGCTATCACGAACGTGATACTAATTTCATTGTGGCTGGAGCAATTGATGATGTATGGCAAAACAAAAAAGAAGAATTACTCATTGTTGACTATAAAGCAACAAGCACAGATCGAACCATCAACCTGAATGATGAATATAAAGAAAGTTACAAGCGCCAAATGGAAATTTATCAATGGATATTTAGAAACTCAGGATATAAAGTATCACATACAGGATATTTTGTATTCGCAAATGCAAGACGGAATAGAGCAAGGTTTGACGGAAAATTAGAATTTGATTTATCTATTATTTCGTATACAGGGGACACTTCATGGATATCTTCAGCTCTTCAAAAAATTCGAATAGTGCTTACTTCTGACACAACTCCTGATTTTACATTCGGATGTGATTATTGCGACTTTGTTCGTAATCAAACAAAGAAAAGCAAAAAAGAACCATCCACCCATGCACAAAATACACTAGAACTATAAACTTCTGTTCGGTAGCTGATGCTTATATATCAGGTTTGTACTCTCGACGTAGCTTACGTATAAACTGGTTTGTACTCTCGACGTAGCTCGAGTATAAACTGGTTTGTACTCTCGACGTAGCTCGAGTATAATTGCTTCATGATTTCTTTTGATATTGTGAAAAAATCAAGTAGTTCCCATGCCCGAGCAGGAATACTTAAAACTCCCCATGGAGAAATTGAGACACCAACGCTCGTTGGCGTTGCAACTCAGGCAACGATGAAAGCCTTAACATGGGATCAGGTAAAGGAAACTAGGACACAAGTGTTAATTGAAAATACATTTCACCTACACCTTAAACCCGGAGAAAAAATAATTAAGAAAGCAGGAGGATTACACACATTTTCTAACTGGGATCGCCCTATCATGACTGATTCTGGTGGTTTTCAGGTATTCTCGCTCGGATTCGGGATGGATCATGGGGTAGGCAAAATTTTAAAAGAAAAGTCTTCACTCTCAATTTCTGAGGGTCAACAACCACAAAAAGTAAAAATTACGGAAGATGGAGTTGAATTCCGATCTCCAATTGACGGAAAAAAAATATTTATAGGACCGAACGAATCGGTTAAGATTCAGGAGGATTTAGGGGCTGACATAATAAACGCATTTGATGAGTGCACAAGTCCTATCGCAAATTATGAATATACAAAAAAGTCTATGGAAAAAACCCACAGATGGGCAAAGATTTGTCTAGATATTAAAAAATCAAATCAAGCCATGTATGGTATTGTTCAAGGTGGAAAATTTAAGGATTTACGAATAGATAGTGCGCTAACCATTGGGAAAATGGACTTTAATGGGATAGCTATAGGAGGAGAATTTGGAGATAACAAAGATACCCTTTCAGAAATGTTATCATGGGTAATTCCCAATATTCCAGATGAAAAACCAAGACATCTACTAGGAATAGGGCATCCCGATGATTTTATTCCTATTATAAAAGCAGGAATTGACACCTTTGACTGCATAGCACCAACTCATTACGCAAGACGTGGAATAATATTTACATCAACTGGAAGAATTAATATGAGGAAAAGTGAGATGTTGAAAGATAATGAACCGCTTGATAAAACCTGTCCTTGTTTTGTATGTCAGCAATATAAACGCTCTTATTTGGCGCATCTACTAAAGGCACATGAGATAACTCCACTTACTCTCTTTTCGTATCACAATTTATATTTTTTCCAATCTCAAATAATAAAAATCAGAGAGGAAATAAAAAATGGTAAAATCTGATTTTGAAAAAATCCTATTAGAGTATGATTACAAATTACCTGAATCTTTTATAGCCCAAAATCCGGTACACCCACGAGACAGCGCAAAACTGTTAGTTTATGATAGAAAATCAAAAAATATTTCAGTTGATACTTTTAAAAATTTAGGCAACTACTTATCTCCTAATTCAGTTTTAGTTTTTAATAATACAAAAGTCATCCCTGCTCGTGTAATTGGACAAAAACCAACGGGAGGGAAGGTAGACCTACTATTCATACGAAAAGAGGGTGAAAAATTAATTTTCTGGGCAAATAAAAAATTAGAAAAAGGATTAATAATAACTGCAGGGGAATATTTCTTCAAAGTTATATTAAAGCAGGACAAAGAATATTCCCTAAAACCATCCTTTCCTGTAAATAGTTACTTGCGAGTGTTTGAAGAAATTGGAATAACACCCCTGCCTCCATATATAAAACATACAACTATAAAGGGGAAAAAATTAAGAGAAGAATACCAGACTGTTTTTGCAAAAAACGAAGGATCAGTAGCTGCTCCTACCGCATCCCTCCACTTCACAAGACACCTTATGAAAAAACTACAAAAACAAGGGCACTTAATATGCTTTATTACTTTACATGTAAACCTAGGAACATTTGCTCCCTTACGTGAAGAGCAATATAAACTACAAAAATTACATGAAGAATTTTATGAAATTGATACCGCTACAGCAAAACTTCTAAATAATGCAAGAAAAGAAGGAAGGAGCATAGTCGCAATAGGTACAACTGTAGTAAGGGCACTCGAATCTTCCTCCGATTCTCATGGAATTGTTCAAAAACTGAGTGGAAAAACAAATCTATTTATAACTGCAAAAACAAAATTAAAATGCACAGATCAAGTCATCACAAATTTTCACGTGCCAAAATCAAGCCTTCTTATGCTAGTTGCAGCATTTACCGGAAGGAAACAATTATTGAGATTGTATAAAGTTGCACAAGAGAAAACATTTCGATTTTTTTCGTTTGGAGATGGAATGTTCATACGATAATATAACTTGAAAACCTTAACTTTCTTGACAAAATAGAAAAGAAAGAAGTATAAAATAATTCATACTGTTTCTAAAAATGAATAAAAAACAAATATTATTTCTACTTCCCCTTGTCCTTCTTTCTCTTTCTTTCTCAAATACTTATGCTGAGTCTTTCACAACAGGTGACGCAAATACATCTGTATACGTTGAAACCAACACTTCAGGGGGGAAAGCTGAAACGCATATATCAATAGAGGCAAACGGGGGAAAAAAGGTTATAGATAGCTTTAAGGATGGCAAGGTAGAAATTAAGATAGACTCATCTACTACATCTTCTCAAATCAGAAATACTATTCAGCCTCCAAGTATTACAAGCACTCAAACAGTAAAAAAACCAACGGCAACTCATAAAAATAAAAAAAATAAACACGAAAAAAAAACTGGCATAGAACAATTCATGTTAAATATTGAGATTATGCTTAAATCATTTTTTAAATAAGATTTACCAGTTGACAACCACCAGACAAAAGGCTATATTTTTAGATGATATGTCTGCCCTTCAATATCATCATGGCAGACAAATACTCTACGAAAAAAATTACTCCTGATCTAGTCAATGAGCTTGTTTCTTCTTTGCAGAATATCCGTGGATGGGGCACTGTTGAGATTTGCGTACAGGATTTTTTAGTAACACAAATTACAGAAAAAAATATTAAGAAACCCTTAGTTGCCGCAGGAAAAAACATGTATGATATGCAAACAGAGCATTGACAATTAACTTAATATTAGTTTATAAATTACCTTAACAAGGAAATGCTGGCCGTTAACGGAGGCACTGATCCCGATTTTATCGGGTGAAGTGTCTTTTTTTTGTAGGTTTTTATCCTTTTTTAAAATATGAATAATATTCTTTCCTACTTACTTAAAATCGGTTTTACTTCCCATGGGAACACAGCCGATTTTTTTTCGTAATATTAAAAAAAAGGAGGTGAATAAATATATGAATTTTAAAAAATTAGTCGTATCAGCAGCAGCTGGAGCAGTAATGCTAGGCGCTGCAACCCCAACATTTGCTGCAGTAAATATTGGTGCGTTAAATGGAAACACAACACAAACAAATAATGCAGTTGTTGTTACAAACGTTAAGGGAGTCTCAAACACTGGGAAAAATCTTAACGCAGCAGCAGTAGGAATCCAAGGGTCATCAACCGGAGCAGCAACTACAAGCGTAGGTGTAGCTCAACAGGTAAACTACAACAAAACAAGTTGTGGATGTGTTAGCCCTAAATTGAACGTTGGAGTAGCAAACGGAAATACAACACAAGCAAATTCTGCTTTTGTTGTAACAAACGTTAAAGGCACTTCTAACTCAGGAAAGAACGCAAACGTTGCGCTTCTTGGTGCACAACTTTCAATGACAGGTGCATCCTCAACAGGAGTAGCAGTAAATAACGTTGTTAACACAAACGTTGTTGAATAGTTTTTTGGTAAGTTCTCTGAGGAGGGGAGGAAACTCTCCTCCTCAGGATCTGATTTATAGCGGCAAATCGTTTTATACATAAAAAAATATATGGCAGGATTCAAAAGATATTTCGCACTTTTTATTATATTTCTTGTTATTGGAGTCAATTCTATCTCGCCATTCACAGTCTACGCGCTTGATGAAACACCAACTGATACCCCTACGCCTACTGTAATAGAGCAAGCTGATCCAACACCAACCCAAACTACTACCCCCACTCCATCTCCAAGTGAAGCCGCAGAAAACACAACACAAGCAAATACAACTGAAGCGCATGATACAACTGCGGGAGCATCTAACACAGGAGAAAATATTTCAACCACCTCTGCTGAGCTTACTCCTCCGGACGCTGAAGAGGCTTCATCTAACTTACCTTCAAGTAACTCTCACGAAACTCCTCAGAGCTCCTCACCTGCACAGCAGAACTCAAGCTCTTCTATTACAACGGGCGATTCTACAACGCTCGTGTCTGTAGACAACACAGTAAACACAAATTCAATTAATTCACAGGTGATAAATCAAACTATTAATATCTTTGTAGACGATGCAGAAAGTATAGATTTGTCTACACCATTTAATCTTGCCTACACGATCATCTCTCAGGATAAAAATACAAACCCGATTGTTAACGTTTCTGTAACTGATGCAAAAAACTATGTGTATCTTGACAATGATGTATTTGCCACCGCGTCTACAGGAAGAAATGAAATAGCTGAAGGAGAAAACGCCCTTATCAAAACAGGGGATGCATACTCTGTAGTCTCACTCGTAAATAAAGCAAATTTCACTGTTGTCGACTCTGTTATCCATATAGTCACCATTAATATATTTGGAGACTTTTCAGGCAATATAATTCTTCCTGACTTTCATGAAGAAACAGAATGTGCATCCTGTGGTTCATCTGCAACCATGAAAAATATTGCACTTATAGAAAATGATGTAACAGCTGATACGAATACCGGGAACAACAGCATAGATATAGCTAGCTCTTCTTCAATGATCAAGACCGGCACCTCACACAGCATTATAAACATTGTAGATATGGTAAATACAAATGCTGTCGGAGCACTATTCCAAAAGCTATTTATAAACGTTCTAGGAAAATGGACTGGTAATTTTTTGGGGTGGGATAGTTTTGAACCTCAAAATGGAGGAGACACCTTAAGCCTCTCAAATAATAATAATGACTGTGATTGTGATACTGCTCTTATAACTGAGAACACAGCTATTGTAAAAAACACCGTTAAAACAAAGGCAGATACCGGGACCAACATTATTCATGGAAATGATGGACTTATACAAACCGGAAATGCATACTCTGCAGTTTCACTGATTAACTTTATCAACTCAAATTTTTTCAAAACAAATGGTTTTTTTGCTTTTATTAACGTTTTTGGAAACTGGTCAGGAAGTATCGGTGGCGCAAGTAAATTTATTACAGAAGTAACACAAGAAGAACATTCATTAGAACAAATATCAAATGGTGATAGTCAAGAAAAAATAAAGGATCCAGAATCCGGAGGAAAACTTACGGTTACAAATAAAAATAATGTGGGAGAGTTTGTAAATCCTGGAGATACTGTAACATTTTTTGTAGACACAAAAAATAACGGAACAGGAAAAATATATGGAGCAAAATTGTTAATAGGGCTCTACAAAGATGGAGAATTTATGGGGGGACCATCATTTGATCTTGAAGATATCGAAGCTCAAAAAACAAAACGCTTAACAACCGGGTTAGTTCTTACAAATAATGCACCTGCGGGACATTATACTGCGCTCTCCTATGTAACTGGCACTACAGGGAAAGATACAGTAGTTGAAGCCACGGCGGAAAGTTATTTTATGGTATCTTCTAAGGGAAATGGAAAAGTATTGGCTGCAACTACAAAAACCGGAAACAAGACGGGTAGCAAGAAAGAAATTAAAATTGCTGGAGCATATATGGAAAAAGGGGATAACTATAGAAATGATTTATGGGTATATTATCTAATAATGACTTTCCTAGCTATATTTATTGGAATAAGAGCTACTAAACGAAGGGCTCTTGTGAGAGCCATTTTTATAAAAGCTCTACCATTCTATACCAGACTACGACTATTAAAGTCTTTCTTATTATAAAAACTAGGAAACCGTATTCTTGGGAGTATTATTGATAAACCCTGAGATATTGTCCACGGTTGTTTGCAGTATTAATTCTAATGCCTCCTTACTATTAAATGCATTGTGTGGAGTTATTATCACATTTTTATAGTTTAAAAGCATTTTTTCCTCAAGCATACATAGGAGATCCTCTTTATTAAATTCCTTTGATAATATTTGCTTCTCTTCTCGTAGCATTGGCTCGTTTTCGCACACGTCCAAACCTACTCCTCTTAACTTGCCATTATCCAAATATTTAAGAACTGCAGTTGTGTCAATGAGTGGGCCCCTTGCAGTATTTATTAAAACAACTTTATCTTTCATCTGAGAAAGTGCATCATCATTTATCATGTGATGCGTTTCTTTTGTGTATGGGACATGAAGTGAGATGATATCAGACTTTGCATAAAGAGTCGGAAGATCAACAATTTTAAAATTAAACCTTTTTTCAAGTTCAGGATCAGGACTTCTTTTATATCCTAAGACATTCATGTTGAATCCATGAGCTATTTCTATAACGTGAGTCCCAATACTACCCACCCCAACAACACCTAGCGTTTTACCAGATAAATCAAATCCGGTTAGCCCCTCAGGTGAGAAGTATCCCTCTTTTACTCGTTCGTATGATTCTATAAGCCTGTGAGAAAGAGCTAAGAGAAGGCTAAAGGTATGTTCCGCCACGGTAATTTCACCATATCCTGAAACATTACTAACAAGTATATTCTTTTCTTTGCAAACTGAAAGATCAATGTGATCAAAACCTGTTGACATAGTCGCGATAAATTTGAGATTAGGTAAGGCATCAAGAATTTCTTTTGTTATAGAAGAATAGATAAAAATGATTATAGCATCTGTGTCTCTTATAGAATCTATGTCTGAAAGAGTAAGGGGATGATTAAAGAACGATAACTCATCAGAACTACGCAAAGATTTTTTTAAAAAGTCTTCCTCCCATTTTTCAACTTCAAAGATTGATATTTTCATAGTAATATTATTGTAATATAAAATTGTTGGTCTCGTCGACAGTTAAAGTTACATGTGCTCCTTTTTGCAACTTGTCTTCCAGTATAAGCTTTGATATATAGTCCTCAATAGTCGACCCTACATATCTTCTCATATTTCTAGCACCAGCCTCTTCATCAAATGAATCGTGCACTATTTTACTTACAACCTTGTCGTCAAATCCTATAAAAATCTGTTCATCCTCTAATGACTTCAAAGATAATGCCAAGATCAACTTCGCGATTTCAGTCGCTTCAAAAACAGAAAGTGGGGTAAAAATAATCACATCATCAAACCTATTTAAAAGTTCTGGCTTAAAAACTCCTTCCCTAAGTAATCCCTCTACTAAAACGTCTTTCGCAAGAAATGGGTCTTTCCCTTCATGCATCATCTCACGAATTGACTCTGAGCCCGCGTTGCTTGTTGCGATAATAATAGTATTTTTAAATGAAACCGTTTTACCACTATTATCCGTAAGTCGACCATCTTCAAAAACCTGTAGAAAAATATCTAATATATGCGGATGTGCCTTTTCAAATTCGTCTAATAGTATTAGTGAAAAAGGATGAAGCCTAACCTGCTCAGGTAATGAGTTTTCTATTTCTATCCCTCCAGGAACACCGCCTAACAATCTTTCCACCTCATTTTGTGTCTGATACTCACTCATGTCAAGTCTGATCATATTTGCCTCATCCCCAAAGTATATTTGAGATAGTGCCTTTGCTGTTTCCGTTTTTCCGACTCCCGTAGGACCTAAAAAGAGAAAAGTTGAAATTGGACGTTTACTCTGAGAAAAACCACTCCTGAGCCTTCTTATTGCTTTTGAAATTGCAGTCACCGCCTCATCTTGCCCTATTATTCTCTTGTGCAATTCTTGCTCTAGAGATAATAAAACTTTTTTCTCGTCTACATCTGGCCTTTCAAGTAAAATATTTGTCTTTTCTTGAATAAACTTCACCACATCCTCCTTCTCAACTTGACCTCCACCCGCAAGCCTAACCCTCGACGAAATATCATAGAGAAGAATAATTGCTTTCCCAGGAAGAAATGTTTCGGGAAGAAATGATGAGGCCAATTCCAATGCCTCATGTATTGCTTTATATGAAATGGTCACATGATATTCTCTTTCAATAGTATCAACATGGGCCACAATCATTTGCAGTGAGACATCACGGTCAGGTTCCTCTAGCCTTAATAATTCGAACAAGCTCATAATACTTGATTTCTTTTCAATTATAGTTTTATAAAATGACGGTGTAGTTGTACCTATTATCTGTACCTTTCCATTTTTTAAATAGGAAAATAATATTCCCGACATATCAAAACCAAACCCTCCAGCTCCAAAGATATTTTCCATGTTTTGAATAAAGAGTACAGCATTTCCAATATGTTCGATTTCGGAAAGTAGTAAGCCTAGGCGCGTTTCCAACTCTCCCGCATCTGAAACGCCAGCAAGCAGCCTATCAACAAGAAGCTCATACACAACAGTGCTATGTAAAATAAATCTCGTATTTCGGTATGCTTCTAATGCCAGAAGTGATACAAGAGAAGATTTTCCAACACCAGGTTCTCCTATTATTAATATGTTATTGATTGAATTTTTTGATAATATTCCCACCATTTGAGAAAACTCTTTTTCTCTCCCTACAACAGGTGCCATATTTTTCCCAAGTACGCTATACGTTAAATCAAGTGAGTATTCTTTTAATTGAGTATTCCAACCGTAGATAAAAAAATCAAAAACACCCGCTCCTGTAAAATGCATCGTAAAATCTTTTACCTTATCAAAATTATATTTTTCCCTACTCCATAAAAGTATTTCCAAAATATCGTTCTCTGTTAACTCTTTTTGATCCAAAAGATGGCTTTCGTTTTCAGTTATAAGAAGATATGCTGCAAAAATATCAGCGGCAGTTATGTATGTCCCCTTGCAGGCTTGCGCAAGCGAAGATGCTTTGTTAAGTAACCCAGTCATATTGAATTCAACAGAAGACACCTTAAATCCGTCGATTTTTGTAATAAAGAATAGAACATCTTTCTGCTTTATTAATTTCTCAAGAAAAGCATTATTACTTTTTGACCAAATCAAATATCTTACGTTCAGCAGTACTGCCTTCTCAGGCAAGTCGCTACTTATCATTACTGTGTTGAAAGGATGGGATTTATTAATCTTAAAATGAATAAAAATTTCATTTACAAGAAATACAATATAAAAACTAAGAATTATTCTAAACAAATATAAATCACTTATTACGTAGAACAAGGCAATCGTTAATAAAAAAAGTATTAAAAAACGAAAGGTTTTTACGAATATATTATTATAAAAAACATACAAGCTAAACAGATCAAGATTTTTCATAAGACTCATATATATTTAGATAAAAATAGAATAAATAAAGGCAGAATTGGAAAAAGAATATAGAGGAGGAGCAATAGTCCCTCAAAAAGTAAAATGAAAAACAATAGAAGGAGAGATATGGCAATTAAACATGTTTTGACAATCACCCCAAAAAGTATTGAAAACAAAATAAGATTCTTTCTGTACTCGTTTTTAAGCGGCTTAAAATAGCTTGAGAATAATCCATGCAATGAGAGTAGTCGTATGCAGTAGTCGTCAAACGAACGGAAATACAACAAGATATAAAATATACCTTCTTTATACCAAAACAAAACCACCAAAAGAGGATAGGACAGAATACCCATATGTATACATATTAGATGTTTATAACGAGGGAAAGCAATAGCTTGGGAATCTAATTCTCTGACTCTTATTAAAACCACTTCTTCTTACGGCTTTCTTCATCAAACTCATGAAGTAATTCTTTTTGTCGTGAGTTTATCCTTGTTGGAATGAGAATTTTAATTCGAACAAAATGATCACCGCTTCCTCCACCCCTAACACGAGGCACACCCTTTCCTTTTATTCTCATAAGGGTGTCCGGTTGAGTTCCTGCAGGAATTTTAAGTGTTACCTGACCATGCACAGTTTCTATTTCTATGGTTCCACCAAGAATGGCAATAGATAGCGGGACTACACTCTCAGTTATAATATCATTTCCTTCTCTGTGAAATTTGCTACTTCCTCTCACTCCTACAATGACTTCATAGTTTGGAAATTGAATTCTTGATCCGTTATCTACTCCTGCAGGAATTTTAATTGTTTGAGCTTTCCCATCTATTGAAACCTTCTTTGAAGTACCATGAACTGCCTCTAAAAAGTCTATCGTTATACTGTATCTTGGTTTACGCTTTGCGTATCCACCCCCAAAAAATTGCTCAAAGATCTCAAACGGGTCAGAAAACCCGCCAAAATCATAATTTGCTCCCTCCGCACCATTCCCATATGTGTAGGTAAACGGTCCGTATTGACCACCCCTCTGCCCACCAAATGGTCCTCCTGCACCCGCAGCGCCTGCGCCTCCATCAAATCCAGACGGACCGACCTGATCATACGTCGCACGCTTTCCAGGATCTGAAAGCACTTCATATGCATGGTTTATTTCCTTAAATTTTTCCTCACCTTCGTGGGTTTTATTTTTATCTGGATGATACTGCAGGGCCAATTTTCTATATGCCCTTTTTAATTCGTCAGGAGTCGCACTCTTTGATACGCCGAGTATCTCGTAATAATCCTTTTTCATGTGTTACCTATTCTACCAGATATAAGGTCATTTTTCTAAGTTTTACTCACACCGAAACGAACATATTTGAACTGAGTTCCTACTCTTTAAACACTCGGGGTCTATGAAACAATAAGACGCAGTTTTTTGCTTTGCGAATGAAGGTGTTGGCGTAATAATCACCATCTCCGAAGATATAGGTATATTAAGTTGAACCGAATTATCTGATGCAACAGATACGTCTATAGGTACAATTACGCTTTGCCCATTTAGGGTTGCAGATATTGTGTATAAACCACCCGGTAACCCCAAAAATAAATATTTACCTTTTGAGTTACTAAGAACACTATCATTACTTAAGCCGGACAAGATTATCTGGGCAGACGATAATGTTTTTTCTATTGAGTCAAGCTTTTTATTCTTATTTTCGTCAATAAATACAGTACCCGCAATAGACGAATTATTTTTACTCATTTTTGGAGTAGGAGTTGCCTCAATTTTAGTACAAATCTTTAGGGAATTTTGGGCGTTCAGAAGAAGACCGATACTTTTATCTGTTTGAATGTTATCTCCTCCACTTAAAATACAGGATTTAATTTTTGACATAGACAAATTTTTATCAGAAGCTAAAAGGAGAGCGGCGACAGCACTCACCTGAGGGGCTGCCATAGATGTTCCAGAACGAAGTGAGTACGAATTATTAATACTGGTTGAAATAATACAACTCTCCATAGTACAAGGACCAACACCACCCGGAGCTGAAACTTCAACTTTGGATCCAAAATTAGAAAAACCTGACCTTTTACCATCTGCTGTTATTGAACCTACCGCAATAGAACCTTCACACGATGCGGGTATTTGGGATTCTACATTTACACCTATTCCATCCCCATTATTTCCATTTCCTGCAGCAACAACTACTATCGCGCCTTTTCTTGCCGCATATCTTAATACATCTGTATATGTTCCATTACACGAACCGCTCCCAGCAATACTGACATTTATAATTTTTGCATTATTATCTACAGCGTACTGAATAGCTCTTGAAACATTTGCCGTACTACAATCCCCATTTTTATCACAGGCTTTAATAGCCAATATTTTAGCTCCCCATGTAGCACCACTTATCCCAATACCATTATTTGTAACTGCGGCAGCTATTCCTGCAACATGCGTTCCATGCCCCTGGTCATCCATTGGATTATTATCATTTAAAATAAAATTCTTTCCTTTTATAACGATATCTTTTAAATCCTCATGCTGATAATCAACTCCCGTATCAATAACTGCAATTGTGACTCTCCCGCCTACATGCACAGAATCCCACGCTAATTCTGCTTTAATCTTAGAAAGATTCCACATAGATGGGTAGTATGGATCATTAGGCATCTCTTGTATTTTTAATATATAGTCAGGTGCAGCATTTTCTATTTCGGGTATCTTTGTGATCTTATTATATGCGTCTGGAACAGTAAAACCAGGCTTGAGCGTTAATACATAATAATTTTCAAGCAAAGAATTTTCTGAAACATATAGCCTCTTTTGTGAGACAACACCCACATTTGATAATGCTGATAAGAGAACTTTTCTATTTTCTATCTTACCCGCGTTTTGAAGTTCATCTGGAGATTGACCAATTTTATATTTAACTATTATTTGATCAGGAATATACCGTACGCCTTGAGGAAATATTTTATCATTTTGAAAAAATATCCCCTGGACAGCTACGTATCCAATTGCTCCAAATGCAAATAATAAAAATGGCAACAGAAAAAAACGAGTATCAATACGCCTTAACACATGAAGTATGCTTTGCATATATTTTATTATACCAAGAAGAAGTTAGGCGGGTTGCATCATAGTGCCACTTGCGTCAACTGATGGCGTTGGAGGAGTTGTTTGTGTAGGCGGAGGCGTAACAGCCGAGTGCTCTTTTGCAATATCAGACAAGATCCCATTCCCGTTTGCTGTCTCAGTAGACTTAACTGTTGTTGTGTTGGTTGGTTCAGTTGCTGCTTGTGTTGAAGGTGTTGCAGTAGGTGGTTGTTCTTTTTTATCCACAGCTTGTACCAGTTTTGTAAAAGTAAACTGTGCTTTTGTATCATCATAATCAATTTGAACTGTATCATGCGCCACAAACGTTTTGTTAATAAGAAGTATTGCGATTGGATTTTCTATGGATGATTGTATAAGTCTTCTGAGCGGACGTGCTCCATAAACCGGATCGTAACCTTCTTTTGACAATACACCAAGAGCTTTTTCAGTTATAGTTAGGTCTATATCCTGTTCTGCTAATAATTTTTGTGTTTTGGATATCCCTATTCTTGCGATCTGCATCATGTCCTGTTGGCGCAGTGGCTTAAACATTACTATCTCATCAAAACGATTTAATAATTCTGGTTTAAAAAACTTCCTTAATTCATCCATCAATGTTTTTGATAAAGATGAGAATCTTTTTGCTTCCTCTGCAGGAGAAACTACTTGAGTTGCGTTTGAACTTTGCGTTAAAAGAGTTTGTTGAATAAGGGAAGACCCAATATTTGATGTTGCTATAATAATTGTATTCTTAAAAGATATAGTATTCCCTTTATTATCAGTAAGTCTTCCATCCTCTAGCAACTGGAGTAAAATATTGAATACGTCTGGATGGGCTTTTTCTATTTCATCTAAAAGTACTATTGAGTAAGGCTTTGCGCGCACTGCTTCCGTCAACTGCCCACCTTCTTCGTACCCCACATAACCAGGAGGGGCACCTATAAGTTTTGCAACCTCATGTTTTTCCATGTACTCTGACATGTCTAGTCTTATCATAAGATCGTCCCGCCCAAAGAGAATTTCCGCGAGAGTTTTTGCTAGTTCCGTTTTCCCAACTCCAGTTGGACCCAAGAAAATAAATGATGCGATTGGTCTGTTTGCACTCGCAAGACCAATCCTTCCACGCCTGACTGCTTCAGATACTGCCGCAACAGCCTCTTCTTGATCAATGAGTCTTTTATGAATAATATCTTCCAAATGAATTAACTTCTGAGATTCATCTTCAGTTAGACGAGTTATGGGAATTCCAGTCCAGGCAGATACAACTTTCTCTATGTCTGATTTTACAACCTTGTTATCCTGTCTTTTTCCTTCTGTATGTTGTAGTTTTACCTCAGCTGCTGCTTCATCTAGTAAATCTACCGCCTTATCAGGTAAATATCTTTCTCCTATATATTTTTTTGAAAGATGAACCGCGGCTTGAATTGCCTCTGGGGTAATCTCAACAGAGTGAAATTTTTCATATTTTGGCTTTAAAACTTCAAGCATTTGTTCTGCAACATCTTCAGTAGGTTCATCTACTAACACTGCCTGAAAGCGCCTTTCAAATGCTTTATCTTTTTCAAAATATTTACGATACTCAGCAGTAGTCGTAGTTCCAATAAGCTGCAACTGCCCTCTTGCCAAATATGGTTTTATAATATTGGAAGCATCCATAGCTCCCTGTGTATCCCCAGTCCCTATAAGCGTGTGTATCTCATCAATAAATAATATTACTTGACCATTTGATGCCTGTGTCTCTTTAATTACATCCTGTAACCTCTCCTCAAATTCACCTCTATGTGAAGCTCCCGCAACAAGTGATGCGAGCTCTAGCTGAATAATTCGCTTATTGAGAAGATCATGAGGAACTGATCCTTCTGCAATTTTAAGTGCAAGCGATTCGACAATTGCTGTCTTTCCTACACCTGCCTCACCAATTATGATTGGGTTATTCTTGGTTCTTCTTAATAAAATGTGTATTAAACGTTCTGTTTCCCGCTCACGACCCGCAATAGGATCTAACTTTCCGTCCTTTGCTTCTTGAGTCAGATCAATCCCATATCTCTCAAGCACACTTTTTCTTGAAGATGAAGCATATCCGGTAGATTTAGATAATTTTTCCTCTAATTTATCACGTTGTACCCCAAATGTTTTTAAAAACTCAGAAGTTGATGTTTCCGAAAAAAGTGCAACCATTATATCCTCAGGGGAAACAAATGAGGCTCCTCTTTTTTTTGCATTCGAATATGCCTCATCAAAAATTTTAACAACGCTTGGACCCATAGTGGGTTGTCCAGAAAAAGCGCCCGGCTTTTCTTTTGCTTGAATCTCATGTGTTAACTTAGCTACATCTACACTGAATTGCTCTAATATGCGAAATACATCCCCATCATAAAAAAGCCCTAGCAAAAGCTGCTCAGGATTAATAAATTCTTGAGACAAGCGCTTAGTTTCTTCCTGAGCATGATGAAGAACTTGGAGTGCTCGAGGATCAAGACGCGACAAGGCAAACATATTTTCCCTTTTTTGTGGATCCATTCCGACAGCGCTTTGAGAAACAGGAGGGGGCTGTATCTGATTTGGGTTATCTGACGAATTAATGGAAATACTTGTTCCCCCAAGTGCAGGATCTCCAATATTTACCCGAGTGTCATGACTTACAATCTGGTCGTTCTGTTTTCCTGAATTAAATAAATTTCCGAACATAGGCAGTGTATTCTATTATGTGGATTTTATACTTATTTTGCAAGTATACCTTATAGCCCTTGTTTTCTTAATTCTTCAAGTTTTTTTGTGCCATCATCTACTGTTGGAACTTCTGCCTCTGCATGAGTGCTCATATGATTTTCCGCAGTTGCAGTTTTTGTTTTACGATCAATCATAGTATCGTCTTCTTCATTTTTCTTGGAACTTGATGAAAGAACATCCTTGGCAGCCTCTAACTTCGCCTTGAGATAGGCAACAACTTCAGTTTTCGAGAAACCACCAATCATAAGGAACGGAAGTATATTTGAAACCATATCCATTCCCTCCTGAGTTCTTACCGGATCAACGGAATTTAAAAGTGTTATAGCTTGATTGATTTTATCTATATCTCCTTTAATCCACTCTTCTCTTGAATCCTTCTTTCCTGAAAGATCAGTTGGAGGTGTCGAATTTTGGTACGTATCTTGCCACATTTTTCTTACTTCTTCGTAGTCTTCTATGCTTACTTGTTGAACTTTATTTGCTTGCGGCAAATGAACCTGTTGGGATGAAACCATTCCTTTCTGATAAGGAGCGGCTGTTGTGTTTGCTGCAGTCAAAATTGAGGATGCCAGAACATTACCTTTTTGTTTCTCTGACATTAATTGTTGTTTTACTTGCGTATATCTTTCTCGCTCTAATGGAGCAGTGATAGTAGTAGGATTTGAAATTCTCGTAAGTGATGTTTTTAGTCTTGAGACATCCTGCATTTTAGACGAATTATGAGTTACCATAGATGTTTCAAAACGAGCAATATCTCGCATTTTTGGTACTGATAAATTAGCGAGTTGCAATATCTGTGCATTAACCGGAATAGACGCAATAGAACGATTTGCCTGTGCTGAACTCATTGCTCTTGTATCAGATATATTTCGGGAAGCAGACGCATTAAATGGTATTTGCATAGCTCTACCCGCACCTTGAGATGGCGGAAGTGAAGCAGGTGGAGGAGAAGTTGGAGGACGATTAATTGGTAAAAATTCAGATCCACGATTAAGAAGCCTTTTCATTGTCACATTATCTTGAAGTGATATCCCACCTAAGTAATCTAAGAAAATTTTAAGAAGCAAGAATGGCAATATAATTACCACCCATAACATCAACAAGGCTACAATGTAAAGCGCAAATGTATCCTGTAAGTTAACACTGTTAGAACTTGTTTCTGTATCAAAAAATATCTTTTGTCCAGGTCCTCCTATTAAAATATTTACTGCGGTAGGGTAGATAACATTTCCCACATTTGTAAAATCAAATGCTAGAGGTATACCTCCTTTGCTCTTCCACAGTACAACTAATCCTTGTAAAAATATTGCAAAAAGAGGTGCGTATAATAACCATCTAAAAAACTCACCTACCCATATTTTACCTGTATTTCTTACGGGCTTAAAAAAGAGCAAAAGCGGAAAAACAGGCGATAAGATAATAAAAAACCATAAAATAATCTTTCTTACTAACAACACCCCTGTCATAACGTAGTACGTTAGAGCCGTAAGCCGTACTAATAAGAGAGTGATAAAAGCTGATTCATCATACTGTGAACCATATCGCCTTGCTCCCTCAAAATTCTTATAATCAAATCCAATAAATATTAAGTCTTTTGTTGAGATAAGCTTTCCATCCGTTCTAAGAAAAAATCCCTGGACAATATCCGTCACCTGATAGGCAAGTTGTATAAGTGCATATGATAAGGTTACTAATATAATAATAAATATAAATCGTGGAATAAAACGTGTTATTGTCAGGCTTTTACCGCGTGTTATTATCATCACAAAAGCTGCAATCAACACTACAATAAGAAGAAGCGCATATACAATGTTCCTGATAAGCGCCCAGAAGCCCACTAATGGATTTCCCGCGCTCGTACATGATCCAGTGTTCGTTTTTACACATGTCCAGTCATAATTCCGAATAGTCCAATCAAGAAAATCTCCAGCCCTATTCGCTGTTTTTCCCACAAATGTAACCGTTGAATCAGGTATCCAATCCCCAACTGCAGGAGTCACTGAATCATCAATCTGAACAGAATCAGAATTATCTGCTATTTTAATATTTACTGTTCCCAAAGGATTTTTGGAAGTATTCACTGTTGATGTTGACTGTGCAAAGCTCACACGAGAGGAAAACACCAATAAAAGCAGTATTGAAAAAAACAATATGGGCAGTTGTTTTAACATAATAAAAATTATGAAAATCCGGGAATTCTAAGTATTGACCCTGCAATAAATTCTACAAATACATACCCAAAAACAGCGAGTAAAATTCCTGCAATTGCATAATATATATATTCCTTACCTTTTTGTAATCTTTCTGGATTCCCACCGGATGTTAGAATGTGATAACCTCCATAAATAAGAAACAAAATCCCAACCATTCCAATAAGAGAAAGTCCCCAACCATAAAACTTTTGAACAAAACCTACTGGATCATCAGGAAGACAACCTAATTCTGTTGCTACTTCATTTACTGCACAAGCCATATGTATTAATACTAGCATATCCTATAACGGATGCACAATTATTGCTATAATACTACTCATGCCAGAAAATCACGAAAGAAAAACACTCATCTCGCCACTTACTGGACGTAAGTCAGAAGTATTCCTTAGGGGAAACGGTACTTATATAGGAAGTGGCAACGAAGCAAGATATATAATCCAAGAATTAGTACTCATAAAAAATGGGAGAGAAAGAAATGCGGGAAAATTTGCTGAAAGAGATCCTAAATATGCACGAGCATGGGAGTTTTTTGTTTCAGACGATTATGTAAAACATTATCTGGAATTGAAACAAGCTGACCTTCCTGTTCCTCTAACCGTTAGGCAAATTGAGGGCACAAGAAGCATAATCGTAACAGATCTGACAGAGGGAAATAAGAAATTAGTATTTTCTATGAATGAGATATTTGAAAAAAAAGTAGATTTTGAAGAGGTTATTAAAAATAAACAAAATGTTAAGAAGCAGCTTATTGAAATTTCACAAAAAGCAGATAGAGCAGGCTTTAATATATACGAAGATACCTATTTTTTTATTGTCGACTCTGAGGGAAATGCGAACGTAATTCTGGGCGATCTGGGGTTAGGTGTTACAAAAAAAACAAGTCGTATCTTTGACTATCATGCGTCAGAAAGAGAAGCACGTCAGCTATATAATAAGCTTGCTCATAAAGGGGTTGTTGAATCAATAAAAAAAGTGTTTACCCCCAAAAAAATTGCATACACAGACTAGCTTTTTTTACCTACTTACTCTACCACCTCATATAGGTAAGCATGAAATCATAAATATTTTGTGGAAATATGATAAAAAGTAAAGAAACGTTTACAAGAAAACGCCTAAATTAGTTTACTACTTCTCCCTCAACGGCTTCGTCTTTATCCGTGGATGCTTCAGATCCGTCTTGATTCGCCTGTGATGTCTCCTGAGATGGCTGTTCTCCGCCAGAATCTCCTGAACTTGCCTGTCCACCAGGCTGTCCAGCTTGGTTTTGCATAGTCTCACCAATTTTGGATAGATGGTCAGATAACTCTTGTGTCTTTGCTTCTATATCTGCCTTGTCTTCACCTTTTAATGCTTCCCTCAGAGCAGAAATCTTCCCCTCAACGTCTGATTTTAAATCTGCAGGAACTTTTTCTCCCAAGTCTTTTAATGATTTTTCTGCGGTAAAGATGAGTCCATCCGCTCTATTTCTTACTTCAATCAACTCCTTTTTCTTCTCATCTTCTTCAGCATGTGCCTCTGCTTCTTTTGTCATTCTTTCAACTTCATCTTTTGAAAGACCTGTACCTCCAGTAATCTTAATGCTTTGCGTTTTACCTGTTGCATTATCTTTTGCTGAAACAGAAAGAATTCCTGAGGCATCTATATCAAATGCAACCTCAACTTGAGGAACACCTCTAGGAGCAGGTGGAATTCCATCCAGAACAAATCTTCCCAGAGATTTATTATCCGCTGCCATAGGACGCTCACCCTGAACAACATGAATTTCTACCTGAGTCTGATTATCTGCTGCAGTTGAGAATACTTGAGATTTCTTTGTCGGAATTGTTGAATTTCTATTAATAAGTGGTGTTGCAACCCCACCCAATGTTTCAATACCAAGCGTCAGTGGAGTTACGTCTAAAAGCAATACATCTTTCACGTCTCCCCCTAATACTCCTGCCTGAACAGCTGCTCCAATTGCTACTACCTCATCCGGGTTTACACTTTTATTGGGTTCTTTTCCAAAGAATTTTGTTACCTCCTCAACTACCTTTGGCATTCTGGTCATACCCCCGACCATAATAATCTCATTCACATCAGATGCTTTTAGTCCTGCATCTTTGAGCGCTGATTCAACAGATTTAAATGATTTTGTAATTAAATCACCTACAATACTCTCAAGTTTTGCACGAGACAACTTCATGGTTAGATGAAGTGGTCCATTAGGTCCTTGGGTAATAAATGGTTGATTGATTTCAGCTTCTGAAGATGATGATAATTCAATCTTTGCTTTTTCAGCTGCTTCTTTTAGTCTTTGAAGCGCCTGAGGATCGCGCCTTAAATCAATGCTGTTTTCTTTCTTAAATTCGTCCGCAAGATAATCAATAATTTTCTGATCAAAATCGTCTCCACCTAAATGCGTATCACCATTTGTAGATTTTACCTCATATACACCTTCGCCTAACTCTAATATAGATACGTCAAACGTACCACCACCCATATCATATACAGCAATTGTGTGTGCATGTTTTTTATCCAATCCATAAGCAAGCGCGGCGGCCGTTGGCTCATTTACGATACGCAAAACTTCTAGCCCTGCTATTTCTCCCGCCTGTTTTGTAGCTTGACGCTGTGCGTCATCAAAGTACGCAGGAACTGTGATAACTGCCTGGGTAATTTTGTCTCCTAAATACGATTCAGCATCAGACTTTATTTTCTGCAGAATCATCGCTGAAATTTCTTGAGGCGTATATGTTTTTCCGTCTACCTCTACAACAGCAAGTCCATCCTTCCCTGCCTTTACGGTATAGGGAAGCAGCTTTATGTCTTCTTGAACGGTTGGATCATTAAAACGACGACCCATAAGACGTTTTATAGAAAAAATGATACGCTTTGGCTTTAAAACCATTTGCCTTTTCGCAACATCACCAACCACTCTATCTACTGGATCCACAACAGATGGGGTTACATTTCTACCCTCCGCAGAAAATATTACTTTTGGCGCGCCGCCCTCCATTACTGCAACGCATGAATTTGTTGTTCCTAAATCTATTCCAATTATTTTAGACATATTTTTTATTCCTTCTTATTATTATGCATTCTCTCTTAAATTTCAAGAATCATAAAGTATCTCAATCTACCCCTACTCTTTTACCGTATCTTTTCCCCCAACTTTAACTCTTGCGGGTCTTATAATTTTCCCATATATCGTAAATCCAGGCTGTGTCTCTTCAAGCACCTTCTCCTTATCTCCCTCTATTACTTCTACCGCCTCCATGGTGATAGGATCATACTTCTTACCAATTGTTTCAACCTTCTCAATTCCCGCAACTTTTAATACCTCCAATATATGCTTAGCCGTAATTTTTAAATTCTCGTCTTTTGTGTATTTCTCAGCAAGTAGAAGCGTGTCAAATGCTGGGAGCAACTGCTCTATAAGTGATCTGTTTGCGTACTTAACAAATTCTAAACGCTCCTCCCGAACTCTATTTTCAAGATTTCTATAATCCGCAACTGCCCGCTTCAACTGGTCTTCAAGGCTTGTAATTCTCTCCTTCAGTCCCGCCTGCTCTCTTTGCTCGGATGCCAACTTCTCCTCTTCTTCATCTAATTCATCGTCTAGCTCTTCTATTTCATCCAGATTTTCTTCAACTTTTGGTTTTTGTGTTTTGTCATCCATCTTTTTATTACCACTCAGCTACCTCACCAATAAGACCGCCAAAAAATCGTACAGTGGGGATTACGAGCTCGTACCTAATTCTTGCAGGACCTACAACCCCAATTGATCCATTAATATTTTTAGTGTGAAATCTTGAAAAAACAAAACTATACGGTCTATACATATCACTTCCAAGTTCATCTCCTAAAAAAACTCCTAATTCATTTTCAATTCTTTTTGTAATCAAGTCAAAACATACTGCGCTATCTAAAATTGATAATAAATTCTTTGCTATATCAATATCATAAAACTCTGGCGTTTCAAGAATATTTGCATACCCTGAATAGTAGATATCTCCGTCATCTGTTGTTGTAACTGCAAGCGTTCTTGTCTTTTGCGCCAAATCCCTCGTTATGCCTCTTAAAAACTTTTCTTCTTGAGAACGTAAGTCCCAAACATGTTCCTTTGCCTGAACCTCATCAGCAACAGACAGCTCTTTTTCACGCATCAGCTCGTTTATGTAAAGCTTTAAAGCTTTCGTAGTTGGAATTCTTCCTGCTGATGTGTGAGCTTTTGATAAATATCCCAACTTAACCATAGCTGCCATTTCATTTCTAATAGTTGCAGGGGATATCCCCACATCGTGTTTTTTCTCAAGAGTTTCTGACCCTACTGCCTCTGCGTTATCAATATACTCTCTTACTATTAGCTTTAAAATATCAACCTGCCGTGGTGTTAGATCATACATACATTTAAAATCTAGAATATAAAAACTTATTATGCATATATTTTATGCAGATTAGCAATAATATAACATGACTGCTAAATTCTGTCAAGCCCTTTTTTGCGCCCTTTTCAATCTTGCGTAGGTTCTATATTTTTGTTAAAGTTGTTTTCATGTCTGCTCGATTACCTGATGTCAAAAAAAATAATTGAAAAAAACTCACATAATTTAATAGGGAAAGATATTATTTCGCTTGATCAATTCTCACCAGAAGAAATAAAGGAAATTTTATATACTGCAAAAAAGCTTAAGCCCTTACGGGACTTGGCAAAACCATCAAAAATACTTTCTGGAAAAATTATTTCGCTTTTGTTCTATGAACCATCAACCCGCACCTTTTCTTCTTTCACTTCCGCAGCTCAACAACTAGGCGCAGGTATTATCCCAATTCAAAACGCAGCTAGTAGTTCTTCTGTAATAAAAGGCGAATCATTAAAAGATACCATTTTAACACTTGAATGCTTCAGCGATATTATTGTTTTAAGACACCCAGAAAATGGAAGCGCCAATGAAGCGGCTGCTGTCGCAGATATACCAATTATAAACGCCGGAGATGGGACGAATGAACATCCAACACAAACACTTTTAGATATGTATACCATTTTTGAGGAAACAGGAAGGCTCACAAATCTAACAGGGGTCTGTGCGGGAGATATGCTAAACGGAAGGACAGTAAAATCACTCATAAAAGGACTGTCTTTATTTAAAGGTAACACAGTTTATTTGTTATCTTCCGAAAAATTGCGAATTGCTCGTCGTGAGCTTCATGCCCTCAGTGCGTCTGGAATAAAGCTAATTGAAATATCTACTGAGGAAGAGATACCTAAAAACGCTGACTTTTGGTATTGGACACGAGTACAAAAAGAGAGATTCACAAACCTAAAAGAGTATAAAAAACATAAAAATACTTTAGTTCTAACTCCTCGACTCATAGAAAACTATGCAGGTAAAAAAACAATATTCATGCACCCACTTCCACGAGTAGACGAAATAGATGTTTCGGTAGATAATGATCCTCGTGCTGTATATATGCATAAACAGATGCGAAACGGTGTATATGTAAGAATGGCATTACTTGCGCTTGTCACGGGAAAAAAAGTATGAAGGGGAAATTAATTCTATCAGATGGCACAACGTTTTCAGGTAAATCCTTTGGAAAGGATGTGAGCGTTTCAGGTGAAGTTGTATTTGCAACCGGAATGGTGGGTTATCCAGAAAGTATTACTGACCCGTCCTATAAGGGGCAAATTTTGGTACTTACCTATCCTCTCATTGGAAATTATGGAGTATCTAATAGAAAATTTTTTGAATCTTCAAAGATTCATATTACAGGACTTATTGTATGCAACTATATTGCAGCGCCTTCTCATGCGACAAGCGTAAGAAGTCTTTCTGACTGGCTACAAGAAGAAGGAATTCCTGCTCTTGAAATATCTGATACAAGATATATTACACAAATACTAAGAGCAAACGGTACCATGCTTGGGAAAATAGTATTTACGAAAGACATAGAGCTATATGATCCGAATGAAGAAAACTTAGTTGCTCTTTGTTCTACAAAAAACGTACATACTCAAGGAAATGGAAAGGAAAAAATTGTACTATTTGATTGTGGATCAAAAAGAAACATAGCTCGAAGCTTGCTAAAAAGAGGGGTACAAGTAATTACTGTCCCATGGGATTATGACATCTTCAAGGAAGGAGTAAAGCCAGATGGAATAGTAATATCAAATGGACCAGGAGATCCTAAGATGGCGGATAAAACAATTTCAATTATTCAAACTGCACTTGATAAAAAAATTCCTACTTTTGGAATATGTCTAGGAAATCAAATATTAGCTCTTGCTGCCGGAGGTGATACGTATAAGTTGAAGTACGGACACAGATCACAAAACCAACCGTGCCTTCTTACGGGAACAAAACGCTGTTATATTACTACCCAAAATCATGGATTCGCAGTAGGGAAAATTCCTCAGGACTTTAAACCATGGTTTATAAATGCAAATGATGGAACAAATGAAGGCATTATTCATAAAAAATTTCCTTTTATGTCAGTTCAATTTCATCCTGAATCATATCCTGGACCACAAGACACCGAATGGCTTTTTGATTTATTCTTAGATAAAGTAAAACATCACAAGTATGTATAAAAAAATTTTAATATTAGGATCAGGTGCATTAAAAATAGGACAAGCCGGAGAATTTGATTACTCAGGATCTCAAGCGATTAAAGCTTTTAAGGAAACAGGTATTAAAACTGTTCTCATAAATCCTAATATAGCAACTATTCAAACGTCCGAGTTTCTAGCAGACACTGTGTACTTTCTTCCAATAGATGAGTATTTTGTTGAAGAAGTGATTAAAAAAGAAAAACCAGACGCAATTGCACTGTCGTTTGGAGGTCAAACTGCTTTAAACTGCGGAATTAACTTATATACTGCTGGTATATTTAAAAAATATGGGGTTACTGTCCTGGGAACATCTATTGAGAGTATTATTGTATCGGAAGATAGAGATAAATTTGCGAAACATCTCCACGCAATTCATGTAAATACACCTAAAAGCAAGGCTGCAACCTCATATCAGCAGGCAAATAAAATAATGCATGAACTTGGACTTCCGGTTATGGTACGGGCAGGGTTTGCCCTTGGAGGGCAAAAATCCGGAGTATGCTACACACTTGAAGAATTTGAAGAAAAGGTTACTATCGCACTCGCCTTTTCTCCTCAAATTTTAGTTGAGCAATATCTTCATCATTGGAAAGAAATTGAATACGAAGTTGTACGAGACAAATATGATAATTGTGTAACTATATGCAATATGGAGAATATGGATCCATTAGGAATTCATACTGGAGAATCAATTGTTGTCGCTCCATCACAAACTCTGACTAATTACGAATACCAATATCTTCGGGACATCTCAATTAAAATAGTAAGAAGTTTAAACATTATAGGAGAATGTAATGTACAATTTGCACTTAATCCCAGTCCCAATAATGACACCACAAAGCACTCAAAGCATAAAGATAATCCACCATTAGAATATCAGGTGATAGAACTTAACCCTAGACTGTCACGATCTTCTGCTCTTGCATCAAAGGCAACTGGGTACCCCTTGGCGTATGTCGCTGCAAAGCTAATACTAGGAAGTGCATTAACTGATATCAAAAATCAAATTACTCATGTGACACAGTCCTGCTTTGAACCTGCTCTTGATTATATTGTTGTAAAAATTCCCAGATGGGATCTTGAGAAGTTTAAGGGTGTCGAGGAAAAGATAGGCTCCTCTATGAAATCTGTGGGTGAGGTTATGAGCATAGGAAGAAGCTTTGAGGAGGCTTTTCAAAAAGCTATAAGAATGCTTGGTGTTGGGTCTGAAGGAGTGACAGAAAATAATTTCCCAAATACCAAAAAAGATTTTGAATACTATCTCAAAACGCCCACTCCAAAACGTATGTACGCAATTGCTGAAGCAATTAAAAGAGGGACTGCAATTAAAAAAATTCATAACATAACAGGAATTGATCCCTGGTTCTTATCCGGTATTAAAAAAATTGTTTCAGCAGAGCAACAATTAAAAAGGAAAAAAATAATAACAAGTGAATCTTTGTTAGAATATAAAAAGCTAGGAATCTCAGACAGACAAATAGGAAAACTTATTGGAAAAACGGAACTATACGTAAGAGAGAAAAGAAAAAGCTTTCATATACTACCTTCCATATTGCAAATTGACACGCTAGCAGGAGAATTTCCTGCACAAACTAACTACTTATATACCTCATATCATGCGACGCATAATGACGTTTTACCACTTGGAAAGCATGGTGTTATTGTTTTAGGATCTGGACCATATAGAATTGGCTCTTCCGTTGAATTTGATTGGACATGTGTGAATACTGCACTCTCGTTAAAAAAATATGAGAAGTCTTCAATTATTATTAACTGCAACCCTGAAACAGTATCAACAGACTATGACATATCAGACCGACTATATTTTGAGGAACTAACAAATGAAAGAGTTTCAGATATTTATGATTTTGAGCAATCTCTTGGCATAATTGTTTCCGTGGGTGGACAGACTCCTAATAATTTAGTGAAAAAATTAGATAATTCCGATATAAAAATTCTCGGAACAAAACCTGTAGACATAGATACCGCTGAAAACAGGAACAAATTCTCTCATCTTCTCGATTCACTTCTTATTCCTCAGCCGGAATGGTGTGAAGTAAAAACATTGCATGACGCAATTAAATTCGCAAACAAAGTATCTTATCCGGTGCTTATTCGGCCATCCTATGTTTTATCTGGTGATGCTATGTCTGTATGCTATACAGAAGATGATCTTAAAATTTTTACTAAACGAGCAACCCTTGTAAGCCCTGAGCACCCTATCACTTTATCTAAGTTTGTTGAACATGCACGGGAAATTGAGTTAGATGGAGTTTCTCAGGATGGAAATATTTTAGTTTCCGCAATTTCACAGCATTTGGAAAACGCTGGCGTTCATTCAGGAGATGCGACAATTGTTTTCCCGCCTCATGAACTCTATATTCAATATGAAAAACAAATTAAAGACATGGGAGAGAAGATATCTAGAGCACTATCAATAACCGGACCTTTTAATATTCAATTTCTAGCAAGAGATAAAAAGGTTTATGTTATAGAAATCAATTTAAGAGCATCGAGAACATTCCCTTTTATTTCTAAAGCAACTCATGTAAACTTTGCTGAAAAAATTGTTGATGCAATATTTAAAAAAGGGACAGTAAAAAATATTTCCTATCCATCATATTATCTTGTAAAGTCCCCTCAGTTTTCTTTCTCCCGATTAGAGGGAGCAGACCCATTACTAAAAGTTGAAATGGCATCAACTGGAGAAGCAGCTAGTTTTGGAAAAACACTTGAAGAAGCATTCTTAAAAGCAGAACTATCTGTTGGAAATATCTTTCCCAAAAAAGGAATTTTCGTATCCTTAGGATCAGATGACAATAAGATCAGATTTTTAGATAGCGCAGTACGACTTAAAAAACTTGGAATACCAATTTACGCAACAGAGAAAACAGCTAAATTCTTACGATTCCATAATATTAATGCAAAACGGCTACACAAAATACATGAGAAAAAAAATCCGAATATATTGTCTTTCTTTTCACAGGGGAAAATTGATCTTGCAATAAATATTGTAGACTTTAAAAATAAAAAAGATGTAGATGATGGGTACATAATGAGAAGATCTGCGATAGATCACAATATATCCTTAATAACAAACAGAAAAAAGGCAGACTTATACATCAAGGCTCTTGTCGAAAAGCCCAAACAAGAACTTGAAATTAAGAATTGGAACGAATATACTTCTGCGTAACATGCAACTTCCAGGCTTAATTGATATTCATGTTCATCTGAGATCTCCAGGACAGACATATAAGGAAGACTTCACAACCGGTACAAAAGCTGCTCTAGCTGGTGGGTTTACGACCATAATAGATATGCCAAATAATATAATACCTATCACGTCAAAACGTTTACTTGACGAAAAAATTACTATAGCAAAAAAAAATATTTTGTGCGACGTAGGATTTTATTTTGGCTCTCAAGGCAACAATGCAAAGGAATTTGAAAAAGTTAAACATGAGGTATTTGGAATAAAATTATACCTGAACGAAACTACAGGAAATTTTTTAATTAATAATACCTCACTCGAAAACGTTTTTAACATATGGCCAAAAAATTATGGTCCAATTTTAGTGCACGCGGAAGATGAGGCAATAGAAAAAGTGATAAGATATGTTGAAAAGACAGGAAAACCAACTCATTTCTGTCATATTTCATTAAGGTCAGATCTAATACAAATTTCTGATGCAAAAAAACGCGGTCTCCCAGTTACATGCGGGGTTACACCGCACCACCTATTTTTAAATTCTGACGATTCGGAAAAACTACAATCATATGGAAAAATGAAGCCAGATTTGAAAAAAGCAGCTGATGTATCCTATCTATGGGAACACCTCCATGAGATTGATGTTATAGAGTCAGACCATGCACCACACACAAAGGAAGAAAAAGAAAAACCAATAGATATTGCTCCTTACGGTGTTCCTGGACTCGAATCCACTCTTCCACTTCTCTTAACTGCACACCATCAGAAGATGTTAAAGATGAAGGATATCATTCGACTTTGTTATGAAAATCCAAAAAAAATCTTTCACCTTCCAAATCAGAGTTCGTCAGTTGAAGTTAATCTGGAAGATGAGTATGTATTTGGGGAAAGTACTTTATCTACAAAGTGTTCCTGGTCTCCATTTTCTGGTCGTCAAATGCACGGAAGAGTGAAAAAGGTAGTGATAAGAGGAAAAACAGTCTATGAGAATGGGGAAATTCTTGCAAAACCAGGATCAGGATTTGTAATAAAACCTCATCTGTGAATTATCTTGTTCTATCTTTCACTTCTTGCTTAATTTCATATGCAAGATTAGCATTCCACATAGCACCTGTTGCGGAAAATACTCCATCTGCTCCTGCTTCTTTATACTCAAAATAATCTTCAGATGAGATAACTCCTCCAACCCCATCAATTGAAAAATTATAATTCTCATTTAAACGAATCGCATGAAGTCGTTTAACCATATCTATCCCCGCCCACTTTATCACAGCTCCACAAACACCACTCTTAAGTCTCGCGGGACTACCAGGTAATGCTTGCTTTCCGTTCTGATCAGTAATTATTCCAGGCATTGTGTTTATCACAGAGAGTGAGCTTTTTGATTCGTGAGCAATTTTTGCAAGCTCTGATAGTTTTTTATCAGATTCATAATAACCAACCTTCCAAATTAATGGAATATCACCAATTTTATCTCTTACTGCATTAACTATTCTTCTTGTCATTCCTAAGTTATAACAAACCAATCCTTCGTTCCCTATGTTGGGGCAAGATAAATTTCCTTCAAGAATTGGCGTACCGGTTTCGTAAGCTAGTTGAGCCGCTAAAACAAAATCTGATATAAATTCCTCTTCTGTTTGATTCTGCTTTACAGTTCCCATAAAACTGAGAACCAATACCTGACCTTCTCCTACGTAAGACATCGCCTTCCGTACATCATCCTGCCAAATTGAAGGGTCTTTTGATGGGACTCCGAAAGAATTTGTTATTGATATAGGTTCCGTATAATTAGTGTCTGCAAAAATCGGTTCTTTTGCACGTTCAAGCGTAAGATCCCCCTCAATATGAACTCCTAATACATTTGGGAATGGGTGAGAAGCGTATGATTCAGATCTCACAGTCTTATATACTGCAATATCAAAACCGTTATCAAAAGCGGCCTTAATATAGTTACTATTTAATAATGGACCAGCAGGAATCCCAAATGGAAGGTTTACTTTATGACCTAAAAAATCGAATTGAGGAGGTGCAAGTGGATCCTTTATTTTTTTTCTGTTTGCAAAATCACCAAACGGACCGTCAGCGTAATTATCTTCATAACTCTTCAAGGGATCATAAAAAACACGAGCATCCATTCCTCTGATTCTAGCAGATAATAAATACTTTTCCAATAAAAAGGTTGTGCATGATATAATATTTTAAGAATGGATGTTTTAGCTATTTTAAAAAAAGTTGGCGCAATAATTACTGATGATCATTTTGTGTACACCTCAGGACTACATGGGGCGATTTACATAAACAAAGATGCTTTATATCCACACACAGAAGATGCTTCCCAAGTAGGAATGCTTCTGGCAAGAAAGGCTGAAGATTTAGATGTTGATGTAGTAGTTGGTCCCGCACTGGGTGGAATTATTCTATCAACATGGACAGCATACCATTTGTCTTCGCTTAAAAACAAGGAAATTCTAGGAATTTATACTGAAAAAGATGAAAACAAAAATCAAGTGTTTACGAGAAATTATGACACATTGGTTAAGGATAAAAATGTATTGATTGTTGAAGATCTAACTACTACTGGAGGGTCTGTAAAGAAAGTTGTCGAATCAGTTAGGAATGCTATGGGACGAGTTACCGCAGTGTTGGTTATGGTTAATAGAAATCCCAAATTAGTAAATGGGGAAACAATTGGCGCACCATTTATATCACTTGGCGAATTACCTGTAGAAACATGGACGGAGGAAAAATGTCCATTATGTAAAGAGGGGAAACCTATTAATACCCGAGTTGGGCATGGTAAAAAATATCTCTCCTCAAAACAAAAATGACATTTCTTGAAAAACTCAACTCAGCTATAGAAAAAAACAACTCTCTTCTCTGTATTGGGCTTGATTCTGATTTAAAAAAAATTCCAGAGAATATCCAATCACGCAAAAATCCACAATATGCCTTCAATAAAGCTATTATTGATAAAACATATGATTTAGTATCAAGCTACAAACTAAATACGGCATTTTATGAAGCTCAAGGAACAAGAGGAATTGAGGACCTCAAATTAACATTTGAGTATATTAAAAAGACATATCCAGACATTCCCACTATTTTAGATGCAAAACGTGCTGACATTGATAATACAAATAAAGGCTATACCGCATTTGCTTTTGATTATTTAGGTGCTGACGCGATCACACTCCATCCATATCTTGGTCAGGAAGCTCTTAAACCATTTCTAGAACATGGGGACAAAGGAAATATCATTTTGGTTAAAACATCAAACAAGGGCGGAGGAGAATTGCAGAATCTTTTAATTAATAATGAACCACTCTACAAGCATCTTGCAAAAATGATAGTAAGAGATTGGAATCGGAACAATAATTGCCTAATGGTTGTAGGAGCTACATACCCACAAGAACTTTCAGAACTGCGTGTGATTGCACCCACAATGACGTTTCTCATCCCCGGGATAGGAGCACAGGGAGGAGATTTAGAAAAAACACTACAAGCAGGATTAACAAAAGATAAGAAAGGGCTTATGATTCATTCCGCAAGAGGAATAATTTTTTCAGGAGATGACAAATATTTCGCTGAATCTGCACGATCTGAAGCATTAAAATTAAAAAATGCAATAAACGCTTTTAGATAAATGCGGAAAAGAAAAGGTTTTTTACCATTGCTACTCCTCGGATGTATATCTCTTACTGGGTTACTCTTTTATATCTTTTTTATCAATCCTGAAGAAAATCTTTCAATAGCAACACTTACTCTTCCCCCCATTTTTTTATTTTTTATTCTTCTTCTATCAACTCTTGCTTGTATATCATCATATCTATTCATAAATTTACGGCGCGGAATACTTTTAGGTATCTTCCTTTCATCCCTATTACTTTTGAGATTTTTTGGTTTTACGAGTTACTTGTACATCATACTGCTTTCAATAATCATATTGCTTATTGAGCTTGGCTTCCGGAAACAGTAATCCTATGATACAATTCAATCCATGAACAAAAATACGTTTTATCTCACAACTGCTATCCCTTATGTGAATGGAAAACCTCATATTGGACACGCTCTTGAGTATTTCCAAGCTGATACAATACGAAACTATAACAAATTAGTAGGTCTTAAAACACTTCTCTTATCTGGTGCTGATGAAAACGGATTAAAAAATATTCGAGCTGCGGAGAAAGAAGGAATTCCAATACAGGATTTTCTAGATAAAAATTCGCTCGTATTTGAAACTTCATATGAAAAATTAGGTGTACATCTGGATATATTCGAGCGAGGATCTAACAAAAATCACCATTTCCCTGGGGTACAAAAACTATGGAATTTATGCTTTGAAAAAGGAGATATCTACAAAAAATCCTACACCGGACTTTACTGTATTGGTTGTGAAAGTTTTAAAACCGAGAAAGAATTAGTAAACGGAAAATGCCCTGACCATCTAACTGCCCCGGAAAAAATAACAGAGGAAAATTATTTTTTTAAATTAACAAATTATCAAGACAAGCTCTTACAACTTATCGAGTCAGATACGCTGCGCATTATTCCAAATATGAGAAAAAACGAAATGGTATCATTTATCAAGAATGGTCTTGAGGATTTTAGCATTTCCCGATCAAAAAAACGAGCACAAAATATAGGAGTACCAGTTCCAAACGATCCTGACCAGGTTATGTACGTATGGTTTGATGCCCTCGCAATTTATATAACTGGAATTGGTTATGGAGTTGATGAAGAAGAATTTAGAAAATGGTGGCCAGCAAACCTACATGTAATAGGAAAAGATATAAGCAGATTTCACACTGTCTATTGGCCAGCTATGTTATTATCAGCAGGTCTTGAAATACCAAACTCAATTCTTATACATGGTTTTGTACAATCTGGAGGTCAAAAAATGTCAAAAACTCTCGGAAATGTGATAGATCCATTCGAGATGACTGAAAAATATGGGCTAGAACCTTTTAGGTATTACATGCTATCCCAAATCCCCACCTACTCAGATGGAGATTTTACAGAAAATAGATTTAAAGAGGTATATAATTCCGACCTTGCAAATGGTCTTGGAAATCTAGTTGCGCGAGTCGCGAAATTAGCAGAAAAAAATAAAAAACGGGGAGGAATTATTCCTTCATCTTTTGACAAAGAAATAACGCATTTCCTTGAAACATATGAGTTAAACCTAGGGCTTGAACATATATGGGAAGCTATTCGGAGCGCAGATAAATTTGTGAACGAGCAAAAACCCTGGGAGCAAAAAGATGAAGATCTCTCCAAAACGTTAGATAACTTAATACAACGACTGTTGGATATTGGCTATAATCTCCTACCATTTCTACCAAATACTGCTCATAAAATAATCGCACAATTCGGAAATAATGAGATTAAATCTGGAGAGCCATTATTCCCCCGAATACCATAAAGGCCCCTAGAGTGTTCTTGGGGCCTTTTGTAACTTCTTTTAAGTATAATTTTATTTTATACTCTTAACCTTTTTTGATACTTTTATTTTTTTAGGTTCTTTCTTTACGACTTTTTTAAATGTTAATTTTAACACTCCGTCTTCTAGAATCGCCTCAGGCTCATTTGCTTCAACTACACCTTCTGGGATTCTAAATGAATAATTAAATGAAGATGTCATTGAGCTCATGAAGTATCGGCGTTTTTCCTTCTCTTCCTTTTTTTCTTCAATTGATGCTGTAACACGAACCACTCCGTTTTCAAATGTCACATCAATCTTATCTTCTGAAACTCCAGGAAGAGCTGCTTCTGCAATGACTGCGTCTTCAGTTTCATACAGATTTAACCCCTGCCCCATGAGTCTTGAAATTCCAGGTATAGTAGGTAAATCGAAGTCGTCTTCAAAGAATCGGTCAATGTTCCAAGGATTCCAACGAATTATTGCCATATTGTTCACCTCCTTTCTTTTAACAAGCTGTATTATTTTTAAAAAGTAAATTTCAAAGTAATACTATTGCTCTTCGTGCTTAAGAATTTATTCATTATCACTCTATCACATCAACTGCTAATTTGTCAAGTGATGTAGTTTGTTTTGTTATAGTTAAAAACATATCAGATCAATTACTTGTTTGAGTTACTATCCTCTGATAATATGGTATATATTCAAAAAATGAAACGAAAAATAGTTAATATTCTTTCAATTATTCTTATATTTATAGGCTTTTTTATCTTCTTTCAAGTGTTTTTAAATTTTTTACCCCGAGGCAAAGGAGCACTCCAGGCTACAAGTAATGTTGCAGCTAAAGTTTTACTGAATGGAAAGGTAATAGGAAATACTCCTCTTTGTCTCTGTGAGGAAGGAGAACGAATTGATGAAGGAAATTATACGCTTCAATTGGTGCCCCAAGATTCATCAAACACATATACCACCAAAATAAAGGTAGGGAAAGACGTTCTTACGGCAATTGACAGAACCTTCCTTCCCGGGTCTTATGCTTCATCCTATACGCTTTATTTATCTAAAATTTATGCTCAAGATGCGCAGCTATTTATCTCCTCAATTCCAGGTGGTGCACTTGTTTCCATGGATGGTACAGACTCAGGGACAACACCCCTACTTATAAAAGATGTGTCAGACTCAGCGCATGAAATTGAAATACAAAAAGGTGGATATGCAAAAAAAACAATTCGTATAAAAGCACAAAAAGGATATAAACTAGTTATTGAAACAGTATTGGGAACAATACCTTCGTCTGATGAGGTGCTCCCCGGTGCTGAACCTTCTCCTACCCCTACTCCCACACTCACTCCCAAAACAGTTAAAATAATCAATACTCCTACGGGTTTTCTTAGGGTTAGACAAGAAGCTAATATAAATTCTGAAGAAATTGGGCGAGTTAACCCAGGAGATATACTCACATTAATCTCAGAAGAAAACGGGTGGTACAAAATACAACTTCCTAATTCTCAAACACTAGGATATATAAGTTCTGATTTTGCAATAAAAGAACCCTCCCCCGCACCTTAACCCCCAATTATATATATTACAAATATAACTAGTAGTCCCCAAATAATTACTGAAAACAACAAAGACTTATCTGATAATAAAACACGCTCCGGACTTTCCCCTTCGCTTTTCTCATAAATGTCTTGTATATAACGCATTACTCCATAAATAACCGGTAGTATAGTTATCATCAACCATTTTCGCTGTAAATAATCAGGCAAAAATTCTGGCAATAATACTTCCGGCACATGTAAGCCACGCGTTGACTCAAGAAATGTAAAGAGCGAATAAAACACAAGAGTTACCGTTGCAAACATCATAGAATATGCGTCAAGTAATCTATCTGAATAATGAGAAAGACTTTGTCTAACAGCAGCTATATGTGCTCCGGTCGCTCCTTTTAGCAACGTCAACTCTGAGCGTCTTTTCCCGACAGCCAAGAACAGAGACAATGAAACGGTGGTTAGAAGCAACCAAACAGATAAATGATATCCTGAAATTACTTCTCCCGCAAATACACGCAAGATATACCCTGATGCAATAAATAATATATCAAAAACAACAAGACTTTTAAATAAAATTGAATATGATAATTGTAAAATTAGATATAAAACCGAAATAAGAAAAAACACAGGCGAAATCTCAAGAGCTATTGTTAATGAGAAAATTATTAAGACGAAAAAAAGAATAATCGCAATAGGTGTCGAAATTCTCCCGCTAGCTATTGGCCTATATTTCTTAAATGGATGCAATCTATCTTTTTGGGCATCTAGTAAGTCGTTTACAACATATGTTGAGGACGCAAGCAAACAAAAAGCAATAAATCCTAAAATTACCTGAAAAAGAATATCAAAATTGAATAATTGTCCACCAAATGTAGGGGCTGCAAAGAGTGCAAAATTTTTAATCCACTGTCGTGGCCTTAGAAGCTTTACAATATAATATAATAGTCCCGCTTTCATATAGTTTTTTCTTTTTTTATTAAATACTTTAGAGTAAGTATAATTCCCCCAACAAGGACCAATAACAAGATTATAGCAAATAATTTCCCCCTGCTAGAAAGGTTTAAGGCGATAAGACCTAACAAACAAGACATAACCCAATAAAAAATTGCTATACTTCTTTGTGAAAATCCCATCTTGAGAAGAAGATGATGAAGATGACCCTTATCATGCCAAAAAGGAGAACGCTTTGATAGTATCCTTCTTGTAACAGTAAATAAAGCATCAACAGTTGGTACACCCATCACAAGTATTGCCGTTGCAAGTTTTACGCCTGATAATATAGACAGTATCCCAATCAAAAAACCTAATATTGTAGCGCTATACCCAGGAAATATCTTTGCAGGGTAAAAATTAAATACAAGAAAACCCAATGAAGCACCCGCAACTATAAAAGCAAGCTGAGATGTCATAATATTTGAGCTATCAAGTACTGGAAAACGGAGGGCAGAGAGTCCAATAATAATTGCAGATACAACAGCAATACCAGGCATTTGCCCATCAACTCCTTTGCTCCAATTTAACATATTCATCACCCAAACAATCCAAATAATTGCCAATATTTGCGGAAGGAAAAAAATGTTCATATTTTGCGGAGTAAAATGGAGTATCCCGCCCAATGGATTTGTGATAAATGGAATGGTAACACCTGAAAAAACTACAACGCCTGCAAGGAGTATATTAGATAAAAATCTAGCGTAAGGAGAAATGTCATATTTATCATCTAATACGCCAATGAGGACAACGAAAAAACCCGTTATTAATATAACGAGCAATTGATTAGTTAAGGTAAAAAAGGTAAAACACGCGATTAAAATAGCAAAATATATAGGCACTCCCCCTGCCCTAGGGATCGGTTTTGAATGAATTATTGCAGGATGTCTATGTGTTTTGGGATCATCTACAATTTTCGCTTTATAAGCAAGTTTTATAACAATTGGTGTCGCAAGCAATGAAACACAAACTGCCAAAATGAAAGGATAAATAAATGTAGTTATATTCATTAGAAAATTAATAATAAAATTTGTCCAAGCGCAACAAAACTTATTCCTACAACTAATAACAAGTTAACAATTATCATTCTTGAAAGTAATGCATGCTTTCTGTAGAAAAATCCTGCTGAAATAATATTTACCGCATGCACAACAATCAAAAATATAGGAACTGAAAATATAACAATCGATAAAGCTAGTCTATCCTTACCCCAAGCCAAACTATTAAAAAGTGGAATTATTGGAGGAAATTTTTTATAGAAAAAAATAAGTGATACTATCTCTAACAATAGTAATATTATAGATAAAAATATGGCATATTTTATTCCTTTGTCTCGGAATAATATTTTAATATTGCTGTTCATAAACTGTTATACCGGAAACTACATATTTTTTATCATAGTTAGTTAAAAAATCCCGAGCAAATCTTTCTTTGGTCACAACAATATACTTTGGTTTTAACTTGTTTAATGCTTGCTTCGTTTCGTTTATACCATTTGGATAAGAACTGATATGATACTCCACAATATAACGTCCAGGAGGAAGTTTATTTGTTAAATAGTAAATCGTGCTACTGTCTGAAAGCAGGAATATTCCTTCTCCATTTTGAGTGTTCATTTTCAAAAATTCAGCTACTTCATAATTTCTTGGTGTATTTGCATCAAAAAATGATTGATAGTGTTTCACTGATTTATCTCCCATAACAAAATCAAAATAGTTACGGTAATAAGGAATAATTTTTGTATAATATGTAAAATTAATTTTAAAGAAAACTACTAAAAAGACTATGAGTGAAATATTTACAATTATGTGTTTCCTTACGGCAAAGAGTAATCCTAACAACAGGCAGAACGAAGGCAAAAACACCAATACATAATGCGTATACGGTCTTCCAGAAAAAAAAGCATTAAAAATTGAAAATATTAGCCATGTATATACAACAATTCCAGCAATGCCAATTTTTTTTCTTAAAATAATAATGAGAAAAACACCTAGAAACAAAGCAATCAGCTTTAGTATAAGTAACCCTTGTGGAATAAGAAAATAGTTTCCATATCCAACATAGCCTATATTCTGCGCGAAGGATGCCTTGAGATAGTCCGACAGGGATCCTTGAAGCATAAAAAATAGAATAGTTATCAAAATTGGAACAAAAAATGAAATCAAAATAATACCCTCTTGTTTTAAAACTTTTAAAAATTCTATGGGGCGGGACAACAAGTGTTTCCTTGCATCAATGAGCGACTTATTGTAGAAACGTATTGTAAAAAGTATTACTAAAAATGCAGCTAGATCAAAAATTGCAACTATTTTGGTTAAAAACGCAACTGATAAAAATCCTCCAATTAAAATAGGGGTGATTATTTTTGAACGAGAGTTTAAGCGTACTACAAAAAAGAGAGAAAGTAGTATGGGAAGGAGCATAAAATTTTCCGCGTTTGCGATATTCCCCTCTAATAACGGTATACCAAAAAGAAGTGCGAAAAAAGATGTAGATAGATATAATGAAATATTTTTTTTATAAAAAATGGTCTTTGCTATAAAGAAAAATACAATAACCGCACCTGCACCAAATATAAGTGACATAAGCCGAGCCAAGAACATATCACCTCTTACCAGGGCGTAGTATAAGTAAAGAAGCGGTGGTTTATTGTCCCATATATCCCTATAAAGCAGCCTATTCTCATGTAATGCTCGCCCTATAACCTGGTATATCCCTTCATCTCCATACCAGTCTGGTTCAACAAGGGATGGGATACGAAAGATTATAAATAGCAGAACGATACCTATGAGAAAAAAGTAATACAGATCAGGAAGAACTTCTTTATTATAAATCGCCTTCAGTTTTTTCTTCATATATTTTCACATCCTAAACATTAATCTTCTCCGTGACCTTAAGGTTTAGCGCAAGGTCACAACCATATTGTTCTATACTTTCTCCGTGACCTTAAGGTTTAGCGCAAGGTCACAACCATATTGTTTTATACTTTCTCCGTGACCTTA
>DAIQMY010000001.1:0-221408 GCA_036788695.1 Candidatus Levyibacteriota bacterium | reverse complement strand
TAAGGTTTAGCGCAAGGTCACAACCATATTGTTTTATACTTTCTCCGTGACCTTAAGGTTTAGCGCAAGGTCACAACCATATTGTTTTATACTTTCTCCGTGACCTTATACTCCAATCTCTTACCCCTAATTAATTGCACGTGAGACATAAGAGCAGGAATAGTTGATAAAAAGAACCCTGCAATTGGCATTAGCATAAACTCTAGCGGGAACATGAATTGCTTCATCTTAGGGGGTGCATCAAATTTATTGGAACGAAGATCAAAATCTACATAAATCATTACAAAAAGTGCAAAAAGACAAATTGTTAAGATAAATCCTGACAAATGAGGAAGCGTATACCCTAAGCTTGTACGCGAAAAGACGGGATTAAGAATAACTACTAAATTAGCTGCAATAGTTATTAAAAACCAATTCACTGGCCACATGATGTGATCAAAAATAACATTAGATACCAGGTATGTTTTTTTTAAAAAAGGTACATCTTTCACCGTAAGCCACCATTTCAAGAATACAGCATCGTCAGATATTCCCCATGACCAACGCCTTTCCTGTTGGTATTTATTCATAAGGCTTCCAAAATACGTCATGGATTGAGGCGAATCCATGGATGTTTTCAAAAAAATTGGGTCTACTGTAACACGCCCTTTCTTGGCAAAAAAAGCTTTAAAGAATGTCCTGTAATCTTCCGGAATTACATCAGTATCCCAATATCCAATGTCCTTCAATAGTTTAAATGACAATGTATACGTTGAGTTAGGAATAAGACGCAAGGGCTGTACTAAAAGTGAAGCACGGGATAGACTTCCAAAAAATGCGATAACCCGAGTTCCTGCTGGAACTTTCCAAAAATTATTAAAATATACATTCGCTGATTGAAAAAAGGCAAGATCACGATTTTTATGACGCAAAAACTCATTCGTCAGATACGCAAAGTACTGTTCATCAAAAATACTATCCGCGTCAACAGAAGATATTGTCATAAACGAAATGTCTAAACCCTTATCTTCTACAAGAATCCTATTTGCTTCCCTTGCTGCATACGCCTGATTTGAAGATTTACCTTTTACTTCATTTGCCACATCGGGGTGGAAAGTGGAATACAGCCCCCCAAAAACGTTCTTGTAGTGAGAGCTTAATATCTTCGCTTTCTCATATGCTTCTTCTTCTCTTTCTTCAAAAGCTACGAACACATATAATTGATGCGTAGGAAACGTCTGACCTTGAATACTATCAATGGTCTCCATTAACTTATGCACTGATTCTTTATATGTTGGAATGACGGCAATATGCCGAACTTTATCAAAGTCTTTGTGCTGAACTGCTTGAGCCATCCAATCAGTTTGCTCCGCCTGCTTTATTTTTCTTGCAGCAAAAAATGAACATATAGCTAAATTAAGAGATTTGTATAGCCAATATATATCAAAAAAAATAATAAGATAAGATAAGAAAACCGGAAATGCAAATGACCCCCAAAAAGGTACGCTAATTAAAAAAACAGCGATAAGTGGCGGGATAATCTCAAGTAGTCGAATTGATTTTCTAGGATAGCGTAAAAAAAGCTTGTTGATCGTTGAGTTAATCATATATGTCTTCCAAATACTTTTTGGAAATTTATTAAAACTGTCTGGTCCACTTCCTCATATGAACAACCTTTCAGATGGGCAATATGTCTTGCTACAATTATAACATTTTGAGGGACATTCCGAGTGCCCCGCAAGCTTTGCGGGGTCAAAAATGGGCTATCAGTTTCCGTTAAAATACGGTCTAAGGGTGCGTACTGCACGAGATCTGAAAGTGGAGTATCCTCTCCGGGTGGAATTCCCCCATACGTAATATTACCATCAAACCCTACATAAAAACCTGCATCAAGTACTCGCTTTGCATATGCAATACTTCCTGAAAAACAATGAAACATGCCGGGAGGATCTTGAAGTTGAGATTTATAATCAAGAAGTATATCTAATGTATCATCCCAAGCAAGTCTTGTATGAATTTGTAACGGAAGACCTAATCGTATAGATAACTCTATCTGCTTTCTAAAGGCATTCTCCTGTACTTCTTTCTCTACTATTCCATTTGATACATATCTGAAATAATCCATGCCTACTTCACCGATTCCAATTACCTTGGGAAGTTTTGCAAGATTTTCAAGCTCTTTTAACCAATCTGTCTGGAGCTCTCCCTCAAACTCCTTATCTGATTTATCTGCATGATGTGGATGAATTCCAACAATTGCGTATAACTCTTTATAGTCTTGCGCAAGCTTTAGAGCCTTACGACTCGAAGGAATACTTGTTCCAGTATTTACAATATTTTTTACTCCGCAAGATAAAGCATCTTTTATAACCTGGTCATAATCCTGATCAAACTTGTGTAAATTTAAATGACAATGCACATCAACCATAATTCAGTATCAAGTATAAAGTATTATGTATTAAGTATAAATGGGATAGATTTTTTATTTGAATGGAAAAAGCATCAGGAGAAGAAAAATAATTTATAAAAGATTAACTAAACGCGAGGCACTTTAGTAGTCCATACCGCCCATCCCAGGCATACCACCTGGCATAGCTGGCCCTGAGCCCGTTGAGGAATTCTTTTCAGGTAGGTCAGTTACTAACGCTTCAGTAGTTAAAATCATCATTCCTACGGATGCCGCATTCTGGACTGCTGAGCGAGTAACCTTAGCAGGATCAACAATCCCAGCTGTAAGCATTGAACCATATTGCATGGTCATCACATTAAACCCATAATCATCTACTTTTGAAGCCTCTATGTCTCTTACGATCACCCCTGGTTCTTCCCCTGCATTTTTTACAATCCAGGAAACTGGCTGAGCAAGTGCATCATACAAAACCTCTACTCCTTGCTTTTCATCATCATCCGTTAACTTCTCCTTCAGTGAAATAAGTACTTTTCTTGCTTTCAACAAGGTTATTCCTCCTCCAGGAACAATTCCTTCCTCAAGCGCTGCCTTGGTTGCAGCTACCGCGTCTATCACTCGTTCTTTTTTCTCTTTCATCTCTACCTCTGTTGCCGCACCCACATTTATTACCGCTGCTCCTCCTGAAAGCTTCGCTAATCTTTCTTGAAGTTTTTCTTTATCAAATTCTGATGTAGAGCGTTCAATCTCTGCTTTAATTTGTGAAATTCTTCCAGCAACCGTTGCCTTATCTCCCTTCCCACCAATTATCTGTGTTGTATCTGAAGTTGATAACACCTTTTCTGCGCGACCGCAATCATCTATAGTAACTGAATCAAATTTACGACCCGTATCATCTGAAATAACGGTTCCGCCGGTTAATGCAGCTATATCCTCAAGCATTGCCTTTCTTCTATCCCCAAATCCAGGAGCTTTCACGGCTAACACATTAAAGGTTCCTCTTAATTTGTTCAATACCAACGTAGCAAGCGCTTCACCCTCTATATCATCTGCAATAATTACAAGATTTTTGGATACCTTAATAAAGCTTTCCAGGAAAGGAAGCAATTCTTGAAGATTTGTTATTTTTTTATCCGTTATTAATATATACGCATCAGCAATAGCTGATTCCATACGATCAGAATTAGTAACAAAGTATGCAGAAGCATACCCTTTATCAAATTCCATTCCCTCTTTATAGTCAATCGAAAATTCAAGGCCTCGTCCTTCTTCAACTGTAACAATTCCGTCTTTCCCAACCTTATGAAGCGCATCCGCAATAAGTTTTCCGATATGCTCATTTTGAGCTGATATGGTTGCTACCTTTGCGACATCTGTATCTACAACTTTCTTACTCATGCGTTTTACTTCTGAAATAACTTCCGTTACCCCTTTCTCAACTCCTGCCTTTAATATCATAGGATTTGCGCCTGCTGCAACTGCCTTAAACCCACCATGAACTATTTGTTGCGCAAGTAATGTTGCAGTTGTCGTTCCGTCTCCAGCAATATCATTTGTTTTTGATGCTGCCTCCTTCACAAGCTGTGCACCCATATTCTCAAATGGATCTTCAAGCTCTATTTCTTTTGCAACCGTTACGCCATCATGAATAACATTAGGTGCTCCCCATTTCTTATCAATTGCAACATTACGACCCTTTGGTCCTAATGTTGTAACAACTGCGTTTGCGAGCTTGTCCACTCCTGTTTTTAATTTTTTCCTAGCTTCTTCGCTATATATAATTTGTTTTGCCATTTTAAATATTCTCCTAAAAACTATCTATTCGCTTATTCAACAACCGCTAATATATCTTTTTGGTCAACGATTGTCCACTCCTCATTCTCAACCTTAATCTCATTTCCTCCCCACTTTTTATACATTACTTTTTGCCCGACCTTTACTACCATCTGTTCTTTTTCTCCTTTTGGAGTAATATTTCCTTCACCAACAGCCATTATTTCACCAATAGTAGGTTTTTCTTTAACTGAATCCGGAAGAATAATACCGCTCGCAGTTTTTGTTTCAGCCTCTAAAGGCTTTAACAATACGTTTCCAAAAAGGGGCTTTATGTTTGTTGGTAAAGAAGTTGTTTTTGTCATATCTTTTTTTGTCAATAAGACGTGATGATTGCTAATTCTAAGAAAAAGTTAACGAATTGTCAAGACCTTTTATAAAATCCCTCATACATTGTTTTTTTTATGATCGTTTTAGGTTGGTCATATGATTGACAATACTTTGTAAATTGGATACGCTTGTATACAGGTGAGAAGCATCAGGTGTATTTGGTGCTTTGTTTACTATGAACATACTAAAGAATAAATATTTTATCCTGGGAAATATTCTACTACTTTTAGCAGTCATTCCAATAACACTTTTTGTCATAAGTCGTCAGACAAACTTGCAGTCTAAAGCTGCACCAACTACTATTTTCTCTTTTACACCTACTACCATAAACACGACGGTAGGCGAAACATTTACCCTGGATATTCAGATAGATCCAGGTCAAAATATTGTTTCAATTGTTGAAATGACTGTTTCTGTTGATCCAGAAAAAATAGAGATAGTGTCATTAAATCCAAATACCAGTGCCTTCCCTGTTGAACTTAAAAAATCTCAACCAAATTTAGACGGAACTATAACTATTTCTCTTTCAACAACAAATAATGTCCAGGAAGCTATACAAGAAATTACAAAAATAGGAACACTTACCATGAAAGCAAAAGCTGCTACAACGACTGGCGCAACAATTGTAAAATTTGATAAACCATTATCTCAAGCGCTCTCTCTTGCAACAAGCGATGGGGCAACAGAAAACGTTCTGAGCGACACCGGAACCGCGGCCGTAACAATTGTAAATAATGGAGGAACAACAACCATAACTCCTTCTCCTAGTACTATCATTAGCCCTACGCCAACAACAGCTACTCAGTCCGCAAAACCTATATGCGAAAGTCTAGTTCTAAGCGGAGGACAATCAGGAGTTGCGCCATACGCACTCACCTTTGGTGTGACCGGACAAAGTCCTAATGCAAATATAAGCAAGGTGAAACTAGATTTTGGAGATGGGACAAATCAGGAAGCAACCTCATCAGGCGGGATTGGAACAAAAACGGTAAACATTCAAATCCCACATACTTATACGAATCCCGGAGTGTATTCAGCAATCTCAACATTAACTGATACAAATGGCAATACAAGTGATACTGTAATATGTACAAAAACTATTACCGTATCAAATTCTCAGGCCCAAGTGAGTCCTATTGCAACTGATCCAACACCAACACTTCCTGTCACTGGAACTATTGAAACAACATTAGCTGTTATAGGCGGAGTAATAATTGCTTTTGGAATAGGTATATTCCTCTTCATCCTCTAAGAGAATCACAATATAAGGATTTCAATAATATTACAAATCTGCTGATTTAAGACAAGGTCTAAACCTTTAATACACTAAGGAATGCTTCCTTGGGGATACTTACCCTACCTATTGTCTTCATTTTAGATTTTCCTTTTTTTTGAGCCTCTAGTAACTTGTCTTTTCTCGTTCTGTCCCCTCCAGACATTTTAGCCAAAACATTTTTATAAAGCGCTGAAATCTTTTCAGACGCAATTACCTTTCCCCCAACCTGAGCACGTACCGCAATGACAAACTGGTGCTTTGGAATTGCTTCTCGTAAGATTTCAACGATTCTCCTGCTAAACGTTTCCACCTCAGAATTATGAACAATAAACGATAATTCAGGAATTACCTGCTCATTTACGTATATATCTACTCGTACTAATTTTGAGGGGCGGAAATCTTTTATTTCATAATCAAAAGAGGCAAATCCGCTACTTGCGCTTTTTATTTTATCGTAAAAGTCATACACAACTGCAGCCAATGGCATTTCAAACGTTAACTTTACTAATTTTTCAAAATACTCAATATTACTTTGTTGCCCCCGCCTTCCGTTTATTATTTCCAGTAAGTTTCCTAAATATTCAGCAGGTGCATAAATTTCACCATCTATAAACGGCTCTAACATAGTCTGTGCTCCATTATCAAAATCTTTTGGGCTCGTAACAGATTTCCCATCAATTTTGTATTCTATTGTGGGGGGAGCTGTAAAAACATCAATCCCTTCCTCCCTTTCTAATCGTTCTATAACTATTTGTGAGTGTAGCAATCCTAGAAAACCGCACCTAAAACCGGGTCCAAAAATCGTTGAGTGTTCAGGGGAAATAGTAAGTGCTGCATCGTTTAACTTTAATTTGTAAATTGCTTTTCGTAAAGCTTGAAACTCACTGTTGCTAGATGGATAGATGGATAAATAAACAAATGGCTTCAAAGGTAAAAATCCGGGAAGAGCTTCTCCTGGGTTTTTAACAGTAGTCATGGTATCCCCAACCTTAGCCTGAGTTATATCTTTCACATTCGTAATTACATAACCCACCTCACCGTTTGCAATTTCTATGCTTGAATTAAAGGTTGGTCTCATAAAACCTATATCCATAACCTGCGCGCGTGAATTGTCTGATAAAAAAACGATTTCATCACCCTTTTTTATAATCCCATTTTCAATTCGTACAAAGATAACGATACCGCGGTGCTCATCATATATTGAGTCAAAAATATATGCTTGAGTTGGCACATCAGATGATCCAGATGGAGAAGGAACTCTTTCTATAATTACTCTTAATAAGTCTTCAACCCCTTCACCAGTTTTAGCAGATATGTAAAGAATTTCAGATTTCTCAAAGCCTAAAGAATCTATCATATGCTTCTCCACTTCATCGACTCTTGCCATGGGGAGATCAATTTTATTAATAACAGGTATTACTTTCAGCCCAATTTTTTTGGCGTAGTTATAATTTGCCACGGTTTGGGCTTGAATTCCTTTTGTAGCATCTACTAACAACACTGCACCCTCACACGCATATAGTGTCCTCACTACCTCATAAGAAAAGTCAACATGTCCAGGGGTATCTATTAGATCTAAAATATAATCTTCACCATCCAAATTGTAATTCATGCGTACTGGTGCAAGCTTAATTGTTATCCCCCGTTCTCTTGAGATTGGGCTTGAGTCTAAAAACTGCTCTCCGATTTCTTCTTTTCTAATCGTGCCTGTCAATACAAGAAGCCTGTCAGCTAACGTAGATTTTCCATGATCCACATGCGCAATTATCGCAAAATTTCGAATGTTTCTTTGATTCATCCAAAGATTATACCATGAAGCACGCATCCAAGAAGATAACAGGAGATTTAAATTCTCATTTTTTCTCTATTTTTAATTTCTCTTTCGATGTCCTTAAAACCAATATCTGTTCTGTAATGTAAATTATTATCCTCTACATACATGCCCGCTATTGCTCCGTATGCTCTTTTTCTTGCCTCAGTAATATTTTTCCCAACACCCATTACATGAAATATTCTACCTCCTGATACAATAAACTCATCTCCCTTTTTGTCTATTCCTGATCCAAATATTTTTATTCCAGGTATTTTCTCTTCAAGTCCAAATATCTTCTTCCCCCGTGTCTTACTGTAATTTTCAGGATACCCATGTGCGCATCCGGCAACACTCACCCTCGTATTTTTATCAAGTACAACTGAGAGCTGTTTTAATTCCCCCCGAAGTACACTTTCAACAATTTTCAGATAGTCAGTTCTTATTGCGGGAAGAATAACCTCTGCTTCAGGATCTCCCCAACGCGAATTAAATTCTACAACTTTAACTCCTTTTTCTGTAATCATACAACCAACATATAGTATGCCTGAATATCTTCTTTCTTCCTGAACCATTCCTTTTAAAAAAGGGGTTATAATCTTCTTTTCTGTCTCAAGGATTATTTTTTTATCAACTAGAGTAGAGGGGAAAACACATCCCATGCCTCCAGTGTTCTTCCCCAAGCCTTTATTGAATACCGTCTTGTGATCCTGGGCTGCACCTATTATTTTGTAATCTTCACCATCGCAAATTACAAATAATGAAAACTCCTCCCCCACCATACATTCCTCTACTAAAAAAGTGGCACCCGCTAAACCAAACTCCTTCATTTTCAAAACAGCCTGAATTGCCTCTTTTTTATTGACTGCAAATATAGCTCCCTTTCCCTGAGCCAAACCAGACGCTTTTATGTAAAGAGGTTGATCTTTTTTGTGAGTAATATATTCTATTGCTTTCTTTTCATTCGTAAAAATTGAAAACTGAGGAATCGGAAGGTTGTACTTTTTCATAAACGAACGCGACCATTCTTTGTTCCATTCAATTTCTGAAGCTGCTTGTGATGGGCCAAAACAAGGTATTCCTTCTTTCTTGAGAAGATCAATAAAGCCAAGAGATATAGGTTCATCTTGGGCAACATCTACAAGATTAATTTTATAGTTCTTACACGCGTTATATATTTCTTTAAAATTAGTTGCCGGAACATGCAAGAGCGGAATTATTTTTTTATTTTTAAAACTCATAAATTGGTTCCCAGGCGCGACATATACCATTTTTACTTTTTTATCTTTAGAATATGCATCAGCAAGCGCATGTTCACGTCCACCGGATCCCAATATAAGAATGTTTTTTAGTGACATAGTTGAATCATTACCTCCTGGTATAATTTGTTTTCTTTTGTTTTTAGCCTTGTATATAAAGACTCTACCGTATCCTGAGGTATGACTTTCTCAAAACACCTGCCAAGAACCGGTCCAAAATCAAACTCATGCGTTAAGATGTGAATTGACGAACCTGCATATGTTGCGTGAGAATTCAAAACATTCTGAATTGCAGCCCCAGTAAGTTTTCCTCTATTCCATAACGCTTTTGTTCCGTCAGGATTTTCATATTCACCGTTTATAGTTTCTGGAATAATTCCAGGATGTAAATTTGTAATTTTACCCTGAAATTCATCAATTACTTCCCCAACAATAAACTGCTTCCATCCAGATAGACAAATAAAATCAGGTGTATACACTTGTAGCTTACTCAATAAATCATTTTTATTTGGGACTATACTATACGGAATATTATTTTCCCTAACATACGCAAGTCCTTTTGCATTTTCTGTGTCAGAAATTACTTGTACTATCTCCGCGCGTAATAAGCCACTCATGCATGCATCAATCAATGAGCGCATGTTACTTCCTTTTCCAGTGTCAGAGATGAGAACTACAAGTTTTTTCATATAAGACTAATCTTTTGTTTTTATTCTTACTCCTTTACCTCTTGCCTTTGGTACACCAATAGATTTGTAGTTTTCTCCTATATCAATTGGGTATTCCCCGGTAAAACAAGACATGCAAAACAAATCTTCAGAAAGGTCAGTCGCCTTAATCAGCCCATCATATGATAAATAGTGTAGAGAATCAGCACCAATATATTCTTGTATTTGCTGTATTGTCTTATGAAATGCAATTAATTCTTTCTGATCAGGAGTGTCAATACCATAGAAGTCCGGATAAACCACAGGAGGTGAACTGCTTAGCACATGCACTTCCTTTGCTCCTGTTTTTTTCAGGAGTTCAACTAGTTTTCTTAAGGTTGTGCCTCTCACAATTGAATCGTCAATAACTATCACCTTCTTTCCGTCAATAATATCGTGAATGGGATTCAATTTCATTTGAACACTATTCTCCCGAAGTCTTTGTTCAGGCAATATAAATGTTCTTCCAATGTATCTATTTTTAACGAGCCCAAAATCAAAAGGAATACCTGATGCAGCCGCGTATCCAATAGCAGCAGGAATAGCGGAATCAGGTACAGGAATGACAACGTCAGCATCAATCTTTACCTCACGAGCCAATTCTTGCCCCAATCTTCTTCTTATGTTGTGTACGCGCTTACCCAATAGTATGCTGTCTGGTCTTGCAAAATACACAAGTTCAAAAATATCAAGTTTTTGCGATGCGTTTTCAAGCTTGTATGAACGAAGACCATTTTGAGAAATGACAACCATCTCTCCGGGATTCACGTCTCGCAGATATTCTGCGGATACCGTGTCAATTGCACATGTTTCAGAAGATACAATATACCCTTCTTTCGTTTTACCTAAAGATAATGGACGGATTCCAAAAGCATCTCTCACTGCAACTAATTTATCCTTTGTCATTATTAATAAACAAAATGATCCAGTAAATAATGGGAATGACAGACGTACGGCATTCTCAATGCTTTCACCTTTTTTAAGATAATAAGAAATTGCCATATGCATAAGCTCTGAATCATTATGCCCTTGAGTTTTTAACCCCTTTGCGGTCAAAAAATTTTCTAACTTTTCCAATACTGGAAGATTTCCATTGTGTGCAAGTGCCATCTTATCCCCTTTCACACAAACAGGCTGCGTATGCGCGCCATGAGCTCCACCGGATGTGGAATACCTATTATGACCAATTGCAATATTTCCTTTTAATTTTTTTAATATCTGTTCTGTGTATATTTGGGCAACTAGACCTGCGCCCTTGTGGGATGAAATTTTTTTACCATTTGATACTGCAATTCCGGAACTCTCTTGACCTCTATGTTGCAATGCGTATAAACCGAAATATGTTATTTTTGATACGTCAAGTCCTTTACCAAATACACCAAATACTCCACATTTATGACGTAGTCTATCTTCCATTATTTTTAATAAAGAAAAAAAGAGGATATATTTTGTGACTTATAAAACAGATTAGCATTAATTTAAAAAAATACTCATATCTACAACGTAGGCTTTGGACCGTTTATTAATTCCCCCATGTCTTGTAATAATTTTTTCCCATTTTTAAATTTCTTTACGACTTCTACCACATACCTTGCTTCTTGGATATTAAACAGCCATGTAAAGAGTATATATGTAATTAACCCGGCAGAAGACGCAATACCCGTTAAAAGAATCAGATTTATTGTTTTTGTGGTATCAAAAACCAACTGATCAAGCAATTTTATGGGAATATACAAGGCAATTCCCATAATTAAGGTTGCAAAAAGAATTTTTGTGCTTGTTATGATAATACTTCTTTTTGGTAAATGTATTTTTTTGTCTAAAAGTAAAAAAAGGATAATGCAGGCAAGTATATTTGAGATCGAGAACGCTAGCGCAAGAAAAAATATGGGAAGGTGATAAATAAGAACAAAAACGTATGAAATGCTGATATTTATACAGACTGCAAAAATAGTCACAAAAAAGGGAGTTTTCGTGTCTTTATGAGCATAAAATCCCCTAGCCAATAGATATATCAGAGATTGAGCTGCGATAGATACGGAAAAATACGCAAGAGTTCTTCCTGTGTCTACTGTAGCAGTCCAGTCAAATCGAGAAGCACCAAAAAAAAGTCGAATGAGTGGAATTCTTAAAACAATAAATAATACAGACAATGGAAGCGTTAAATATAATATCTGATTAAATGAGGAGATAAAAATTGAATCAAATGTTTTTTTATCATTTTTTTTCTGAGATAAAGCAGGGAATGATGCTTGTGCGATAGACTGACCGAATAATAACACCGGTGCCATAACAAGCGTTTGAGCTAGGTCAAAAACAACTAAACTTCTTGCCCCTAAAAAAGACGCAAAAAAAACGTTACCAGTTATCGCAAGCTGCGTTACAATCAATGTAGCTGATCTGGGAACCATAAGATGAATGACTTTTAACGTACCGTTCTTTAAATCTATAGTTGGTTTATATACAAACCCTGAATGGATAAGAAGAGGAAGCTGCACAATAAAAAATAAAACAGAACCTATAACTACACCTACAGTTGCCGAATAGAAACCTATAAAGGGGACAAAAACAACAAGCCCTAAAATTATTCCCAAGTTATATGCGGCTGTTGCTATCCCAGGAATCAAAAAATGCTGCAAAGACTGAAGGACGGCTGTTGCAACTGTACCCAAAATAAAAAACATTTGAGCAAGTTGAATAATAATCATAAACTGGGCCATCAATCTCAGCTCATGAGGGGAAAAACCTGGAGCAACTAACTCCGCGAGTTGATAAGAGAATAAAATAACAATAATACTTACCAGAACATAAAAAATTACACCAATGGTAAGAAGTGATGAAGTAAAAGAATCTGCTTCCCTTCTCTTTCCATGTACCACATATTCAGTAAATACTGGTATAAATGCCGTTGATAATGCACCCGCTATAGCAACCTGAAAAATAAAATCTGGTACTCTAAAGGCTGCGAAAAAAACACCAAGCTCTGTTGATGCACCAAATAAGGAAACGAGTATTCTATATTTAAAAAGTCCTAATAACTGAGATATTACTGTAGTTAGAATAATAAAAAGAGCAGCGGAAAAAATGTTTGTTTGTTTTGAAATAAGCGCATTTATGCTTTTTTGGAAGATTTCTTTCATTTTTCTATCTTAATAACTTTAAAAATAACACTACAACTGCAAAATCACTATTTCCTACATCTTGTGGCAATACTAAAAAATTCTACCCTGGGCTTTATTTTTCAAGTATAGCATGGTACAATATTGTCTGTCTTTAGGAAAACAAGGTTTTCTAAAGAACTATTATTTATTATGCCAGTTATTAAATCAGCAATAAAAAAACTACGAAGAGATAAAAAGGTCGCTATTGAAAATGAACTCTTCCGCAATAAGCTTGAAACAGTTGTTCGAGCCGCGAAGAAATCTAAAAGCGATAAAGATATCTCCAGTGCCTTCTCAGTAATCGATAAGGCTGTTAAAAAACATTTGATTCACAAAAATAAAGGATCAAGAATTAAGTCAGCACTCGTTACGAAAAAAGCTGTAGGGGCAGATATAAAGGCAAAAAAAGTATCTGTAGCAAAGAAAGCAAAACCCGCAGTTAAAAAAGCACCCTCAAAAAAAAGTAAGTAATTTTACCAAAACCCCATCTTTTTTTCTTTGACAAACACACGAAAACGCATTACACTTAAATCATGCAAAATGACGCACAGCGCCTATCTATTAACCTTGGCAGAAAAGATACAGAATCAACTTCTAGCCTATTCATCAAGTGGACAATAAATACTGGGAGAGTAATTATTGTGGGGGTTGAACTTTTAACGCTTGCCGCACTAGGCTATAGATTTATTATTGACCGACAGATAGTTGACCTTAATGACCAAATACGAAAATCTCAAATTTTTATCGAAGCCCAAGCAGTAAACGAAAAAAAATATAGAAATCTTCAGAATAGGCTATCTACAATTAAAACAATTGAGAACGATACTCAAAAAAAAGTGGTTTTTCTAAGCGAATTAGTAAGCTATCTTAATACCTCTGAATTTTTAACAAGCAATTTAAATGTTTCTGATACCAGTATTGCAATTGATGGTCAGACTTACTCCATATTTACGCTTAATACACTTATTGATAAGTTAAAGAAAAATCCATCTGTTGTTTCCATATCTATCGAGGAACTAACGAGCCTTGATCAAGGGATTAGATTTAAACTCGTTACTACTTTACAACAAACAGATATTTCACTATGAACACGGAACAAAAAAAGAAACAACCAGTATATTGGCTACGTCAGGAATTTTTACGCGTCAAAACCAGAAAGGAAACAGGCGCTTATTTATACATAGTGTTCACTCTTTTTTCAGTATCTTTCTTTGGGTTTTTTATTCTCCGACCTGCTATTTCTACTATTACTAATCTACAAAAAAAACTTGAGGACAATAAGAATGTTTATGTTGCTTTGCAGAAAAAACTTGCAGCACTTCAGAGTCTTGATGCTGAGTATTCACAAATCAAGCCGGATTTGCCATTAATATATAATGCAATTCCAGTAATACCAGATATTCCAACACTAACTCGACAAATTGAAACATTGGCATCTAGAAATCAGGTTGAACTTGGGTCGCTAACCGTGTCTCCCCTTCAATATTATCCACTTGAAGCAGGTGGGAAGTTATACGGATATGCAATAACAGTTGATGTAACAGGAAGCGAACAAAATGTTAATACGTTTATTGAAAACGTAACGAATTTCCAAAGAATAATTAGTATTCAAAAAATTACAACTGGAAAAACAGACAAAGGACAATTAGAACTATCGTTTTCAGGCAAAGCGTACTTTGCAAAAGAATAAACAAATATATCTATGTTAAAAAATTTAGCATACCTTGCAGTATTTACAACGTTTGTAGTTCTCGTGTGGATATCATTGACTATCTATAACATTTTCAACGCGTCAACGATTAACAGTAATGTAACTGAGCAAATTATTCCTATTTCACCAAATTTTAATAATCAGACAATTGAAGACCTCAGATCACGACTTCAGATACCGGTGGATTTGGGTCAAAATATTGCCACACAAAGCGCGTCACCTACGCCTACCCCACCTTTACCAACGCCAACTCAATCACAATCAATACTATTACCTACTCCTACAACAAGCATAGACAACCCGAATGAGATATCTATCCCGGAAATATAACTAGTATGAAAAAAAACTTATTCCAGAAAAGAATTCCTACAGTTTTTGCATTCATAATACTTATTTCTGGACTTTTTGTAACTGCATTTTTAGTACAAATTGGAGTGTTCAAATCAAGCCAAGCAACTCCTAACGAAAAACCACAAAACGTGTCCATATCAAACATCACAAATAGTTCATTTACTGTAACTTTTACAACGCTTGACCCCACCTTATCAGCAGTACAAATCAATAATCCGGATTCTCCTTCTGTTGTATTTGATGTCAGAGACGCTCAGGGAAATCAATCATATATAAACCATTTCATAACAGTTACAAATCTGAAACCAAATACACAATATAAATTCACACTCCTGTCAAATGGGGACGAGTATACGGATAATGGAACCTTCTATACCACGACAACTGCTGACGGAGATGCTCCTTCTTCAGGAAACACGTATGCACTTTCAGGAAAAGTTATTTTACCTAATGGCGAAAACGCAAATGATGTTTTATTAGATATTAAAATACCGAATGCTGCCCCAATATCTGCTGTTACAAATTCTGAAGGAAAATATTCTATACCAACATACCTTATACGAAATACTTCTCATGACCAAATACTAACACTCGTGCCTAATACACATATTTCCCTCTCCGCAAAAAAAGGGGATCTTACATCTGACATACTATACACATATTCCCCATCCACAGAGATACCCACGATTACCTTATCTAGCAACTATTCATTTATTGCTAGTACTGATGAGGAAAACCTCAGCTCACAATCAAGCCTTCTTGCAATCCCTACTGGTAAAAAAACTGCACAAATTCTAATTATTTCACCTAGAAATGGTCAAACATATACTGATGAGAAGCCTCAATTCAAAGGTACTGCATTCCCAAATTCGCTTATAGCACTATCTACAGAACCTGATTTAATAAATGTACAAGTAAGAACTGATCCAAATGGAAACTGGGCGTATAGACCTGCTGTTTCACTGACACAAGGGGCATATACAATAAAGCTACAAGCTGCTGACGCAAACGGCGCAACAAAAACTGTCGCAAGCTCCTTCACAATTCTTGCATCTGGCTCACAAATTGCTGAAGACGCGACACCATCCGCAAAGCCTACCCCTACCCAAGTACTAGCACCCACACCAACCGTCACGGCCCTTCCTACTATTAACCTTACAACGACTCCTACTCCTACATCGTCCTCTACCCCAACCCTAGCCCCTACACAGACCCCTATCCCGACAGCAACTGCAATAACACCTACTTCTCCTCCGCCCCTGCCACCAACGGGAAGCGTCAGTCAAAGCATTTTCTTGACATCCATCTCAATTCTTTTTATAGTGTCAGGATCTATATTGTTGCTTATACTATAAAGGCTTTTTCTCAAATTTATTTATGAATATTGCAATTGTTGGCTCTGGATTCACAGGATTATCTGCTGCCTATTATTTAACAAAAAAAGGGCATACCGTTACCATTTTTGAGTTAGATACTAAGCCTGGCGGGCTTGCAATTGGCTATAAAGAAAAAGGGTGGGACTGGTCACTTGAATATCACTATCACCACTGGTTCACAAACGATAAAAGCGTTTTAGCCCTGGCACACGAGATAGGCCACAAAGTTCTTGTTAAACGTCCAATTACCTGCTCTTTCGTAGAGGATGATATATATCAACTTGATTCCCCACTTTCAGTTTTAAAATTTCCAAAATTAAATATTATTGATCGTTTTCGGATGGGAATATCTCTTGCATTACTTAGATATAACCCACTATGGAAACCTCTCGAAAAATTTAAAGCAGAACCTTATCTTATGAAAAGTATGGGAGAAAATGCTTATAAGAAATTATGGGAACCGTTAATGGTGAACAAATTAGGAAAATATTCAAGGCAAGTTTCATTATCCTGGTTTTGGGCAAGAATTTATAAAAGAACTTCAAATCTTGCGTACCCTGAAGGAGGTTTTTTAGAATTTGCAACCCATCTACAAGATGTTATAGAAAAAAAGGGAGGTACATTTTATTTTAAAACAGAAGTAACTCATCTCTCATCAGATGATAATGTTACAATAAAATACGTAACTCGTGGAAAAGAGTATGTAAAAAAATTTGACTCAGTTATTGTCACAACTCCTTCATTTTTATTTAAAAAAATTGCCAATCAACTTCCTGAAGATTACAAAGATTCACTCGGAAAACTCAAGGGCATCGCGGCTATGAATCTGGTGTTACGACTTAAAAAACCATTCTTCTCAAACGGAACATATTGGCTTTCTATGTGTGACCTCAAGTCACCTATACTTGCTATAGTTGAACATACTAATTTTATGGATAAAAAACACTATAATAATGAACATTTACTATATGTCGGAAACTACATGGAAACATCAGACCCAAGATTTACCCTGGATGAGAATAAATTATTAAAGTTATATGACCCATGGCTCAAAAAAATTAATCCAGAGTATTACAAAGATATTATTTCCTTTAAAGTTTTTCGTGCACCTTTTGCGCAGCCTATTATTCCACCAAACTATTCCAGATTTATACCTTCATTCTATACGCCTTTTAAAAAGGTGTATCTTGCAAATATTGAACAGGTATACCCATGGGATAGGGGAACAAATTATGCAGTTGAGTTAGGTCAAAAAATTGCTGACATCGCATCTTCCTCATGAATATTTTTAAAAAACACTCTCAATTACTTCTTGTGGTATTCATTATTTTAATAGGTGGATATATGCGTTTCTACAATACAAATTGGGATAATTATCAAATTTTCCACCCAGATGAACGAAATATAGATAACGCTGTTACAAAGGTTCAATTTGTATCACAACTTGACCCTGACTTTTTTGCCTATGGGGGCTTGCCTGTATATCTCTATAAAAGTACGGGGGAAATTATGAACTCCCTACAGCAAACAAACATTTGGACTACTGAATGGGGGCATATAAATCAAGTTGGAAGAACTTTTTCTGCATTTTTTTCAACTCTCACAATTTTGATTTTATTTTTACTTGGCAAAAAACTATTCAATAAAACAACGGGAATTATTGCAAGTTTTATTTTTGCATTTACTGTTTCTTCCATACAGATAGCACATTTTGCAACCACTGAAAGCTTTCTTATTTTGACAATTACGCTTCTTGTCTATCTTTCCTTGTGTTATTATGAGAAACCTAAAACACTCGTGCTTGCCGCACTCGCTATTATTTCTGGACTAGGGATCGCAGCCAAGACTACGGCATTATCTTTTCTGATGATTCCTTTTTTGAGTTTTCTTCTAATAGATTTTCAAAGTCGGGGGAAAAAAATTATTTCTTTTATTTTTAAACTAGTGTTTTTTGTCATACTGACCTTTGTTACTTTTTTTCTTTTTTCTCCATATACTTTCTTTTCTTATCACAAATTTTTACAATCGATGAATTATGAGACCGGGGTCGCAACCGGAAGAATAATTGTTCCATATACCCATCAATTTGATAAAACAATTTCTTATCTGTATGAAATATATAATCTGTTTTGGCAAATGGGACCTGTTTTTGCTCTATCAATTATAGGATTTGGTCTTGTCTTTTATTTTACTTTTAAAAAAAAACAGGTTTCATATCTTTTTATTCTCGTATTCCCTGTTATTTATTTTCTGTATGCTGCTTCATGGCACGCAAAATTTATAAGATATATGACTCCTCTTTTGCCGTTCTTCTCACTTTATGCTGCCTTTACTCTTTCATTTTTTTTAAAAAAACATAATTTTATTGGGAAGATAATGCTTTGGATATTTTTACTAGCTACAGTCCTCTGGGCAGTTTCATATATGTCAATTTACTCAAAACCGCAGACAAGATATACTGCCTCACTTTGGATGTTAGAAAATATTAAGCCAGGTGAAATAGTGCTTACAGAACACTGGGATGACGGACTCCCTATATATATTCCAGGAAAGGATACTCCATTTACCACTAGACAGCTTACAATTTATGATAATGAATTTAGCAACAAAGGAGAATATTTGGCCACCATGCTCTCATCTGCTGACTATATAAGTCTTACGACAAGACGACTTCATGGTTCACTCATCCATTTACCAGAAAGTTATCCTACAACAAGTAAGTATTATAAATATCTTTTTGCCGAAAAATTGGGATATAAAAAAGTAGCGGAGTTCTCCTCGTATCCCTCTTTATTTGGGCTTGAAATAAACGATGATGCATCAGAGGAATCATTTCAGGTCTACGACCATCCAAAAATTATTATTTTTAAAAATATAAAACATTATTCTTCTCAAGAAATTATGGGTATCCTAACGAAATGAAAATATTATATAAAAATATATATATTCTCATCCCACTATTTATATTTACCATTTTAATAATTCCATTTGTAACTGTTATTCCTTTACGTGACGGTAACATAGACTTTGTCAAATCTTATTATTTTTTAAAGGGAGGATTTCCGCTTTACTTTTCTCAATTCAACTCCATTCATCCTCCTCTAAAAGAGGTCATTTCTGCTCTCATCTTCCAAATCGCAGGTGTTCATAGTGTTACGTATAGTCTGCTCGGATATATAACTGGAATTATAGGAATAATATCTGCTTATTATATTGGAAAGCGCATGATAGATAAAACATTTGCAATTTTCTTCTCAGTAGCTCTTTCAATCCAACCACTATTTATCTCAACGGCAGTTTTTGCCTTAACAGATTATCTACTAACATGTTTTTTGCTACTTTGTTGCGCATTATTTTTGGCAAAGAAACGGTTTTTATTTTCACTCTCTCTCACGCTTCTTATTTTAACAAAGGAAACAGGTCTTATTGCTCTTCTTAGCTTTTTTATAATAGATACTTTCCCCATTAAAAAAACTTTTCTAAAAAATCTTTCCTTTCTCTTTCCGTACGGTTTACCTGCTAGTGCGTATCTCTTATGGTCTTTATTTTTGCATATATCCGGAAAAAGTGCGTGGAAAGATTATATATTTTCAGAAACTGCCCAGCACGGCTCCTTTTATACTATAATAAACAATCTATTATTCTTTAAATTTATCAATTTCTTTTTCCTAACTCACGCTCTTCAAGTTTTATTTTTAAATTTTCTATGGGTTCTACTTCTAATCACATTTTTTTTCCTATTTCGTTATTTAATCGTAGGGAAAAATAGACAAAATTTCAAACTTTTTATTACTTCTGGAAGTAAAAATTCAAGGCTCTTTCTTTTTATGTTTTTATTTTCGGCAATATATACTCTTTGTATATTAACATTTCAAACTTTTACAATTCCGCGATATGAACTCCCCATTATCCCTTTTCTTCTATTTTTATCCCTGACAGCAATTTGGACTATAAAAAACAAATATGTAAAGCTATTTTTTTTATATATATTTTTTATGTTTTTAATTGTAGGTTTATTTTTTTCAACTGATATCATAGGAAAGCATATTTGGGGAACACACATGTACTTTGGGCAAAAGATATATAACACAGAGAAAACAATTTCGGGGAATGATGGAGCTACATACAATATACAATTTCTTTTCGCGTCGAGAAGTAGAACAATGAGACTAAAATGGTATAAAGATAATGACACCCCTGTACCATTCTCTGAATGTAAAGTACTTTTCCCTGATCCTAAAAATGATAGAATAACAATGCAATTATTTGGTTTTGAAAATATATCTTCCTGCCTTAAATCTCCACAGGTAAATTGGTAAAAAACTTACTTGATCTATCTTTCCTGGGAAAAACGCTCAATCCACATAGAATATAGTATAATAATTCAATTCAATGATAAATGATTTTATTTTTATATTGAGGTGGTGGGTAACTCTTTTTATTATTGGTATAATTTTTTTACCCTTCACGAAGTACTTATTCCAGGATACAAAAAACAGATATTATATTTTTTCTAAAATAGTAGGAATTGGTATCTTGTCTTACGGATCACTTCTTCTAGGAACGCTTCACGTATTACCATTTCACCTATATTCACTCCTTGCTCTCATAACTGCTTCAGGAATCATAAATTTTATACTATTTAAAAAATATTTTTATTCTTTTTCTTTCAAGAATACAGGTATTATTATGCTTCAAGAAGTGCTTTTCTTTCTGTGTATTATCATTTGGGCATATATACGATCGCACGAACCAAGCATCCATGGGCTTGAGAAGTTTATGGATTATGGATTTGTTAATTCAATACTTCGCTCCTCATACTTTCCGCCTAAAGATATCTGGCTTGCTCCCTTCTCCATAAACTATTACTTTTTTGGGCATTTAACAGCAGCAGTATTAACACGACTTTCAGGAGTTCCTTCAAACATAAGCTATAACCTTATGATAGCAACGCTTTTCGCATTCACATTCACTGGGGGTTTCTCAATTCTTTACAGTATGTTTTATAAATACGGCAAAAAGATTTCAGTTCTAGGAGGAATATTAGGCGGAACACTCATATCACTCTCAGGAAACCTACATACACTTTATGCATTTTTTACAGCATACAAAGGTGAAAATCCTGTGCCTCCATGGCTTTTATCTTTTACTCCTCACTTGTTTCCAAATAGCTATTGGTATCCAAACGCGACCAGATTTATTCCATTTACCATCCATGAATTCCCACTTTATTCATTTGTCGTATCAGATCTTCATGGGCATGTAGCAGATATCCCATTTGTACTTACCATAATTGCCTTACTGTATGGAATCATTAACTCAAAAAAACTATTAAAAACACAAATTGTTTTTTTATCTTTTCTGCTTGCCATTATGTATATGACAAATGTATGGGATGGAATTATTTATATGCTACTAACCTTTTTTGTATTTCTTGCTCTTAGTCTTACCCATGTAAAAATAGCGCTTAAGAAAACAAAAGGGTATTTCCCAATTAAAAAAATTCTGGGATTAAAGCAGGCTTTTGAAAAATTTATATTAGAAGCAGGAATCACTGTATTGCTATATGCTGTTTTTACCATCCCTTTTAGTCTCTTTTTCAAACCTTTCGTCTCAGGAATCGGAGTTTTATGTGTATCTAACATTTATCCCAATCTACAAAAACTTGGACCCTTTCTTTTTGAGGCGGACCACTGCCAGCACTCTCCACTTTATCAGTTGTTAATTCTTTATGGATTTTTCTACTTCTTTGCTTTTGTATTCTTTGTATTTTTATTTTTTGCAAAAAACGTGAACATACAGACTAAAAACAGGAAGAAATATTTTTCCTATTTATCATTTTCTGAAGAAACTGGGCGTAGAAATCTATTTATTCTCATACTCATTCTCCTATCAACTCTCTTAATTCTCCTCCCTGAGATACTATATGCTAAAGATATTTATCCTCAACATTACCGGGCAAATACCATGTTTAAACTTGTTTATCAGTCCTTTATCATGTTAGGGATAGCAAGTGGCTATATAATCATTTTTCTTCTCATATCAATTCGAAGAAAACTATTAAAAATACTTTTCTTACTTACTAGCCTTTTCTTACTTACTCTTGTTCTTACCTATCCATTCTTTGCTATAAAATCATACTATGGTGATTTTAAAACCTATTCTGGCTTAGATGGAACTAGCTATCTTGTGAATTTATACCCAGGAGATCTTGAAGCAATAGATTTTCTGCAAAAAAATGTTTACGGACAGCCAGTTATCCTAGAGGCTCAAGGAGATTCTTATACGGACTTTGCAAGAATATCAGCAAACACTGGATTACCAACTATTTTAGGGTGGACAGTACATGAATGGTTGTGGCGCGGAACATATGATGTGCCCGCACCAAGAATTGAAGAAATCCGAAAAGCTTACGCGGGAACATATGATGAAGCAAAGCAGATTATTAAAAAGTATAACATCTCATATGTAATCGTTGGAGAGCTTGAAAAAAGCAAATATTCGGGGTTAAATATCAATAACTTTAATCTTCTTGGACGACGCATTTTTAAAAGTAAAAACGGGAAAACTACAATTTTTAAAATTACTTATGAGAACTTGGAGTCACGCTAGGCGGTGCCTTCACTATTTCAACACTATCTTTTGTAATCAAGCACTTCCCACCCTTCAAGACGCATGAAAGATAAGTCTTTATTTCTGAATAGTTACCACGCCCTGCTCTAGGAGCTAAAACCCATTGACCATTATATTCTTGAAGCGGAGGGTTTATTAATAACCCATATCTTTCTTGCCCCAGATCTCCTTCATCTATTACCGTGCTTTCAATTTTTGCACCTTTCATTTTTTGCGCGAGCTTTATAAAATCATCAAATTGCCCTTCTGGTATGTCCGTACGTATATTGTCTCCCAATATCCCAACTATTCCTATCAACTTAACCGGATTCGCAAGTGTTCCAAGGGATAATATTTTGTCTCTTACTGCGTTTATAACTAACTGCTGCCGCTTACTTCTTGCAAAGTCTGACCCCTCTTGCCCAAGCGCATGCCTTGAGCGTACAAATTTTAATGCTAACTCACCATCCATATGTTGTACCCCTGCAGGAACATGTAAATGTAAAAATCTACAAGGAAATAAATCAAATTCTGTTGCACTTCCCGTTGCGATTTGCGCAGAAAAAGAAGCAAGTCCATCATCTGTTACACCACACAATTCGTTCTCCTTCCCCTCTTCAGGGTATGCATAATCATCCAAAGTGTTTTGAACAGGCACATCAATCCCCCCTATCAAATCCACTAATTTTATAAACCCAGAAAAATCTAATACAAATACGTAGTCCGGCCTTATCCCGGTTATTGAGGCAACAGTTGAACGTGCAAGCAATATACCTTTCCCACCTTTTTCCTGTCCATTTGCATATGCTGCATTTATCTTACTTTGTAGACTATCCACATATAAGTCTCGGGGTATTGAAACCAGGTGAACAATATTTTTCTGAGGATTTATACTTGCTAAAATAATTGTGTCAGTTAAATCTGGCCCATCATGTTTTGCCCCTCCAATACCTAGCAGTAATATATTTATGTTTCCATTTTCACTTTTTTTAACATTAATTTTTTTATCAATAAATACTCCCCAAAATATGGGCAGTGTCTTGAGTATAATCAAAAGAAAAATGATTAAAATAACAAAGCCTACACCAATTGCTATTTTTTTATTTATTACCATGCCATTAATATTTTTGCAAAACTTTCAGGGCTTAAGCTTGCGCTTCCTACCAAAAATCCTGCAATATGAGGTAAAAGCACTAGATTCTTAATACTCTCTGCATCAACACTTCCTCCATAATATAGTTTTGCCTGCGGATACCGTTTACCCAAAACACTAAAGACCCGCTCTATTTCTGCTACATCTTGTACTCTTGCTCCTTCCTGGAATGTTGAAATTGCGGAAGGAGGCTCATACACAATTTCAAATACATTATCAGGTACTGCAGCGTTCTCATCCTGAACACAATACAGGGGTGTTAAATTATATTTGAGTGTTTGAAGAACTTTTGCTCTTGCCTCTTGGTCTCCTTCATGATTGTATCTTCTTCTTTCTGAGTGGTTAATAAGCACAAATTGACAAAACTCCGAAATCTGCCTCCCGCTTACCTCACCGGTATATGGCCCCTCATCATATGTTGAAATATCTTGCGCCCCTATAAAAATAGGTAAACTCTCTGTCTCTTTATAAACGTACGCAGTCGAAAGAGACATATAGGAAGGGAGAATTATTATTTCCTTATTCTCCAATGGTAATTCGTCCCAAGCTGCTTTCAACGAATCTAGAAAAAGCACAGTTTCCTCTGCTGTCTTATATGATTTCCAATTCGCTATTATCCGTTTTTTCTCCATATTGCAGTTATAATAGTATTCCCATATGATAGGGAATACTCCATTATAGCAATATGCAAGACATTCTCAATACATTAAACTCCGAACAAAGAAATGCAGTCACTACAACTGACGGACCACTCATAGTGCTAGCAGGTGCTGGGTCCGGAAAGACGCGGGTTCTCATTCATAAAGTTCTCTATCTTATGCAGGAGAAACATATCAAGGGTGAAAACATTCTCATGGTTACTTTCACAAATAAAGCTGCGTCCGAAATGAAAGAACGAATAAAGTCCGCCATGGCTTATCATTTACAAAATAGTGAGCTGCCAATTGTTGGAACTTTTCACTCTCTGTGCGCAAGAATACTCAGAAAATATGGCAACCATGTTTCTTTATCACATTCCTTTCGTATATATGATACTGAAGATCAGTTAGATGTGGTTAAACAAGCCTTTGAAATATTGGATTTTTCCCCAAAAGACATAAAACCAAAAAGTGCGCTTCATACCATCTCTGATGCAAAAAACCAAATGATTGACCCTGAAACCTATGCATCAATAGCACGGGGAAATTTTCAAAAAGGAGTCGCTGCGGTATATAGTGTCTATCAAAAATTACTTCAAGAACAAGATGCGGTAGATTTTGATGATTTAATGCTTAAAACAATTGAATTATTCAAAAGCAACTCTGATATTCTGTCCATTTTCCAAAATCAATTTTCATATATATTAGTTGATGAATATCAAGACACAAATCCTGCACAATATCTATTAACTAAATTCTTGTCAGGAAAACATAGAAATATATGCATAGTAGGAGATTTTTCACAAAGTATTTATTCATTTAGAGGAGCAGACTACAAAAATTTAGAAAAATTTAAGATAGATTTTCCTGAAACTAAAGAGTTATCCTTGTCGCAAAATTATAGATCAACACAACCGATTCTAGACGCAGCATTTTCAGTTATATCACATAATACCACCCATCCAGTTTTATCACTCTGGACTGATAAAAAAGTTGGGGAAAACATAGAGTTGTTTCTAGCAGATAGTGAACACAATGAAGCCGAATTTATCATTCAAAAAGTACTACAAAAAAGGTCACATGATACATCGTTTCATCTAAAAGACGTGGCAGTTTTATACAGAACAAATGCGCAGTCCCGTGCACTTGAGGAAACTTTTCTTCATCACAGTATCCCTTACGTTTTAGTAGGCGGAACAAGGTTTTATTCAAGAAAAGAAGTAAAAGATGCAATTTCATTTCTATCATTTCTTGTAAATCAGAAGGATAAGGTCGCATATAAAAGAATTGAAAAACTTGGGAAAAAAAGACTGAGTCTTTTTACTGCATATCTTGAAAAATCTATAGCACTTGGGAAAATACATGATGCTCCAACTATTGATATATTGGATGAAGTTTTATCTCATACAAATTATTTAAAGATGTATGATGAGAATGATCCGGAAGACAGAAGTAGACTTGAGAACATAAAAGAATTACGATCAGTTGCTATAGAATTTCCAAACGTAGTTGACTTTTTAGAGAATATTGCACTAGTTGAGCAAGAGTACGTTCCGGAAACGAAAGACAAAAATGCGGAAAAAAACGCAATCACCTTAATGACAATCCACGCAGCAAAAGGTTTAGAGTTTAAAATGGTTTTCTTAATTGGAATGGAAGAAGGGTTATTTCCTCACGCACAATCAATTTTAGAATCAGAAAGCATTGAGGAAGAGAGAAGACTTGCATATGTAGGAATTACACGTGCTAAAGAAAAGCTTTATTTAACATTTGCCAGAAGAAGACTTTTCTTTGGACAGAGAGTAACAAATTCTGTTTCAAGATTCATCTTTGAATTACCGCAAGAAGTATTAGATAATAATACAGAGATAATTGAAAACGGTGCACCACCATTTTTATAAAGGTACATACTTATAATCAGTACCAATTTTGTATGTTTACAGATATCACAAACAATTATAAAGAGGAATATAATAAGGCAGTTACACACCCTCTTCAGTCATATGAATGGGGTGAATTTAGGAAAAGTACTGGGGTCAAAATTGTAAGACGTGGCGAAATTGGGGAAAAGAAAAATATTACAAATTGCTACACCATGACTATTCACAAAATTCCGAAATTACCATATACTATTGGCTATCTTCCAAAGGGAAATCTTCCAAATACTAAACTTCTAGCAGATATTGCTGAGCAGGCAAAAAAACATAATTGTATATACATACAACTTGAACCAAATATTACTGCCTCAGCCGGTACGTTTGAAATTGAACAATTGATACTAAATGAAAATATCCCACTAAAATACTCCTTCCGCCCACTCTTCACTAAGTATTCATTTGTTCTAGATTTAACTCCTGGAGAAGAAAGCCTTCTATCAGGTATGCATCCAAAGACCCGCTACAATATAAAAATTGCCCTAAAGCATAATGTAGAAATTAAAGAGGACAACTCAGAGAAAGGATTTTTATCATTTTTAAAACTATATGAAGAAACAACTACACGACAAAAATTTTATGCTCATACACGTTCTTATCACAGAAAACTCTGGGAAGAATTATCTAAAAAAACCTCCGCACTTTCATACCACCTGTTCCATGCATCAGTCAACGTTGATGAAACTGAAAAGATACTGACTTCTTGGGTACTTTTCTCGTTTCATGATACTCTTTACTATCCCTATGGCGCGTCTTCCAGGGAACACAGGGAAATGATGGCAAACAATTTAATAATGTGGGAAGCAATCCGTTTTGGGAAAAAAGAAAAATTGAAAAAGTTTGATATGTGGGGCGCACTAAACCCTGATCCCAACACAAAAGATCCATGGTATGGCTTCCACAAATTCAAACAAGGATACGGCGCAACTCTTACAGAATACGTAGGAAGTTATGACCTGATAATAAACCCAGTAATGTATGAATTTATTAAAGTTGCAGATAAAGTAAGATGGAGTCTTTTAAGCCTTAAAAAGAAACTTTAAGTTCTCACATTTTTCCATCTTTTAAGTTTTGGTATTACTTCTAAAACAGTACTTCTTGCTTCATTCTCATTCATGTGAAGCGCATTTACCATATGATTCACGGATATTTGCATCATTTGGGAAAGCGTGATGTCCGAATCCGTAAACTGTCCTTTCTGAAAACACATACTACAGTACTCTTCATTATAAGTACCACTTGCATTTGTACCGAAGTTAGTAATAGAGAGTGGTTGCCCACAACTCTGACATCGGGGCGATTCCATAATAACTCTAATAGTATAGCACCTTTACGCAAATCATATGTGGTACATATACAGCTTACGATTCTTATCTTCTTTTATAAGTGGTAGATCCATCTTGTATTTATAAGAAATAATGCGTGTTTCTTTTTTTAGTTCCTTTTGCAGCTTTGGAGTAATCTTTTTAAGAACTCTTGGTATGAGATACATATAAATCACAGTAGCAGAAGAAATATCTTCATGGTAAAAAGATTTTTTCTTGAGCGTAATGTATGATCCTAGACCATTCATCCTCACCCTGAACAAGGCTACTATGTGACGAAGCGGGTCAATCTCAATACCTACGCAAGCAGCACCAGTTTCTTTTGCCACGAGAAGCAAAAATTCTGCGTCCCCTGAACCTAATTCATATACTTTATCTTTTGATGTTATATCTGCAAGCCTAATCGCGGCAAGTCCTGCTTTTTTGTATGTTTTCCACCATGGACTCCAAGGTGAATCCGGCGGCCAAACTGCCGAAAGCAAGAGGAGCAAGATAACGATGAGTATAAATGCTATTAAAAAAACCATTTAAATTTTTTTATTACTTTCCCAATAATAACATCTTTTTCAATTTCTCCAAAATTACGGCTGTCAAAACTATCTTCCGGGTTATCTCCTAAAACTTTCACCTTATCCCCAATTATTGCGGCTACCCGCTTTACAAAATATTTAGAGTCATTCTGGAATACAATCACATCCCCTTTTTTGATGGAAAACATGCCCACCGCAAGAACACTATCACCATTTTTAATCGTAGGCTCCATACTGTGACCTGTTATTTTGAAGATACCTAGAATCATGCGGTATAGGCTACAATCTCTCCTTTTGTTGGATAAACAGAAGAAACCCTTACTGGAGTTACATTCTTTGTTTTATAAAATATCTCTGAAATTTGTAAGACTTTCTCAAGTAGCTCTTCAGCTTTTTGAATATCTATGTGCTGCCGGGTTTCAATAGATAACTTCACTGAATCAGAAAGAAGACCTTTTAATTCCGGAAATTGCTCAAAGTGTTCTGGTTTAAAATAATCATTTTCAAGCGTACCCAACTCTTCTTCAATTGCCTCACCATGTTCCTCTTTAACATGAGTAATTCTTGCTACGTCATGGGTCTCAGTTTTCTCAGATAGTAACTGTGTCATCCTAAGCACAGTATGCGCCGCTAACTGGGCACCGTTTGGGTCGTATATTCCACAGGGAATATCACAGTGGGCATGAGCTACAGCATAAGGAAATGATATCTTCAAAAAATTTAACATCTTCTTAATTTAATCCTAGTATGAATGCCTGTCTATGTCAATGATAAATACATAAATAAGCAATTACGTATTCAGTAGTAACCTTGCGTTTTCCCGCGCTCGTATTAGATGTGATCGCTTTATAAAAGGAAAGCTTTCCACCTCTTGCTCTGATAATGCAAGAAGGTCCCTACATAATACTAAATTATCCTCAATAAGTCTTAGTTTTTCTTCTCTTGTTAAGTCTGTAAGAATAGTGACCGGGTACATTTTGGGAGATTCCACAAAGTGTTGTAAGTGATTTTCCGATGGATAATTCCATGCCAAAATCTTCATTTTTTTACATTGCGCATAGATAACTGCATCCTGACTCAATTTTGTATTTGTAATAACCCAAACGTTATCAATTTGGTGCTTTGTTTTAAGATCTAAATATCGAGCATATGTGTAGAGTGCTACATGAAGATCTGTTTTTCCCTGAAGATCATTATGAAACTTTACCTCAACTATATCCCGCTTTCCTTCCTTCTCTAAAATAATGTCTATCTCATGATTAACACATTCTCCCTTTAAGTGTGCGTCTACCGTAGTCTTATAACCTTGATCCTGGAAGATGCGGGCGAGGTATTTTTCAAATGGAAATCCTGTTGGACCTAAATCAGTAATAGCTCTTCTTAAATTCAACCGAAGGCTTGCCTTTTTATCAATTTTTTTTAGATATTCAAATACGTGCTTAAATATTTCATCTGTTGTAATATAATCCCCCGCAAACTGCTCGCGTACATGATTCAGAACATCTGGTTGAATCTGAGGAGGGACGCCTACACGGTTCATGGTATGAATCACCTTTTCTTCACTATACGGCTCAAGATCTCCGTTTCTTTTTACAACCTTTAAGCTTACCATACTCTCCTATTATGCAGGAGAACTGTAGCATTCTTCAACCCATACTTTTGAAATCGGAAAATTAATTTGTAGTTTTTAGTGAGTTATAGAGAAAAACTGCCTGCGGTCTGAGCACTTGATACGCATCTTTCTTTATGAAAAGTTTATGACTTGTATCAAGCATAATAATAAATGTGCCTAAAAGTGCTCTGGATAATTTCTTTTGTTTAACAGAAAGCTTCTTTGCCTCAACAACATCTAACCTCAAAGCTTTATATATTTTTGTATTTGTAATCTGTTTATCTTTATAGAATCTGTCTAAATCTGCAATTAACGAATCGAATGAGTATTTTTTGGAAATTGTAGAACTCTCAAGGTTTTGTTTATTAAATAATATTATATAACTTTCTGGAACATCACCCCCTGCAATTCCTTTTATAGTTTCTATCCTTACGTTTCCGTTTATGTCATAAAAGTAGGCTTTGAGGGTATATGGTTTTGTCATATTTGAAGAAACATTTACTAAAAAATCTCCACCATCTGTTGGTTTTGGGATATAGTGAAAATTCATAGGAGGTCCACTTTTTTCAGTTCCCTCCTCTTTTACTAGTGGTTGCTGAAGGAATCCTGATCCAACAGGAATACTTAAGGGTCCGAATTTTTGAAAAACAGAAAGATTTACTCCATCATCTACAACTAACATAACGTAGGAAAGATCAGTATTTGAGGGAGTAAATTTACCCATTGAGAGTGCGGTATTACCGTAGTCTGAAAGTAATGTTTTTGAGTAATACGGATCATTTATATAAAATGTATCATTCGTACTTCCTTGCGCTACAATAAAATGCTCCGGCACCTCTAAAATTAAAGGGAGGTTGTTTTTCAAATCATCTTTCAGGGTTATTGAATTAAATCCGGTTCTAGTATATTCCAACGCATCGTATGAGAAATTGGGGTTTTTATCTTTAGCCTCTCTAGACAGCCTAGATAACGCAAGCCAGTTAACAAGTCCGCTCCCAACATACCCATCAGCCTCACTCTTTAACCATTCATTCAACCTCTTTGGAGTAAGAGGGAGATCATTTGGTAAGGTAGTAATGCCATGATAATTAAAGATCATGGCGGCAGACGTTAAAGCGCATCCCCAGCTAGCAATTGATGGATCCTGTGGCGACCAAACATTTGCTGAATCATACACTAAGTCCCCCCAAAAAGGATCGGTCTGTTTTAATAAAGGAACGTCTAAGACTTTATCTATACTGATCTTACTGTAATAGACATTATTTAAATATCCATTATTATATCCGCCTATACTATATAAATAACCATCTACATATCCTATTGCTCCTCCCCCTACTGGCTGAGGCAAAACATTAGCGCTTTCCACCCAATCCTGAATAGTTCCATCAGGATTAATAGTTGTATATAGGACTTTATCTGTGGGACCGTTACTATCCCCACCCCCTACTGTTATTAATTTATTTTCTACAACGATTGCTTGATTTGTTCCATTGAAAAGAGATGGTAAATCCGTGAGCTCTTGCCATTCAGAGATAGTGCCGTTTGCAGGATCAACTGCTGCCTTATATACTTTGTTTGTCACCATACCGGAAACAACACCCCCTACCACAATAATATTATTCTTGTAGGATACTACTCCCATTCCAGTCATAGGATGAGGAAGGCTGACAAGACTAGTATTCCAATTCTCAATACTTCCATCTTCATTAATATGAGAGTAATAGACTTTATCTTTAACGCTGTCACTATTTTTCCCACCTAAGTAATATATCCAATTCCCTACTACCGTTGACCCTCCTTGCCCGAGTGGAATTGGTAAAGGTTCCAATGCATCCCAAGTGGAAATTCCTCCACCATCCAAAATATTAGCACCATAAACAGTGTCCTTAAAATATTCGCCTGCATCAAATTTCGCTCCTCCAAGAAGATATACTTTTTTATTTGTTTTTGCCAAAGCTGACCAATACCTTGTCTCTGGAAGATTATTCACAAAACTCAAATTTGAAATTGATCCATCATTATTACTAACCGTTGAATACACAGAGTTATAATCGTCTGTGTTTGCTCCTCCTAATACGTATATTTTGTTCCCAAATGTAAATAAATTATGACTTGCTAGCCCGACGTTAAGAGCAATAGGAGAATTAACCCAAGGGTCGTTCGAAAAATCGCTAGCGTAGGTATTATTTACATAAAAATAGCAGTACGAAAATAGTACGATTACTGGTAAAATAACTCGTAGCAAGAACGCTATTCTAAGCATAGTATATTATTAGAAAAAATGGATAATAAAAGTCAAGTGAATTTTCTCTGTTATTTTTGCAAACAAAAAACAAAAAATGAATTGCTTTGTTCAGAATGCAACAAGAACCCTTTTATAGTTGAAGACGCAAGAAAACTTGCAGCTTCTGATAAAAATCGGGATATTTTTAAGAAGTTGTATGAAAAAAAACTTAAAGAAATCCCGAATAGAAATTCTGGACTTTTTTGGAATAACCATTTTAAAAAAGAGCTTTCCTTTAGCGATCAGGATCGAATGACAAAAGATAAAATATACAAAATATTCTCTTTACTCCCACAAACAGAAGGTCCCTTTCTTGATCTTGGTTTTGGACAGGGGTATCTCGAAGAATTAGCAAAGAAAAAAGGAAAAAAGATAAATATGTTTGGACTTGATATCTCAAAAACTGTAGTTGATAGGGCAAGGAAAAAATTTAAGGGTCACTTTGTTGTGGGCGACATTCTTAACATGTCAAGAATATTTAATAAAAGTAAATTTGATGTGATTCTAGCAATTGAAGTGCTTGAACATATCTCCCCAAAAAAAATACTCATTTTTTTAAGCGATGTTAATAAAAGTCTAAACCCTCATGGAATATTCTTAATCTCAACTCCATTAAACGAGCACCTTCGTAAAAACAAAATAAATCTAAGTGGGCACGTAAGAGACTACTCTATTGATATTTTAAAAATGGAGCTTGAAATAAGTGGGTTTAAAATTTTAGAAGTACATACATTTCATGCTTTTAAAACATTTTATACTTTTAAAAAGCTTTTAGCTAAAATCTTTACCAATAGGTGGGAAGTAAATAATGTAGTTATAAAAGCCCAGAAGATTAAGTAGACTTTTAGGTGCTTTTTTTATTTCCATAGGGTGGGCAGAATATGTCTCTTGAATTTTGTAAAAGACTCGTCTACTATTAATATATGGCTGAAAGACATTCTCACGCAAAAAAGGAGAAAAAAAAGCAGAAGAAAGATAAAAAAAAGTAGTCCCAACTACTCTTATCCAGATTGTGCTCATCTTACAATCTATAACTTACATCTTACCTTCAGAGCGTAATATTTTTAAAACTTCTGTGGTATCTGGATAAAGTCCTTTCCAGGGAAATTTTCCTTTTGGGTCAAAAACTGGTGCATTTTTAAAACTTCCATAAATGCTTTCAAGAAGTAGCTTTTGTAACTGACTATCAGCAACGACTTCCCACCTATGCTTATCTCTTCCATCCCAACCTACCGGCTTAACTGTAGCTAAAAGAGTAACGTCCCCATCATGTAAAACAACACACTGTCTTACTCCAGTATTTTGATCTCTATCAATGTCATCAAATACTAGCTTTGTGTTATCATGCTCTACAAAAGTATAATAAGACCGTTCCGTTGCCGAAGAGTATTTAAATGCAAAACGGGAAGGGAGATCTCCTGCTTCTTGTTTCTTATCCTTCATTAGTTTCCCCCATGTCTTAGCTAAATCACCTTCCCCCTTTTCATGCTGCTCTTTTCTCTTTGTTTCAAATCTTAATGTAACTCTTTCAATCATCTTACTCATGGAAATTAGCTACCAATCCACTTAATTTATCTTCTTTTCTTACCATGAAAGGATTATAACTACCTAGACTAAATAATTCAAATTCTTTTATTTTAAGTGAGTATTATAAAACTCTATAGTTGCTCCAACTGCCTGATTCCAAGCTTCTAGGGGTCGCATGTTGTGATCCGCTCCAGGATATATCGTTGCAACAGCGTCTACTTTTTTTTCTTTTAAATCTTCCATAAGCTCATCACTCCACCAATATGGAACTTCCTGATCTGCCCCCCCTTGATTTATAAGAATTGGTGCCTTAATCCATTGGTAGTATCTTTCAGGAGAAAAATCATAAGTGTCATATGCTTTTTCAAATTGAGCTAAAACCCATCGTAATGTTTTACCTTGATCATCTGATTCATCCGTGTAGTATAAAATTGAATACGGAAATGATTTTGAAACAGGTGCCCATAAAACAGTAGGGTATTTTGCTCCACTTATGGCAAGTGTTGAGAGAGCTATATGCCCCCCATTACTATGCCCCCATAATCCTATCTTTGTAGTATCTGCCGTAATAGTTCCAGAATAACTTGCGGATAACCCTTCATTCAATGTGGGAATAGATGAAAAAAGTGAAAGCGTAGTTGTGTATGTTTGGAACCTATTCTCAAATGAGTCAGACGCAAATGTATCTGATTCCCCAAAACCTAAAAAATCAGGAGCAAGTGTTATGTACCCATTCTTCACTAGTTGAGTCGCAGAAGGCTGTGTCCCTACTCCAGAAAAAAATAATTCACTAGGTACAAATCCCCGCAACATAACAATTACCGGGTACTCGCCAGGTTTTTTGGGTATGTTTGCAAGCCCACTTACCGTTTTTACATTTTGAGAGCTAGGGCGTGTTGGTACTTTATAATAAAACATTTGAGAGATAGAATCATCTGTCTCATCAATTATTCTCCCCATGGTGATTTGTGTTTTCAGAAAAGACGTTTTCCTAAGATTGTTAAATGTATAGACAAGCAAAGGTTTTGGGGTTGGAGTTGGCTTCAACATTTCTAATGGACTTACCATTTTTTCATTTTTCTGAAGGTAAAAAAATCCCGCGATAACCACTATACCTATTAAAGATGTAAGAACGGTTAATTTTTTTTTCATAATTTTTTTGGTATTGAGAAATTAATAAATTCTTAACAGAGGAGACAGAACAAATCAATAGGATTTCCGTTATTTCACAGCCAAGCTTGGCACATCAACGACCTTATGCGGAGAGGGGGGGATTCGAACCCCCGATGAGGTTTCCCCCATAAAGGTTTTCAAGACCTTCGCACTAAACCACTATGCGACCTCTCCATATATGGAGAGTCAAACAAGGTCTATAAAGTTCCTTACACGATCTCTCCAAGTTTATGTATTATAACGTATTTGGGGTCTAATATGAAGCTACACAACATCTAGAAGCGCAAGGATCACTCCCGCGATAATAGCAAGAACTATTATTTGTGCAAGTCCTCCAATAGCGATTATTCCAAGCGTTGCAAGAATCCAAATAATAAGGAGTGCCGCAGCTATTTGACGAAGAGGGCTTGGGAGAATTCCTATTGCCCACCCAATTGCCAAAAGAATTAAAATGTCCCACAAAGAAACACTGTGATTATTAATAGAAAATAAGGGAAAGTTAGGAATATACCCTGCAATGTGAATATATCCTAAAAACCATAGGGCAATAAGAATTATTAATAGTAGTGCTAGCATACCTTATTATATACAGTATACTGCCGGACTACACAAAAAGTCTATATGAAAACTGTGAGAATACGGTAAGACAAGTAACTGCGCCTCTTTACGTCTTTTGTTGTAGGTTGGCAAGTTGAAAATTAAAAAAATCAATCCTCTCAGGACCATATTGTACAACTTCATATAATGCATCAGGTTCACGCAGTTTTTCATCCCAAAACAAGATTGCCTCCCGACAAGCTCCCCTCAATATAGCTTTTTGTACCATAGGGCTTGGAATATTTAGAAAAGCCAACCTTGTATCGTCTGCAATCTGCAAATCTCTTTTCCTAATTCCTATATCTACAAATGCCCGAAGCGAATCCTGAACCATTAAAATATCTGAAAATCCACTTTCTGAAACAATCCACCGCGCGTCTCTTGCTGTATCCAGTATCAGCTCCTCCCCTTTTTTATATCGCATATTCATTTCCCTTGCGGCTGTTCTTTGAATTTTATCTTCAAATATAGATGTTGCTGCTTCAATAATACTCATGAAGGGGAATTATACCAAAAAGAAGAGAATTATAATAATGCGGAGAGGGAGAGATTCGAACTCTCGGTATCTTGCGATACGGCGGTTTAGTAAACCGCTGCACTAGACCACTATGCGACCTCTCCTCACATTCAGACTATATCATGTAACAAGCCATATTTCTACTTCCTCATGGTATAATTGCAAGGCTTGGAGGAGTCGCATAGTTGGTCCATTGCGGGGGGTTGCTAACCCCCTGAGCCCCTTAAACAGGCTCGCGCAGGTTCAAATCCTGTCTCCTCCGCATATTACTCGTTTCATCTTGTTACTCTTCTGTTAGGTTTGTGAAATTGCCAAAAGAATGCATAGGTGATATCATGGATGCATGGGTCAAGCACAAAACGAAGTTAAAAATACATCTCTTAACCCAGAACTGTCAGCACAGGGAAAAGATACAGGGCTCTCAAATGAAATTGCCACAGAAGAGGCAGTAGAAGTTGAAAAAGAGATAACAAGTAATGCTGTATCTGATGCAGCAATTGAAAAAACACTTGAAACTTCCCCTAATATTGAAGCTGCCAAAGAATCTATCGACCCAAAGGTTTCTGAGGATGTAGTCAAATTTGTTCAGCCTACAAGTGAACACCTAACTGCACAGGAAACCGTACAGGCGCTTGATGGAACACAAGCTGAAGTAACTGGGCATATTCACCCCGTGGAAGGCATATCTGGCAACAACGTATCCCTAGATCAAAATATTCCTACAATTTCTGATTTTAACGTACTGAATTCTAAACCGTTTGGGACAGGAGATGGGAAAGTTCTTAATAAAGCCACTCACGACAGGTGGAAAATTTTAAAATGGGGGAAATTACCTAAAATTCTAGGTGGTAAAAAAGCTGCTTAAAGAAATACACATATGACAGGAATAGACGTAGTAAACAACATCATCACGCTTCTTTTTGTTCTTGCAATAGGGATTCTTCTCACCAGCATAATTGTGTTTGCGGTCCTAGGAGCGTATATTGCTTATCTTTTCTGGAAAAAAAACCGAGAAAGACAGAAAAAGGCTCTTGATATGGTCTTGCTTGAGGTACAGCTACCTCGCGAAAATGAGATAAAGATAGATGCAGCAGAACAAATGTTTTCAGCCTTTTCTGGAATAAAAGGCGCAAAAGGACTACTTGGATTTTCAAAAGTACCTGATTATATCGCGTTTGAAATAGTCGCAAAACCAGGAGATATCAGGTTTTATGTATCAATTCCTAAAAAATTGGAGGATATGGTTGAGAAACAAATCCACGGAGCATATCCCGACGCAAACATTTCACCTGCTGAGGAATATGATATTTTTACGGATGAAAGCAAGGTAGCATTTGCAGGACTGGTTCTTAAGTCTTCGCCTTATATCCCGATCAAGTCATTTCAGCAACTTCCTGTTGATCCAATGTCAACTATGGTTTCAACTCTTGGAAAAATGCAGGAAGGGGAGTCTGCTGCTATTCAAATACTTATCACCCCTACTGACGGGAAATGGAAAAAGCAAGGGAGAGCACATATCACCGGTATTAAAAAACGAGAAGCAAATCCTGAGACAGCAAAATATTCAGTCGACCAAAAAGAACTAGAAGCAATTGAAGGAAAACTGTCAAAACCCGCATTTAATACCTATATTAGACTTGTTGTCTCATCTTCCTCAAAAGAAGCAGCAAATGCGCACTTAGAAAATATGGTGACCTCATTTACACAATTCTCCTCATATAATTCTTTCTCCAAGGAAAAAATGAAGTATTTTAAAGGGATGTTCATGGTGGATTTTATCTACAGAACGCTCCCTCTTCTGAAGAAAGGTTCTGTACTTTCAGTTGATGAACTCGCAACTATTTTCCACTTTCCAAATAAATCAGTTGAAAGCCCACATATCCACTGGTTGGCTGCCCGCAGCGCGCCTGCGCCCGCAAGTATTCCAACAACCGGACTCTACATAGGGAAAAGTGAATACAGAGGAAATTCCAAGCCTATATACATAGGAGAAGATGACAGGAGACGGCATATGTATATAGTTGGAAAAACGGGGGTCGGAAAGTCTGAATTTCTAAAAGATATGATACTGCAAGATATTAAGGCCGGTCACGGAGTTTGCTTTATTGATCCTCATGACACAATAGACTTAATCTTACCGCTTATCCCACCTGAACGCGCGGAAGACGTAATACTTTTTGACCCATCAGACACAGAACGCCCCATGGGGTTAAACATGCTTGAAGCACAAACCGAAGAACAAAAACATTTGGTTGTAACATCTATTATAGGGCTCATGTATAAACTCTTTGACCCACACCAAACAGGTATCATAGGACCTCGATTTGAACACGCTGTAAGAAACGCTATGCTTACTGTTATGTCGGAGCCAGGGAACACCTTTGTAGAGGTTATGCGTGTTTTAACTGATCAAAATTTTGTTCAAGAACTTCTTCCCAAAGTAAAAGATCCTATTATTAGACGTTACTGGACTGACCAGATTGCTCAGACATCAGATTTTCATAAATCTGAAGTACTGGATTATATTACCTCAAAATTTGGACGATTTGTTACAAACACTATGATGAGAAATATGATTGGTCAATCTGATTCCTCCTTTAATTTTAGACGCTCAATGGATGAGGGTAAAATTCTTCTTATCTCTCTTGCCAAAGGGAAAATAGGTGAAGAAAACTCAAACTTTCTTGGGCTTATACTCGTTCCTAAAATACTCGTTGCTGCCATGAGTAGACAAGATATTCCACAAGAACAAAGACGCGATTTTTTCCTCTATGTTGACGAGTTCCAAAACTTTGCAACACCTGATTTTGCACAAATACTCTCTGAGGCAAGAAAATATAGATTGAACTTGATAGTTGCAAACCAGTTCATAGGACAGATTGAAGAGGAAATTAAAAATGCTATCTTTGGAAATGTTGGAACCATTGTATCCTTCCGAGTAGGTGTATCTGACGCAAATTATCTTCAGCATGAATTCCAACCTACCTTTACCGAAGCTGATTTAATAAATATTGAAGCTCGTCACGCTTATGTAAAAACTGTTATAAAAAATGAACCAGCTCCCCCATTTTCAATGGATCTTACACGGGATATTGAAGCAGAACGAAGGATGGCAAACCCTCGGGTCGCTGAACTAGTTAAAGAATTATCCAGACTAAAGTACGGAAAACCCAAGGAATTGGTAGAAGCAGAAATTGCAAAACGATCTAAACTCTTTGAGGTGTTTGGTGACCTGGGCCCTGGCGGTGAGGACCCATTTGGTAACCCGGGAGAAGATAAACTAGGTGGCGGCAACGGCGGCCTTGTATAATTACGAATCGAATATTTACCTTTCTCGTGCTATAATTTACCACAGTTTCGTTTTTGGGCGTGTAGCTCAGTGGTAGAGCGGTTGTCTTATACACAATTGGTCGCAGGTTCAAATCCTGCCGCGCCCACCCACAACCTCCTTCCCCGGGTTGTAAGCATAGGTAAAAATTGTTATTATTATTACTCCCATGAGAAAACTTTTAAGTCTTGTTGTAGTTATCCTTTTTTTAATTTCTTCAATCTTTTTTATAAAATCCCAAGCATATTCTGATGAGCTTGATGATATTAGCCGTAAAATTGCGGAGCTCCAAAGTTCACTCTCATCATCTCAACGCGCAACAGCTCCGTTTGAATCACAATTGGTAAGCATGAAAAAACAGTTGGACGCAATAACCGCCCAAGTTGTCGGCATTGAATCAGATATTGCTGAAAAGAAAAAAAACATTGCCCAGGGCTATATAGATTTAGGGGAACAGCGAGCTGTTTTTAACAAAGCAGTACGTGACTATTACATAAAAAATTATGTATTCTCTCCTTTGCTTATATTTTTATCATCAAAAGACGCGCAAGACGCAACGAAAATAATTGCATACCAAAAAAAAGGTCAAGATGAAGATAAAGCAATTATTACATCAATTGCATTAAAAATAATTGATCTTGAGGATCGAAAAAAAGCGCTCGAGGAAGAACAAGTAAAGCTCGCCTCAATAAAAAAACAGGTTGATACACAAAAGGCAGATGTACAAAAATTAGTGGACGGTGCACGTGCATATCAAGCAACCCTTACCTCACAGATTGCTGAACTTTCAGCAAAGCAACAGTCTATTTTGTCACAAAGACTTGCGAGCTTAAACATTCCCCAATCAGCATACGCGGGAATTGGTGGAGGGTGCTCTTCTGACTTAACAAATGGTAAAGATCCTGGGTTTTCTCCCCGTTTTGGATTTTTTACTTTTGGGGTACCAAACAGAGTTGGACTAAATCAATATGGAGCTAAGGGAAGGGCTGAGGCGGGACAGAACGCAGAGCAGATATTAAAATCATATTATAATGCCGATCTCACATCTGGATATAATCAGGGAGCATCCATTCATGTTACGGGGACAAATGAATATGGTCAATCATTTGATGATACATGGAATATAGAAGAATATGTTAAGCATGTTTACGAAGTACCGTCAGGCTGGCCATCTGAAGCATTAAAGGCTCAAGCTATAGCCGCACGCTCATATGCTCTTGCCTATACAAATAATGGCAGCGGCACTATCTGTCCTTCTCAATCATGCCAAGTTGTTAAAAAAGAGCTCAATGCTCAATCCTGGATAGACGCTGTGAATGCAACAGCAGGACAAGTCCTCACAAATGGAGGCAATCCAATTAAAGCATGGTTCTCATCAACACATGGAGGGTACGTTTACACATCAAGTGATATCGGATGGAATAGTACCCCATATACAAAAAATGCAAAAGACACAACCACAGACACAATAAATTCATTTGATGACTTAAAAAATAGCGCCTATGATAAGGCATCTCCGTGGTTTTACTGTGACTGGGGATCAAGAAGTGCTTATAGTGGTACCGCGTGGATGAAGAGTGAGGAAGTGGGAGATATAGTGAATGTTTTAATGCTTGCACAAAAAGATTCAAGCACTCACGAACATCTATACCAACCTGATAAACCAAATCCCGCCGGGACTGAAACGTGGGATGCGGCACGCGTGAGACAGGAACTTTCAAGTAGGGGTGGTACACCATTTAATTCAGTGTCAGGCGCATCAGTTGATTGGGATAAAGGAAGCGGAAGAACCACTTCCATAACCTTTAACGGAGACGGTGGATCAAAAACATTTTCTGCTGCGGACTTTAAAACATACTTCAACCTTCGTGCACCCGCAAACCTGCAGATAGTAGGACCTCTCTATAACGTCGAAAAACAGTAGCAGTCTGCTATAATTACTTGAATTGTAAAAAACAAACGAATTCTTATATTATGGATAATGAAAAATTAAAAGGTGAGTTTATCTTAAGCCAACAGAAAGAAATTTCAGAAAAACATCAGGAAAATGCACAGGAAAAAGATCCAAAATCAGAGCTTCTTGTCCATCATCACGAACACAAAAAACCTAAGTTTTATTCTTCTATGTCTGTTTACCCTGACGGTGTAACATTCCAAAATCAGGAGGCAGATGAGGATGTGGTACTATTAGTGAGACGAGACTTCATCACGAATGTACCCTGGACTCTCTCATCTATACTTCTTCTTTTTGTCCCCCCCGTAATTTTTTTCTTTGCACCAATCTTTTTTCCCGCAATAATTATATCCCCAATCCTTTTAATACTTTCTACATTGTTTTACTATTTGATAGTTTTTGCTTTTATATTATTAAATTTCGCAATTTGGTATTTTAACGTAGGGATAGTCACTAACAAACGAGCAATGGACATAGATGTACCAAATATTCTTGTAAAAATGATTTCTGAAGCTCGCCTTCCAAGTATTGTAGACGTATCATTTACTCAAGCAGGCGGGATCAGAAGTTTTTTTGATTATGGAGATATATTCATACAAACAGAGGGTATTCATCAAAATATTGAATACGACCGCGCACCGAATCCCAACCTGGTAAGAAAAATAATCGGCGAATTAGTAGTTGATAAACCCGTATAACAATATGAGCCTAGAAGATATAATTACAAACGTTACTAATTTTTTAAACTCACCTGATGTTTTCATAAAAATTGCTCTGGTGTTATTAGAGTTGCTATTTTTACTATTCACCATAGTTTTAACGCGTCAAATCTCATCCCTTACAAAACTTGTTAATCAGGTTTCATTCTCTCCTGTTCTTAAATTTATAGCATATAGCGTTATTTTTGGAACATTACTACTGCTTCTTGTAACAATTTTTGTATAATGGAGTTATGGAACATTCTTCTCCCGTTGCCAAAGTTGTCGCTACTGCTACTTCCTCTTCTTGGGCGCAGGCTTATAGCGCAGGCAAGCTACACCTTGTCGTAAGTCTTTGTGAGGAAGGTAAGGAAACAATCGCATCACTAGGGAAAGATACTCTGGAGCGCCTACAAAGAGAGTTTTTTGCTCTGGACGAAAAAAATCTAGAGACACTGAAGAGGGCTGTTGAAACAGTTGTGGGCGAACTCTCTAAAAACGTGTCATTATCACTTGTTCTCACAACAATAGTTAATTCAACACTTTACATAATAATTGCTCATTCGGGTAGCGTTTTATTGCGGCGCGGTGGAAAAACAATAATTATTGCAACTGGCGAACCCAATACAACAACTGGTTTTTCAGGAATTGTTGAACCAGAAGATATTATTTTAGTCGCAACGGAAGGCTTACTCACAACTGTATCATCTGATGAAATTGAAAAATCATTGAGCGCAGGCACCCCTCACAATATTAGTGAATCTATTGCCCCATTCATTCATGATAACCCAACAGGAAAAGAAGCCGCACTCATATGGAGCATGATCGGAGAAAGAAAAGTAGCTGAAGAAGATGAAGCGGCGCCTGACAACGACACGCTTGACCTGACAAACACAGAGGAAAAAGAGAAAGTAGTACATATACCCAAATTCCATTTGGAAGGGATAATCAAAAAAATAAAACTTCCATCACTGAGAAATTTTTCAAAAAAACAACTTATTGTTATTTGCGTTTTAGTTTTACTTGTTGTTCTGGCGATAGCTATATTTCTTGAAAAAACAGGAAGAGAAAATGCTCACCTTAATGAACAAGCACAATTAATTCTTTCTGAAAATAAACAAAAGTATGAAGACGCTATAGCACTTATGAGCCTGAATAAGAGTCTTGCGATAGAAGAGCTATCTGAAATAAAATCAAATGTTGAAAGTAAAATCTCACAATTCCCGCCGGAAAGTAATGCTCGAAAATCACTTGGTGTATTCTTAGAAAGCGTGAACAAATCATTGGGCGAAGATGCCTCAGGCAGGAAATCAAAAATAAATGTTTTTTTTGATGCTAGAAAAAACACCGAAATTCCAAACATTGTATATATAACAGCAAAGGGAGGAGAGATTGCGGTGATTGGAAGTTCAAAGGGAGGATTATTAACATCTGACGGATCAGTAGTCTCTACGTTTAATGGAGTGGGCTCCGTTTATGGAATTACGGCAGATGAAAAAAATGTCTATATTCTAACCGGAGAAACAGTTGAGCGAGTCACAAAATCTAATGGAGAAATAGAAACGATAATTGAAAAACAGGCAAATCCTATTTCAATCGATACGTTTGGAGGGAATATCTACCTTCTTTCAAAAACTGATAAAACAATTTACAAATATCTCCCGGAAAGTTTTGGAAAGGCTGCGTATTTTACAGGTGATACAACAATTCAAAATCCTTCAAGCCTTGCAATAGACGCATCAATTTATGTGATAGAAAATGGGTCTATAAAAAAATATACCAGAGGAAAGGAAGACAGCTTCAGCTATAAAGGCAAAGCATTATCTACTAACTCCCGCATATATACAGATATAGACTATGCAAATTTATATATACTCGATCCTGAAAAAAAGATCGTATATGTTGTAGATAAAAACGGAAATCTTGTGTTAAGCATACCTCTTTCCGGCATGAAAGCTCCAAAATCAATCGCAGCAGACGAGAAAGAGAAAAAAATATATGTAGTCTCTGAAAACAAAGTGTATTCAGTAGACTACTAAATACGAAAAAGCCCTCAGGTTTTGAGGGCTTAAAGTGTGGAGATGGGGAGTTTGACCTCCCGTCCAAAAACTACTTTTTAAAACATCTACAAGCGTAGTCAATTTTTTGTTGTCGAACTATTTCTGACCCAATTGACAGGGGAAACAGTTCCAAGATCTAATTTTTCTAATTCAAGTTTAATCACTTCTTGAATCCTATCTTAACAAGGTTTTTACCTACGCTTATCCGTTAAGAAAAGAAAGGGCGTAAGCAAGGCGCTATTAAGCGAAGTTAAAAGCAGGTTGCCCTACTTTAAACATGTCTCTATCCGCGAAAACGCGTTTGAGACCCTGGGTAAGATTAAACTTACCGTGTATTTTTGGTCCTATTTTACGGCTGTGAACCATCGCCGGCTTGCAGTTGTAAAAGAGCAATTCCTGTCGATGCATTGCATCCCCAGAGTCTTTTCGAAGCGTTCCTGGCCTCGAAAAGATTACATGTAGTATACCAAATCTGAGGCTGAATGTCCAGTTTTGAGGCTATTCTAGTAGTTTTTTTCTTTAAACTCCCTTTCGGATTGCAGGTCTAATTCTCTGCGCCTTACGTCCTTTTCCCGCTCATGTTTCTTTTTCCCTTTTGAAAGCCCAATCTCTATCTTTACAAGTCCTGTTTTCGTATCATAAAGAGAAAGACCAACTAAAGTATGTTTCCCTTCAGAAAGTTTATTTTTTAACTTTAATAATTCTTTTTTATGAAGTAATAATTTTCTAGTTCTTGTCTCTTGATAACCTTGCGCTCGCGCATATTCATAAGGGAATATACGGGAATTTATAAGATACGCCTCAGATCCCAAAAGTTTTACGTATGATCCGGTTAGATCCGCATGCCCTAATTTTATGGCTTTCACCTCTTGACCCTGAAGAACAATTCCCGCCTCATATCTCTCTTCAACATTAAAATTTCCTGGTGCTTGTTTATTAAAAATTTTCATACTATATAAACGTTTTTAAGAACCTCAAAACATACTTCCTCTAAAATACCGTAGGATGCAAGGCTTATTAAAAATTCGTATATAGGTATTATACCGTACATATTGGTATTCTTCGAGCTGATACTTACAGTTCCCTGGCAAAAGTTACACCATATACCTTTTTTGCACCGGCTCGTTTTAACACTTTTGCGCATTCCCGTAAGGTAGCACATGAAGTAGAAAGGTCATCTACTAAAACTACCGTTTTGTTTTTTGTTATGTTTTTATATTTTTTGTTTATTTCAAAAGCCCCCAACACATTTTTTTGTCGTTCTTTTTTATCTAACTTAAATTGAGGGTTTGTTGATTTAATTCTTACTAATATTTCCTTCGTAAAAGATATATTTAATTCATTTGCCAAAAATTTGCTCAGGATTTCTGCCTGATTATAACCTCTTTTTTTCAATTTATAAGAAGAGAGAGGCACTTCCACAACTATAGGATGGGAGGAGAGTACTCTAGAAAAAAGCTCATTTTGACTCAAAACATCAACTGCTATTTCTCCCATAATTGTGCCTATATCCAAAACATAAGGGCTATATTTGAGTCTAAAAATCATTTTTTTCATAACCCCTTTATATACCACTCCGCATATTAACCCATCCAGAGAAAAAGGGGTAACGCAACCTGGATGCGTTTCACCGGTAATTGAGTGCTTAAGACACATAGGACACACATATTGGTCAAACGGCTCTATAGAAGAAAAGCATGCATCACATATATAAGACCCGAATTTTTTACAACTTATGCATTTTTTTGGAAATAAAAAGTCTAAAATGAAGCTTGGCATAGATATAAGTATATAATCTTCGTAGAAGTAGTAGTACTCACAAGTTTTATTTATCTTAAATACATACTACAGGTCTACTCTTTTATCTTATAAACCTTTTATCCACATTTTATGGTGTTTACTACAGGTTGTTCTATTCATTTTGAGGCTAAATAGTACTTATTTGTACCCTAAAACCCGGAGGACTTCTTTATGGTTAAATCCTATATCCCTAGGCAAGACACTGAAATAACATGATTCCGCAGTCTCTTCTGTAGCATGAGGAGTTATATCCCCCTCTACTCTATAAATCATCTCTACTATGTGACCGCGTGGGTCTTTTTCTAAATCCTCAAATACATTTTCTACATAGGCACGAAAACTACTCTCTGATCCAAGTTCAGTTTTTAAAATACGTGCTATACACTCCTCTATCCGTTCTCCTTTTAAAATAAAGCTTCCGGGAAGATGCCATGTGTTTTTACCAGGTTCAATTAGACGCTTTGTTAAAAGAATTTCATGGCTGCTGTTTTTTATAAAAAGACTTATTGCAACGCGAGGAACTTTTTCAAAGGTTTTCAGGAATTCATTTAAAGGTAACTTCTGAGGCATATGTGGATTGTACCATGTTCAAGAGGTAGTGATAGATTCCCCTGGTTTCCAGCCACAATCAGGACAGGCGGTGAGGATTTCTTTTTGGATAAGAACTACCTGATTGTAATCCGGCTCCCACCCGCACCCTCTACATTTTATTTTAAAACAAACCTCACATATATTGCTATCCATATTTATGCGCAAACTACTGCTCCTTCTTCCTGAGCGTATTCCTCCATGGTAATTTTACATCCTGGGCACTGATTCCCTACCGGACCGTCTGCCTTAAAACTACATTTAGGGCACGTAAACCACTCCTGCCCTTCATCTTCAAACAAATTTGTAGATCCTAACCGAGGCGTTATGGAGTTAATAATTTGCTTAACTGGATCACCTATTTTATTTTTATTTCCTCCACCCGCGCATCCACCAATTTTTTTCAAATTCTCAAGAGTATCCCGTGCATTAAAGGGAACCACAACTTTTTGAGCCGGATCATAGACCTTACCCTTTTCCATATATTTACCTTTTATTTGGGGCATTCTTATCTCATGCATAAGCTTTAAAACAGTGTATCCTAAACCAGTTCCCAAGTCCTGCCTTAACAGACTGTCTTTAGTTGCAAAGCGGTATGATGCGTATTCCCTAAAATCATCTATTAATCTTCTTGTTTTTGAGTCTAAGGTCCACAAGTGTTCCGGGTTTTTTAAGTGATTTATCATCTCGTTAAAAGTCCTACTTTTCCCACTACTATCCTTATAAGCTGATTCGTCACCTTTTATATGCTTTATTATTTGCACTATATCTTCAATCTTTTTACCATTTTCTGAAGGTATAAATGCTACATTGCTTACCACTTCTTTTATGCTGCTTATTGCATCTTTTTCCTCCTTAAAATCATTTTTAGGTACTCCTAAATTCATTAAAAGTTCTTTGTTTTGAGAAAGACTCATGTCTGTTTTTAAGGTAAAACCTCTTATCCCACCATCCTCTTGAACTTCAAAACAATACGTTTGAGAATCTGGATATGTTATCCCTTCATACCCACTCCATCCCTTGGGACTAGTCATAACAGCCATAGTTCCTGCCGGCGCATCAATTAACTTTTCTTCTATCTTTTTAATAGACTTCTTAACCGCTCCATGTCTTTCCTTATCATCAGTCGCATCTACTACAGGCTTTCCTCCATACAGTTTCCCCACTAATCTCATTTCTCCCTTATATAATGCTTTCTCTAAAACAATAGGAAACACAGGAAGTTCAACCAGGTATTCTGTCTTAAAACCTTGGATGTCCTGTTCTAATTGTTGAAATGAGTTTGAGAGGGGAATCCCATTTTTATAATTCTCAAGCAATAGGTCAATTTGTGTCTTCACCTGAAAACCAGTATCTTTTAAACCGTAAAGGTCTTCCTCCCCGCTTCTCTTAATTCTTGCAACATCAAAAGCCATTGAGGGAATAACTGGTGTTGCTTCTGTCTCTACGAAAAAAGGGGGTAAGTGGTTTTTTTGTTGGGGCAAAAGAAATTCACTCATGATTATCTCTCCCAAATGGTCTCCTTTTTATGCTCTAGATAATTTGCGTATCGGGCCAGGGTAAAAAACACATCTGAGAGTCTATTTACATATTGGATTACGCAAATATCTACTTTTTCTTTTTTATGAAGTTTTATAATTTTCCGCTCTGCCCGCCTGCTTACTGTTCTTGCTAAATGTAAATTCGCACCTACCACTCCTCCACCCGGTAGAATAAAATTAGAAAGTTCTGGCATTTTTTTTGTCATTTTGTCTATCTCTTTTTCCAATTTTTTTGTTTCTAGTTCAAGATCTACATCAGAAAGCGTATCTGGAAGGTCTGCCAGATATGAACAGATTGGAAAAATTGCCACTTGAATAGATAAAAGAATGCGAACAATATATTTATTCTCTTTTGTCTTTTTAGTATTAAAGGACAGTATTATTCCAATCACAGAATTTAGCTCATCTAGTGTCCCATAAGCATCTATCCGGGTGTCATCCTTCCATACTCTTTTCCCGGAAAAAAGCGCTGTCTTTCCGCGGTCTCCAGTTTTTGTATAAATCACCATATGTGTTTTAAAAACGAAAAAAGCCTCCTCGGTACTCGAGAAGGCCATAAAAAAGCTTGCTCGAGCGGAACCGGTCAACGAAGTTTTCTGTCTATAACAGTTGCGGCACAGGCCGGGAATTCCACCCAAGTTACCAACGTTAACAAATTATTAAGATCTAGGAATTCTGAAACAAAAATTTACTTCTAAATTCATAAGTCTTAATTCAATCTTAACACTCGGCATGTCCGCAACTGTAGCACTTGCTGCATCCTTCTTCATGAACAAATGAGGCAACTCCACACTGTGGGCACACATCTGCATGAGAATGAGTTTCTACTGCCTCAAGTGGTAATTGTTCAATTGTTGCAGTCTTTGTGTCTTGCGGTGTCTGACTTACAGCATCTGCATTAATAACTGGTGTCCCGGTAGCGCTTAGGCTTGCTCCACCATTAACTGCTGTTGGTACCGCATCTGCAGGAGTCGCAGTTTTAGGTGAATCTACCACTCTCCCATTTACCTTAAATTCAAACTCCTCAGCAAGTACTTTTGCCATAGCATCCGGAACGGATCTAACTCTATTAGGACCAAATCCAACAGAGCGCACTCCACCAATTCCTGAAAGTTGCGCAATAATTTGCCTGACACGTTCACGCGACTCAACTGGACTCTGAAGACGCAATACCAATGATATAATACGGCCTAAAGCATCTGCCATAGCAGCAACGTCTGATCCTGATTTCCCAATAGTTACAAACATTTCAAATGGATTGTTATTATCATCACTATTTATGGTCACAAATGCATCCCCCAACGGAGTTTGTGTTTTATAGGTTAGTCCACGCATCACCATGGGACGGCGAAGAATTGGAGACTTTGCAGGAGGAACTGATACTGCTCCTTCTTTTTTCCCTGCCTCACCTGCAGGTAAGTCTTCTTTTTTCTCTTCACGCTGCAACACCCCCTGGCGTGATCCGTCTCTCATATAGGTAATTCCTTTCATGCCCAAATCATATGCAGCCATATAAAGCGTTTTTACGTCATCTATTGTGTGTGCATTAGGAGCATTTACGGTCTTTGAAATTGAAGAATCTATGTATTGCTGTGCTATTGCCTGAACTTTAGCGTGATCCATAGGGGCAAGGTCATTTGCGGATACAAAATAGGATGGACGCTTCTCTTCTGGGTGATCTTTTTTCCATTGGTCATAAAGAGGATGATAGAGCTTATCAATTCCCAACTTAGAACGTCTAATAAATTCGAATTCATACACCGGCTCTATGCCGGATGTTGTTCCCGCTAGAAGACTTGTTGTCCCTGTTGGAGCAATTGTTAGTAGTACAGCGTTTCTAATTCCATTTTTTGCAATCCTATCACGAATTTGTTTTGGAAGTGCTTTAATATGATACCCCTCTAGGTATTTTTCACGATCAAACATGGGGAATGATCCCTTTTCTCGTGCTATATCAGACGAGGCAATATATGCGTTATCCCGAAGAGTTTTAAAGATTTTTTCAATTACAGGAAGAGATTCTTCCGCACCGTATCGCAACTTCATCATGATTAAGGCATCTCCTAACCCCATGATGCCAAGTCCAGTTCGCCTTATATCCTTTGCGCATTTTTCATTTTCGGGAAGAAAGTAATATGTTGAATCAATAACATCATCTAAAAATCGCATTGCAACTTTTACATCCTCACCAAATGTTTCATAATCAAATTTCTCATTTTTTACATAAGAAACTAAGTTCATAGCGCCTAAATTACAAACCGCCCATGCAGATAGGGGTTGCTCACCGCAGGGATTAGTCGCAATAAGTTTCTCAAAATAATAGGTATTTGATCTTTTATTTGATCTTTCCAAGAAATGAAGACCTGGTTCTGCTGATCGCCAAGCCGCTTCACAAATGAGGTTCCACAACTCTGCTGCCTTGATGGTTTTCTGCACTTTTACCTTCCCCCCTAATTTCTTCCATTCATCAAGATTTCCATCCCAATGAGAATCATAAAGAGGATCATCTAGGTCTGGGTAAACCAAATCCCAATCTGCGTCTTTTTTCACCGCCTCCATAAACGCATCAGAAACACAAACGGAAAGATTTGCACCATTTATACGGGTTAAATCCTGTTTTACGGTAATAAACTCTTCTATATCAGGATGCCAATCATGAAGCATAAGCATAAGAGCACCGCGCCTGCTTCCACCCTGCTGCACGATATCTTTAGTAGCAAGTGAGTATAATTCTGCCCAATTAATAGGACCTGATGAGAATCCATTTACTTTTTTAACGCGAGCACCCCGAGGGCGCAGAGAAGAAAGATTAAGACCTACACCTCCGCCACGCGCCATAATCTCAATCATAGATTTAAGGTTGTCTAGTATTCCGTCTCTTGAATCTTTAGGGCTTGGGATAACGAAACAATTATAGTAAGTAACATCATACCCGGTTCCTGCTCCCGCAAAAATACGACCTCCTGGCAGAAACTTAAAGTCTCGCATTACATTGTAGAATTTCTTTCTCCATTCAGCTCTTTTATCTTGGGGCTCTACCTCGGCGATTCCACGGGCAACCCGCTTCCACATCTCATCTGGAGTTTTCTCAACAGGGTTACCATCTTTATCCTTTAGGGAATAACGATCTAAAAATACTTTTTGTGATAGTCCTTCTAATTGTTTTGTCATAATTATTTAATTAATTTTTGTAATTCTTTCTGAAAGTCCTCTAGGTCAACAAATTGTCTAAATACACTTGAAAACCTAATATATGCTATCTTATCTATCTTTTTCAGTTTCGCTGCAACCAGTTGCCCTATCTTTTTACTTTCAATCTCAACGCTTTCTCCTCCCCGCAGCTCTCGCTCAATCTCATCTACTATTTGTGTTATGTTTACAACGGTAACTGTTGTTTTTTGAGTTGCCGTGATCATTCCTTTCTGCAATTTATCCCGATCAAACTGTTCCCTTTTCCCGTCTTTTTTTTTGACTATTAGTGGTATGTTCTCTATCCGCTCGTATGTTGTGAAACGTTTTTGACAAGCAGCGCATGTTCTTCTACGCCTAATATTTGTGCCATCCTCACCTACTCTCGTTTCAACTACTTCCGTTTCCTGACTTGTACAATATGGACAATGCATTCTGTTTTGTTTTCAATTTACTCTTTGCCTAATTGATCTTTCTTATTTGGCTATCATAGGCTTGAACCATATTTAGTGCCAAAAACTATGGTAAGACACTATATTTATCCTGTCAACAGGTAATTACTGTATCAAAAAGATGCAGGTCTTTTTTTAGCCTCACTATTTTCATGTAAGAAATTTGAAGAGATTTCCACTTTTCTGCTGAGTATTTTATGTGTTCTAGTTACGCCTATAAGACTCAAAAAATCAGATCATTTATAATACGGTGCGAAGTGTGATTAAAGAGAATGCCAGACACGAAACGAAGACTGAGAGAAGATAAGACTATTTCTTATTTATAAGCGTTTGAAATTTCTCTAATCTCTTAATCTCATTTGCAAGTTTTGTGCTATTTTTTTTATCAATTCTCTTTGTTAAAGAATTAAGCAACTCTATATGTTTTTTTACTGCCAAGTCTAGCCTGTCACGAATGCTCTTCCCATTTTCACCGCTTTGTGTAGTGGCAGAATTTGCAAGACTTAGGTAGCTATTACTTTTGGAGATATATAACATTCCCATATCATGCTTTCCTTTTATAATAAGGTAATAACCTGTGTTTACCCTTTTATCTGATGAAAGTAGGTAAAATTCAGCTTTTTTAACCGGATCAGAAATAAGAAATTCTACTACCTTGTCTCGCGCCGCCTTAAACACATATAAAGGGTTGTCTGGAAGAAGACCCGGATATGGAAGTTGGTAATCTACAGTTTGAACTGCTGCAGCAGGTGTTGATATAGGAATGGTCGGTGAAAGCTCTATCACCTGCGCAGAAACCGTTTTTGCACTTATAAAAACAAAAAAGAAACTTATAAAAATTAGGGTGGAAACTTTTACTTTCATACCTAGTCGCATGATACCCTGTTTTATATATAGTTGTCAATAAAAACCCCTACTTATATATTCCTTGACTTTTTGTTGCTTTTTGAGCCATACTAAAACTACCTGCCCTATGAGAAAACTAAAACATATTCTGTACGTTCTTGTCTTCTTTCTTATTGCAAGCAGTATAAAACCCATTCTTGCTCAAGCACCCATAATTACTCCTTCTGCAACTACCTATCCAACTGTCGCAACAATGAATAATCAAATGCTGTATGGAAATGTTAACCCTCAAGTTCCTCAAAATCTTAATACGCTTACTCAAGCGACACTCATCAATACACTAGCAAGCACAGTCTGCGTGCTTTCAGGATATAACCCTCTAGACCCAAAAAAAACCTGTTTGGGGGTAGATCTAAAAAGTGGACAAATAGGATATGAGGCCCAAGGAGGAGGAGCAACACAGGTCATGGGAAGACTTATAGGTGAAACCTTTACTCTACCAGTATCCGGAGTGGACTACGCAGCATATATGGCAGGAAACTTTGGCGTAGCACGCAGCGCTTACGCAGAGAATGACCCTAAAGAAAACGGAGTAGGATTTGACAGGTTACGACCGCTTGTTGGAATATGGGCACGATTTAGAGATATTGCATACCTCGCCTTTGTTTTAGGGTTTACTATTGTGGGACTTGCAATTATGTTCAGGGTAAAAATTGATGCACGTACGGTTATGAGTATTCAAAACCAAATCCCCAAAATGATAATAGCGCTTATTTTAGTCACTTTTTCTTACGCAATCGCCGGACTTCTTATAGATTTTATGTATGTGACCCTTTATCTTGTTATTCTAACATTTAATAGTCTTATACCAACAAATGTTAGCACCTCCTCTACCGTATTTGGCGTAGTAAACAAATCATTTAGTATAGACACACCAAATCTGAGCGGTATAAATCATATTCCCGGAATTATAGGGATCGCCGGGCAAACTTCCTGGGGCATTAGCAAGGTTTTAGGAAATATCTCAATAGACTTTTTAGAGTCTACCATCTCATCTTTTTTCCAGGTCTTCTTCACCCCCTTTAATGCCGTCAGCTCTATTGGGTGTGGAGTCGTAGATCTAGGGAAAATTGGGGTCACAGCGGGCGTAGGAGCATTGGGATATGTGCCAGGATTGGGAGGATGGCTAAGGGATACGCCCATAGGAGGGTTGTTTGCGGGAGGAGGGTGTAATTTTGTTGAATCGTTCTTCAGGGCAGCGATTATCAGCCTTTTTACTATTGTTACATTTTTAATAATACTCATTGCTATTATATTCTCATTGTTCCGCGTATGGTTTACGCTTATAAAATCTTTTATCTATGTTCTCATAGATGTAATAGTTGCTCCCCTCTGGATAACTGCTGGAATATTTCCGGGAAGTAAATTAGGATTTTCTAGTTGGATACGGCATCTCATGGGCCATTTATCAGTTTTTCCTATGGCGTTTGGCGTAATATTACTTGGGAAAACAATTATGAGCAACGTAGGAAGTCAAGGTGGGCTCTTCTCTCCTCCGCTTATAGGTGACGCGGTCGGCGGAAGTCCTGCTATAGCGGCATTTATAGGCTTTGGCTTTATCATATCCATGCCAAGTATACTTGATAGAACCCGAAAGGCAGTTGGCGCTATGGACTTTGGACTAAAAGATATTAGGACATCCTTTGGCGCTTCCCAGGCAGTAGGAGGAAAAGGTATTAGTGGTGTCAAAGAAATGGCGTTTGGAGCAAAGGCAGAATATAAAGCCGGATCAACCACACCTGAAGCTATTGGAGGAGCGAAAAAATTCTTTAAAGGAATGCTTGGAAGATAAAATTTTTATGTTTTATCCTTTCTGCGCTCCTGCCAGTGCTGCTGCCGCAGCCCCAACCGGCGCTCCTACCACTATCCCCAAGAACGCATATATCAGAAGTGTTAGCGCATTTCTCTTCATTGTAGATTCCATATCTGTCCCTGTTAGCTCCTCTAATTGGACAAACCACTGATCAGCATCTGCTCCTCGTCCTACAAATTCTGTTTTGTGATGATCCAAATCTCCACGGACATCTTCTCTGGTTAAGGATTTTGCTCCAATTCCATAATGCTCCTGCTTCACTGAGGTTGGCTTTCTTAACGGAAGTGCACCTAAACGCAACATATTAACCCAATAGTACTGCAGAGAATATAATAATTCTGTTCCATAGGTAAATCGCATAACTTCAGCACCGTTTCCGCGACCATTATACGCCTCCACAGCGCCTTTCATAACTTTGGATTCTTTAAATCTTCCTTCCTTGTCTTCAGTTGTGATAAATTTAATAAATGCGTTCCCTGCATTCACCGCATTTCCTATATCATTAAAGTTTCGTTTTAAGGCATCTGCTCCTGACTCTGCAGTGAAATAATCTGATAACTTCTGGAAGCTCGCGTTTTCAGGTATTGATTCTAATGTGTCAAGCATTACATCCTCTACGTTTATTACTCTATTGTAAAGATCTATGTACTTATGGCTTGTCACAAGTTCCTTGACAATACCGTGACGATTTATAAATTTGTTCATGTCCTTATAGATATTTTGGAGAGTAACCGCTGCTCCATTCCCTAGCATTCTGTTAACCATTTCAATCTGTCGAGGGTTTAGATTGGTCATATCTACCTGCTCTGGACCAGTTAAGCTGTTTCGCATTGCGTCTTGACGTACTGCCTGAATTACTGAACCGTATTTCTCAATAAACCTATCATATGTATGAAATGCTTCTATGCCCCCCGTTTTTTGCAATTCTTTCTGCTCATTAGTTAGTACTCCCAATTCTGGATCATTTTTCTCAAAAAGCGTATATAACTCACGCAAGTTATTGTAGTCTTCCGTGTATATATCTGGTCGTGCCCGACCTCTTATCAACTGTATAACATCCTCTGTTTTAAATTTTTGAATCTTTTCCCAAACTTCAGTCCTGTAGTTACGTGTCTCTTTACGTATATCTTCCGGTGATCCAGAGCGATGTCCTAAATGTCCCAAACTTTGCTTCAACTGTACAAACAGAGCAAAGTCTCCAACCTCTTTTCCTAACTGCGTACCGGCTTTTTTTATTGCAACATTTATAACATCCATCATGTCGTCCGGTGTCAGAACTCTCAGGCATAGCTCTCTTTGGTCACGGGTTAAGACTTTCTCAAACATTTGGCGGGAAAATTGTCTTTGCGCAATTTCGCGATCTCCCGGCAATATTCTATTTGAAGGATTACGCTCATCCCATGCCTTCATATAACTTTCTTTGTCTGCCCTCATTTGCCGTTGCAACTCCACTAGTCTTTCATCAGCGGGAGTAAAATTAGGATCTTCTATCAACTTCTCAATCATTTTGTCGTTTTCAGCCCTATACTGAATTACCCTCCCCAACTGATCCCTCATTCCATTCATTCTCCAGGATGATGAATAAAAATCAGGAACTACATACAGATCCCTAAATAGCCTTCCTCCTAAGTCTAATAATTGTTCACGCGTCAACCCGGATACATCTACTCCTTTTTTATTATTAATAGCCATGTCAAGCTTGAGAAAATCAAAGAACTCCTGCTCCTCATGATTTAATAGGTCCCACTTATTAATAGTCATTTGTTCCAAGTTAAATACAGCAAAAGCACCACCATTATCAGAGAAGTACTGCTGCCTGTCTCCTCTATAATTACCGCGAGCGGCAACTATTGCTACTCTCTGGGATACAACTAAAATATCGTATGCTGTTCTAACAGACCTGATTATCTCGCGTTTTAATACGTCATCAGCATTCAACCGTTTCTTTGGATCCAACAGGATATCCTTATATCTATCGGCAAATATACCTACGCCTTCTTTTGCAAGTTTTATCTGCTCGTCTATAGTTCTTTCCTGCAACTTGTTTAAAGACATAGGATTAAGGTGATGCTCACGCCCACCTTCTGCAAGCCGCAAATTCCCAAGCATCGCCTCCATACGGTTATACATAGCACCAACTGCTCCATTGTCAAAAGCTTGGGCTCCGGCAAAACCTAAAGTTCTTAGTCTTCCAACTGCGCCCTGTATTTGCTCCATATTTCTTTGATCAATTGCTGTTCTGGCAAAAATGAGGTTTAACCTGATCATAAATGTTTCATTAAATTCCAACAACAACTTACTATCCTGATTTGCCTGATCAACGTCTTTGGCATTTTTAATCCCCTCTTTTCTGAATTTTCCAAATCTCTTCAGGAGATATGCAGATGCTTCTTGTACTTCTGTCTGCGCACGCTGCAAAGCGGGAGAATCTAACTCATTCCCCAATCTAGACAAATTGTATATTTGACCAAATTGAGAATCTAGCCATGCTATAGGATCATCATCCAATTCTCGTAAGTCTTGGGTTTCAAGGTAAAAACCAAACCTGTCTGGATTATTCATTCTTGCTTCCGCAATCTCTTGTCCTTTCTTAGAAAGCTGTCTTATAAGGTCTTGTCTTTGCTCAGATGTAATCGGATTGTTTGGGTCTAACGACTGAAGATTCATGATTTTATCTGCCTCGCGTTTGAGATCATCAAAATCAACACCCAACTCAGCTACCCTATTAAATTTTTCTATCTCATCAAGGAGTTGCGGGTTATGGGCGTGATCACGTGGGGGTCGCAGCTCAAAACCCCTTCTTATAACCTCTCCGCCCTGGTTTTCTTCACTGTCTTCACTGTCTGGATTATAAGAATCATTTTCTGGCACATCAGCGCCTCCAAAAATAGGAAATTTAATTCCTGAAGCAAGAATCATTTTTTTTTCATCCTCAGATAATGTTTTTCCTTGCTTCCGAGCCTCTTCCATTATGGCTCGTGCCGCCTCACGTTCTGCCTGACTTTGCATAAGCTCTTGTATTGATTCTGGTCGTGGAGAATTACTTATCCTGGGAGGATGCACTTCATTTTTTTTGAGAACAATAGGTTCTTCTTTTTGTGGCTCTGGCATAGTACTCCTTACATTAAGTGTAGAAGATACCCTTCCTGCTGTCAATTCTTGTGGCAAAAATCTTTCATTCATGAGGCAAGTATAGGGGAAGATGCACCTTCAAACTTGATATTATCCTTATAAGAAGCTTACAATTAACTAACATATGACTACTTTAGCCTCAGAACCCATGCATTTTGACTCTCTTTATCCTCCATCCTCCAGGACACATGAGATAGATAAAATTCTCTCATACGTTCAAAAGGGAAACTCCGCGCAAGTTGTCGGCCTTCCTGGAGTTGGTCGTTCAAACGTCTTGCGGCTTTTAGCCTACAATAATCCCTTGCGCGTTCTTCACCTAGGAGAAAACTATAAATGGTACCACTTTGTCTATATGGATCTATCAGAGATTAAGGGAAGAAATTTTTACGAACTAATAAAATTTATTCTTATCTCCCTTTCCTACTCTTTTTCAGAACGGAAGATGGAGGAAGAACAAGAGGCGGTAAACAACATTCTCAAGGAGGCGATTTCTTTTCAGGATGAATTAATACTTTTTCAGGCGTTAAAACGTGCCATAGACTATTTGTCTATAGAGCGGGAGCTAACCGTAGTTCTTCTCTTTGATAGATTTGACACCTATTTCCCACAGATAAGTTCTTCTTTTTTTACAGATTTGCATGTTTTACGAAATAGGGCAAAATATAGATTTTCTTGCGTTTTCTCCCTAGAACGACCGCTTGAGGAGTTATTGGAACCTAGCATATACGGGGATTTCTATGAATTTGTCGTAGGAAACCACGTTTTCCTTCCCCTTTGTGACGCTGAGGCGAATGCTTTCCGCTTTGCCTATCTTGAGAAAACGAGCGGAAGAACGGTTAGTCCTGCAACGCACAAAGAAATTATAAAACTTACAGGGGGACATGGAAAATTATCCAGAATAGCCCTTGAAACTGTGCTTGCTCAAGAGGGAAAGCACGCGGATATGGCAACTTTTTTACTTTCAAAAGCTGCAATTCAAGGAGCTTTGACTGAAATATGGAATTCGCTTATACCAATTGAGCAAAAAATACTTCTCAAATCCCCAAAAGATACTCCAAAAGATTCTTTTCTGCAATACTCTTATCTTGTTCAGAACGGAGAAATTCAAATTCCTTTATTTGAAAAAAATCTGTCCCACTTTCCACACCCCGCAACTGAGAAAATAACATTTGACACAGATACTCAAGAAATAAAAGCAGGGAACGAGTCGCTAACGGATATACTCTCACCATCAGAATTTAAACTGTTACGGTTTTTAATTCAAAACACTGATAAGGTGTGTACAAAAGAGGAAATAATAGAGTCTGTATGGTCAGATGAAAAGACACGTGAGGGCGTGACCGACCAAGCACTTGATCAAATCATATACAGAGTCAGACGAAAGATTGAAGAAGACCCAAACAACCCGACACATCTTACTACTATAAAAGGTAGAGGATACCGCTTTCTTCCATAAATTTCTTGACTTTAGAGCAAAAAACCTCCTATGATAGTTATATGAAGAAAACTTTCCTGCTATTGCCTGTCTTCTTCTTATTTTTAATTTTCACAACAGCTACAACATACGCCACGGGTGTTCAATTCAGCGGACAAGACCTAAGCGAATGTTCTTCCCAAAAATTGGTAACTAAAACTATTAAAGGGAAAGAAGTGCCCTTAAAGGACATCTCATTTGTCCCCCCTGATGACAATATCTGCACAAATTTATGCAGGTACTTTGATATTCCGGCACAAAATCGCAAAATACAAAAACCTTTAGGAACATCTACCATTACAATTGATGATTCAACTCTTTTTACAGAAAGTACATGTGCAAACGAGGAGGGAAAAACTGACGAAGACAGATTTTTAGATGAAGTTAATAATCCAAACCTGAGTGACTGCATTACTACTGAATCTTACTATATCTGTAAGGGACTGGGCGCAACAAGAGGACTTCCAAAAAATCCAAAAACGAATCAAGCATTTATAGATGAAAGCGTTCCTTATATTTCTGTTCGATTTATTAATCTTTCCAATCCTACTAAAAACGCAAAATATTTCTACTGCCTCAAAAGTAAACCTCAAGATTGTGGGGAGGATGACTGGCAAGAAGCGCAACCAAGAGACGGAATAGTTATACTAAGCAAGTTGTGTGGGGATGGAGAAAAAACACTTAAAGAAGACTGTACTGAAACGAATCAGTTCACTTCTGGAGATTGGTTTCACGCAGGAAAAACATACCATGTATATTTATCGCAGGGGAAAGATAGTAAAAGCGTAAGCCCTGATGATGTAAAGGCGGATGCGGTATTTTACGTAACTCACTTTTACCCTGAGATTATAAAGCCAAAAGCGGAAACTGTCACAAATCTAAATACAAATAGTACAAAAAATGGATTCACCCTACCCATTATTTTAAAAGGTAGAAACATAAAATCAGGCAAGGACTCAAATATTTATAATGATTATTGGCTACAGGTTGAAGGGTTGGATAATGATTACAAGAGTGCGCCTAGATGCTTAGTTGTAAACGCAAACCCCAAACCCGAAGATGGAACAGGAGAGATAGATATGTTCCTCAGTTCAGAATCAAAAGATGCCGACGGATATGTATTTGGAACCCTTACAGAAGGAAAATATCTTCTTAAAATTAAAGACGGCCGGGACTTAAAAAAAATGGAAACACTTTTACCTGCGAACAAAACGATTTCACCTACTACTTTATTCCGCTTACAATAGCAAGCGGCGGAGAAACAGGAACAATAGGCACAGCAATAAAAGATCCATATGGCAAAGAGTTAGGAGTTGCAATTCCATGGTCTCAACCCCGAGCGCTTTGCGATAAGCAAGATATAGATCAGACAACTGGGTATTGCAAAAAAATTCCAACAGCACTTGGAATAAAGATCAGCACAGAGCCTCAATTTTTTGTACGTGATATTTTTACCATAGTACTCTCAATCGGAGGAGTTGCAGCTCTCCTTTTCTTTATCCGCGCAGGATATACCATCATGACATCTGCGGGAAACAAAGAAAAAGTGGGTCAAGCACGGGAACAAATAACCGCAGCAATCACTGGACTAATATTTATTATTCTCTCAATTGCGATACTTGAGTTTATAGGTATAAACATTTTGCGAATACCAGGCTTTCAATAATATGAAATACTTATCTTTAAAAATACCCGGATATGGAGACGTGCAAACACCTGAAAATATCCCATCAGGCGCAAACGCCCCATCTGATATTATTAACTTCGGATTAGGACTGTTCGTTACCATAGGCATTATTGCGTCTCTTATTTTTCTTTTATACGCGGGAGTTTTATGGATTACGTCTCAAGGAGATAAGGCAAAACTGGACCGCGCAAGACGCACTATCACGTACGCAATAGTAGGGCTTATTATTATCCTCCTATCCTTTATCATTGTAAGAATTGTGGGCTTACTCCTGGGCGCGCAAGTCCTACAAGACATAGGAAAACAATAACGCTTATTGACATGCAAAAAAAAACATGTTCTAATTAATCATATGAGTTTGCAAAAAATAATAAATACCGCCTCAGTATCATTTGGCTCACTTCTTATGTCCGTTCTAGCGACCCCTGCATTTGCTCAGAATATTGAACCTATAATAATTAAGTCACCTAAATCAATCGGGAATATTGACGTGTCACCAAATCAACTGATTGCTTTTATTATAAACGCTATTATAATTATCGGAATTGTTTTATCCCTTATTTTCCTTTTGTATGGAGGCGTTCGATGGATTCTTTCAGGCGGAGATAAAGGAAAAATTGATACTGCACGCTCTACAATAGTTGCAGCAATTGTAGGACTTATCATAGTTATATTAGCCTACGTTATCATAAACGCAGTCCTTTACATCTTTACCGGTAATTACCTTACTTCTGGGTTTGAAATACCTACACTTCGGAATACTAGCCAATAAGTACGGTGCCTACTTACACCTTTCCTCTTGAATTATCTTTCACATTTGTTTTATGCTAATAGCACATGGATTTATTCACAGAAGATTGGGGAGAATGTGTAAGACCATTGGAGGGAATTCCAGATGCAACAGGAGTAGCTACCATATCCTGCATATGGATTGTCTTACAAAATGTAATTAATGCAGCACTAGTCCTATCCGGCGTAGTTGCCGTATTTCTTATCATTTACTCAGGCTACCAATATGTAACGTCTTCAGGGGATAAAGAAAAAGTGGACAATGCCAGAAAAAGACTTACCTATGCAATTATTGGGCTAGTTATTATCATGATGTCATTTGTCATGATAAACCTTTTGTCTCAATTCACGGGCGTTGACTTAAACCAACTCACAAGTCCTCCGAAAACAGAAGAGAAACTCTAATCATACTTCCCACTTTTCCTTAATGCGCAGGTGCGAGGCTAGGCGCAAACTGCTGCTCATTGTGAGGTGATGGAGGAGGCTCAACATTCACAGGCTTTTTATCATGCCCTCCGGCATGCTCTTTATTTTTACCCGGAAATACTCCAGACACAACCTCTTTACCTGCGTATACTCCCGCAACGAATAATCCTGCTGGTGGCCATAAAAACGTAAGAAGCATCCACCACGCAAATTTTGGATGCTTCTTTATGTAGTCTATTGCCTGATGCGCTCTACCGCTCTCAACTGCAGTCTTATCCAACATCAGCGCACTTTCAATCGCACTCATTCCCCATTCTGTATCTCTCAACTCAGCCATTTGACGCTCAGACAATACGTTTGTCTGTACTGCCTGGCGAACTAATAACCCGGCAGCCTTTGGCTGTACCGCAGCCATAAAGTCTTTATCTGAAATGAGTTCGTCTATCTTTTCTTTAGAGTACATCATTCCCTGAGGATTACCTGCGTTTTTCGTATCCGGATCCATCTTGTGGCTAAGAAATCTTCTCATAAAACTCTCAGGACCCTCTTTAAGCAAAATGTCTACATCTTCCTTCATAAGATCCTTTTGCATACTTGGCTCTTCCTTGCGACCATAAGGAACCTTCAGCTTTGTTTTCCAGACCGAATCCCAATCCTTCCAACGATTATGACTATCTTGCAGCTGCTCCAGTGCTGCCTTAACGTGAGGATCGCGTGCTTCCGCAATAAGCTCCTTAAAGGATTCACTAACGCCTGCCTGCTGTGCATCAAATCTGGCAATCATAGTGTCCCGAAAAGCATCACCCATAATAGCTCGCAGGTCCCCTACGAAGTCCTCCTTATCCTTACCGCCTCCGATATTTAATTGTTTCTCTATCTTTGTTCGCTCCTCACGAATCGTTTCAATTTGAGTTGCAAGACTTCCTTGATCTTGCAAAAGTTTTTCGTGCGTATTATTTAATCCTTTCATTTCAGAAGTCAATGATTCTTTTTTAACAATATTTTTTTTAAATGGGGCAAGCTCTTTTTCTTTATCAGAAATATTCGTCCTCAATCGACGCAGTGTTTGCTCGGCTTCTCTTCTTATTGACAAATTAGTGCTATGCGCATCTTCATCTACTCTTGCTTTATCAACTCTTAATTCCGCAATCTCCTCCTCTATCCGCTTCCGATCTTCAGCCTCACTAGCAACCGTATCAGTTATCTCCTTTAATTCTTTTCCCGCACCGTTATCCATATCAGAAAAAGATTCTTTTCGTGCTCGATTTTCTTCAACTTCTTTTATATTTGCCTGATACTGATCGTTTAGCGCGTCTTCTTTTGCTTTTTGCATATCAAGCTTTCTTCGAATTGCCGTCTTATCCCCCGATTCCTCTCTGTCCTTCTCCATAAACGATTTATACTTTGCCTGAAGATTGTCCACAAACCTGTTATCCCCTGGATTACGCCCCGAATCTAACTGCTCTGCCACAAATTGAACCCATTCATTGAAAGAAGCAGGACTATTGTCAATCGCATCTGCTAGTTCTTTGAAGGCAGGGTCCCTTCTCATCATTTCACGAATAGGAGCAATTAACGAGTCACTTGTTGCATTCTGATGTTCCTCAAGATAGGCTTTATCTCCTGAGAATACTGCTCGCAAAACTGCGTCTATTTTTTTTGCTTCGCTTTTTTGTTCAGGAGTATTGGCGGCTGATTCAATTACCTTCTCTGCATCATCTGCGGTTGGCACATCAAGTGTCTCTTTTTTTGTACTCCTCATTCCCTCCATAAAGCCATGGTCGTCTCCACCCAGGGCCTCACGTCTTTTTTCAAGACTTCTTTTTGCAGCACCTGCTGCGAGCTGTTTTTGTTTATCTTGCTGCTCAGCCGGAGTTAGCTCTGTTCTATTTGTTATGGCACGCGCTGCTGCCTCTGTTTGTATATTCTTTGTCATATCATGCTCCCTCTGCTGCCTTTAAAACCTGCAGCGCTTGATCTATTTGTCCATCCTTTATAAGATTTTCTGCTTTATCTACTGACTTTTTATCTTCCGCCTCTTTCGCCTCACCTTCAATGAAGCGTTCAATCGGTAAGAAAAATGACCATTTTTGAGAAAGTTCAACAAGAAAAATAACCAATTCATCTTCATTGTTTATGGCATCTATTCGAGCTAAAACAAAATCAGAGATACTAGTAAGCTCTTCTTCAGGAACAATTCCTGCCCCTACAGCGTCTATCATTGAATCAACTATCATTTTCTCTACTGTTTTTTTCTTTTCCGGTGTAAATTCCATAGTTATGAAATAATTTTAGAAAGTATTTCTTTTATCATTATCTTACTCGCATTATAGGCTTCTTTTCACTATTCTTCTTAACTACAAAATAACAAACTGCTTACAACATTCTCTTTATTTATGGTACGGCAAAACATAAGCGCGTGTCAAGAAAGCACAGCGCTTTTCACGTTACGCACAGAATGTCTTTTTTTTGACCTATTTTGATAATCTTGAAAGCATATGTTTCACGTTATACCCTTTAATATATGGAAAATCATCCTATCCCCCAAGACGTTACAGGGTTTAAATTTAGGCTTATAGGATCTGTTACGGTAAAACAATTTTTATATCTTTTAGGTGGCGGGGTTTTTGCACTCTTGTTCTATTTTTTCCCCATTCCGTTTTTACTAAAGCTTCCCTTTATGCTTCTCTCAGGAGGCGTAGGGCTTTGTCTTGCGTTTGTGCCTATTGATGGAAGACCTATGGATAAGATGCTTTTTAACTTCTTTAAGGCAATTCCCGCGGAAAATCAATATATTTACAAAAAACACGGAGTACAAATGCCATACTTTACATTTACCCCTCCGTCGCACACTAACGTTACTGACTCAAATTCAGGAGACAGCGCAGCAGTACAAAAAGCAAAACTTTTTAATCAGCTTGCAAGTTCTTATTTTAAGCCTGATGCTGATGAGAAGTCTCAAGTAGAAAACGTGAGCAACCTCTTCAAAGATGGCACAACACAGCAGGGCGGATTTACGAATAGAGTTATTAAGGCCGATGAAAAAACTCCCACAACGCAAGCCTCTGCCATACACACGCAAGAAGGAACGTCTGGGGAATTATCTGCTCCCCATACGGAAACTTCAGTCCCTCCTGTTCAGGAAAGTACAAGCCAAACAGAATCTTCTGCTTCTCAATCACAAATTGTTCCTCCTACGCCTCATGCAGTAGCTGAAACGCAACCGATAACCCCTCCAGTGGCACCCTCTCAAGTATCTGTAGGAGGCATAGACATAGCCAATATTTTACAAGGCAAAATACTTGACCCAAGAGGAAAACCGCTCCCCCACATCATTGTGGAAGTGCTTGATACGCAAAACGTTCCACTCCGAACCTTCCGAACTGACGCAAATGGTTTTTTTAGAGCCGCAACTCCACTTCCAAGCGGAACATATACCCTGCACCTTGAGGACACGTTAAAAAAACAAGAGTTTCAAGATACCAGAATAACGCTTGATGGATCAGTGGCTCAACCTATTCAAGTAATATCTGTAGACCAACGCGAAAAATTAAGACGTGAATTGTTTGGAGTTGCACAAAATACTTTATAAAACTGCCCATGGCTAAAATTAAATCGACAACACAATCCTTTATTGAGATCGAAGATATTCGGGATGACACGGTATTTTTAAAAGGAAAAAATGCATGCTCTATCCTGGAAGTTTCATCTGTTAACTTTTTTCTTCTTTCCCAAGACGAACAAAACGCGCGTATATATGGGTATATGTCGCTTTTAAATTCTCTCTCTTTTGCAATCCAGATTGTGATAGTTTCCAAAAGAATTGATCTCTCATCATATGTCTCATCTCTTGATCACAAAATTACCGTTACCCAAAACGCACGAGTGGCTGAGCACTTAAGGCTCTACAAGGATTTCATCCAGGAACTTATAAAAGAAGATGGGCTGCTAGATAAAAAAACATATGTGGTAATCCCATTTAATGCGCTCGAGCTAGGGCCAACATCAGGAGGCAGTAAAAAGACGCACGAAGCACGCACCGCGGATGCAATAGCTAGCAAGAGAACAAATGTTATGACGCAAATTGAACGAATAGGGCTTTCCAGTAGAGTCATTAAGGCTGAAGAGTTAGGACGAGTATTTTTTGAACTTTTCAACCAGACAAGCATGAATGTGGACTTTTCAACAAGTGACGTTAAAAATATTATTGTGTAGAAATACGCTACATACGACAAAAAGGAGTTATTGTAAAACATGCTAGGACTAGGAAAGAAAAAACAAACAGAAAAAAGTGCACCTGCACAAACAGCTCAATCTGCACCACAACCTCAAATCACACACGATGTTGGGAAATTAAAAAGTGGGTCTGTGTCTCTGATAGATCTTCTTGCTCCCTCATCCGTTGAGGTAGATTTTAAATATATTCGCGTAGGAGACGCTTTCTACCGAACGTTTATTGTAATTGACTATCCGCGCGAAGTTTCTCCAAATTGGCTTTCTATACTTATAGACTACAAGGAAACCATGAACGTATCTATGTTTATATACCCAGTTGAAAGTCGGGATATTCTTTCCAATTTGAAACGCAAAATTGGAGAAATGGAAGCAACGATTGAATCAGATATGAAAAACGGCATAGAACCTGATCCTAAGGTTCGAGCATCCCTTGAGGACGCGATCGCCCTGCGTGAAGAGTTAGCGCGGGGACTTGAACGATTCTTTCAATTTGGACTCTATGTTACACTTTCAGCAAAAACAGTTGATGAACTTGATAAGAAAACGAATGAACTCACTTCCCTACTTGCCTCAAACTTGCTGGTTATAAAACCCGCTACTCTTCAAATGGAGGACGGATTTAAAACAACACTCCCCCTGGGGGAGGATAAATTATTTATTACCCGAAACATGGATACTACATCCGTTGCCTCAACGTTTCCCTTCACATCCTATGAAATATCTCAACCAAACGGTATTTTTTATGGAGTAAACACGCTAAATAATTCACTTATCATTGTGGATCGCTTCTCATTTGAGAATGCAAATTCTGTTGTCTTTGGGAAATCTGGTTCTGGAAAATCATTTCTAGTTAAGCTTGAGGTGTTGCGTCAAATGATGTTTGACACAGAAATTCTCATCATAGATCCTGAGGATGAATATAAAGCACTCTGCCATGCGCTCGATGGAGAATACATATCTTTTTCAAAAGACTCTGAGGTAAAAATTAATCCGTTTGCCCTTCTTTCAGATGACAGATCAGAAGCGCAGCTTGGAATAAAGTTTTTATCCCTCCACTCACTTCTCAAGATTATGCTTGGTGAATTCTCTCCAACACAGGAGGCAATTTTAGACCGCGCGCTCGTTTTGTGTTACAAGCAAAAAGGGATAATCCCTGACCCATCAACTTTTGGCAATGAACCACCCATTCTTGAGGATTTATATAAAACACTTTTGAATATGGAAGAAACAGATGCCAAGGACCTTGCGTTTAGACTAGAAAAGTACATCAAAGGAGGGTTCTCAGGACTATTAAACTCACAGACTAACTACGATGTTAAAAATCAACTTACCGTTTTTTCAATAAAACAGCTTGAAGAATCTCTTAGGCCAGTCGCCATGCAGGTAATATTAGATTTTATTTGGAACAGAGTAAGAACTAAATTGAAAAAACGTATATTAATAGTAGATGAGGCATGGTATCTTATGAAAAATCCTGACTCTGCTGCATTCTTGCAAGGAATTGCAAAGCGAGCACGAAAATATTACCTGGGAGTTACAACGCTTACCCAAGACATAGAAGATTTCCTGTCTTCCGACTATGGCAAGGCAATCTTATCTAATTCTTCTATGCAGGTCCTGTTAAAACAAAACTCATCTGAGGTAGAAACGCTCGCCTCAACCCTTAACTTATCAGAAGGTGAAAAGCAATTTCTGCTAACAGCGCAGGTTGGAGAGGGACTTTTTTTTGCAGGGCAAAACCACTTAACAGCTCAATTTTTGGCATCAAACTTTGAGTATCAACTGGTCACCTCTAAACCTCAAGACATTTTGGATGAGGCAGAACGAACAAATACGCAGGCAGCAGAACAATTCATAAAAGAAGCAGACGCAAAACAGGAAGCTCCTCCTACAGAAGCGCCTCTAACGCAACCCGCTATGAAACCTACTCCACAGGCATCTCAACCAATTACACAACAGCCTATTACGTCTCCTGTTACAGATAACAACAAGGTGAATAATGAATGATTATTTTAAAACTATCATATGGCAAACAATTCTGATACACCCCCTACTTCCGAGGATCAGATAAAAAATATAGACTCCTCAATCAAGCAGCTTGTGACTAACGAGCGCAACATAGAGGATTCAGTTACAAACGGTACCCTTTCGCTAAAGGAAGGAGAAACTCAGAAAACAGAAATACATAAGAAAATAAATATTCTAGAAAGAGAAAAAGCCCGAGCTACCAAAAATCTTGTGTTAGAACCTGAAAATACCGAAGACAAAAAGGAGGAGGAAACGAGCCAACAAAAAACAGAAGACCACAAGAAAGATGGTCATGGGAGAGAGCACGCCTCAGAACATAGCAATGTTCACATGGTACACAATGAAAATGGGGAAGACAAAAAAGAAAACGCAAGTGAAGAAAATATATCAGCAAAGACACCCCCTGAATCTTCTGGAACCAATGAAAGAGGGATTGGTAAAAGTTCATCTATATCCTTTGAAAAGGATAGCTCATTCAGGGTAAACGAAAACCGAAACTACGAAGAACAGATAGGCAAGACTTCTCAGACCATTGCAAAGGCAGCGCTCCCGAACACACCTAATACCACGACTGCCCAGTCTGAGGCAAAATCTGATCAGTCTCAAACAAATTCACCACAAGAAATCGCATCTGCACAAAGTTCTCCCGCGGAAAATTCACCCTCCACACCAATTTCACAAACGGATTCCTCCACACAAGATTTAGATAAAAACATCACGTCTCCGGAAAATATAAAACAACCGTTACCGCCCACGCCTACAACTCCAAAAAAAACTCCATCCAAAGCAGGACAAACACTCAAGGCTGCTGCAAAAAAAGGGGCAAAGGGGTATGTGGATATATATAAGTATACTCCATTAGGCTTTCTCATGGGCAAACTAAGTCCTCGCTTAAAAGAATGGGAATTGGGTCGAAAAATTGCGGCAGGGATTTCAGACAGAAATATCTCAAAAAAAGAAAAAACAGAAAAAAGTGAGGAAAATAATACCAGTCTGCATACAAAAAAAGTGCAAAAAAAATCAAATACACTAGCCGCAACAAAAAAAACTGCCTCAACCACACTCAAGTGGTACAAAAACGTGTATAAATATTCGCCTCTTGGGATTTTATATAGCAAAACAAAACATTTAATTCCGCCTTCTTTTGTTGTGGGAATTAAAAAAATACTACCCAAAAAAACGGCTTCCCCAAATAAACCGCAACAGGTGGCAAGAAAACCAAAAACTGCAAAGGAATACCAAAAAATAGAGATCAATAAAATATTAACAAAAGCTGCTGCAAATGGCTTTGATAGGTTTGAGCTGCTAAGAAAAATAAGAGACGCAAAGGTTTGGCAAAGTAAGACCTGGAAATACGGAAGATATGTCATCTCCCCACTTGGAGCCGTAAGCTACGATTTTTATAAGCGTCAGCGAGAACAAAGACAAAAACAGGAAGGAAAAACTAGCCAATCTACTTCTCAGCCTCATATGCAATCACGAATTCTTAGAAGTGGCGTGCGAGACAGAAGTCCTTTTTCCACTATTTCAAACATGAATAGAAGCTTAGGAAAAAGCCTAAGAGAAAAGGCTGCACAAAAAGCAGCATCATCTGCAGCAAAGAAAGGAGAGCAACAGCTTGCAAAAAAAGGAGTAAGTCAAGTGGCTCTGACTTTTCTTAAAACGCCCGCAGGAGGGGTAACCGTTGGCGTATCATGCGTAATTCTACTCTTCATTGTGTTCGTGATGACTGTAATCACGATTGCCTCTGATAATTCAGGCAGTTCCACAATTGGTGGTGGGACAGGGGGAGGGGGAGGCGTGGGACAGCCGCCAACGCAAAACCCCATTCCAAGCTTCACACTACAAAAAACAGTTTCACAAACAGAATTAGCTGAGATAGGAGAAATTACCTATACTATCTCCTACACCCTCACATCAGATTCAACCGTCAGGAAAGAGGATATTATTATTTTTGATCAAATTCCTGAAAATACTATACTTGTTGATAATAAAACTTCGGGAAATTATACGCTTGACACAACTGACCGCACACTGTCATGGAATCTTTCAGATTCAGGAAACGCCGCAGCATCATCATTTACCTTTACTGTCCTTCCCGTAAAAACTGATATAAATATAACAAACTCTGCCTGGGCACAAGCAAGCGCATCCACAGCTGGACCCGGAGGCTCCCAGTCACCCAATGCCTGCACCAGACCTAAAGAAGGAACAGGATACTGCTCATATGAACATCTCCTTCCATATTTTAATAACCAACCCGACCTCGCACTTACTGCCTCACTCATCTGTAACCTTGAAAGTGGAAGTGATCCATTTGCTACTAATAAGGTATGCCCCGATTACAGTATAGGATTATTTCAAATCAATCTAATTGCGCACTGCGGCGGAGCGTTTGGTCCTCCACCCGCCTGCACTGTACTTAATTCATCACTCAGGAACGCATGCGAAGAACGCTTTCTAAACCCTATAGAAAATATCCAATATGCATACCAGCTGTATTTAAGCGGTGGGACTGGTTGGACAGCAAACAAATGGTCCACATACCCAGCAGCGCAAAGCATCTTGGCTTCCTGTGGTAATATATAGCTATGAATAGAATAAGAATGTTAACCTTTTTCGTGTTAGTTGGAATCGTTGTTGTTGGGTCATTAATTATCTTCCTTTTATCATCCGCGCCACAAAAAGCTCCTCCACAGACAGTGATTATCCCCACAAAAATTCCATCCGCACTGCCTACAACTGATACAATTACCATATCCGGAATTCCAATAAAAAATCCATACATTTCCCCGGTACAACTTGATACACAGGGCGATTCGCTTATGACAAGGACAGAAACCTATAATCTTGTATATCTAAAGCCATTTAATGAATTTCTTATATCAATAACCGGCGCTCCATTTGAAATAAATAGACAACTCGCGGAAAAGGCTTTTCTTAAAAGACTAGGCGTAACAGAAGAACAAGCATGTCAAATAAAGGTAACCATTACAACTCCTGTCTCAGTCAATCCTGCAGAGGCTGGTCAAAAATACCAATTAAGTTTTTGTCCCTAATATATGAAAAAATTATTATTCATTGCACTCATCCTGATCTTTGCTTCTATCTCACAAAGCGCTTACGCACAGTTTAGAACTGACAGCAACACTGTCACAACAAAAGTGGGTAACCCACAAACACAAACTATCGCAGCATGCCCTATTCCCGGAGGGAACATTACCTGCGGCAGCAAAAACGTACCAGTAAATGGATGTGGACACTGCGGGATAGGATACCAAGCATATATGAAAGGGTGTACTTATGAAGGAATTTATTTTGCAATGGACATAGCAGGTAATGACCTTCAAAACGTTATACTTCCATCAGTGGATGGAAAAACCATACAATGGTCTTTTGTTAGCCAAACAAATAGTGATGGTTCGCAAGCAATTCAGCGTTATTCCGGAACAAATATCACAACCGGAGAAAAATATTGGCTACAACTTCATCATACAAATCCAGGAAGTGCCACGAAGGGAGTAAAGCCATCGGGAGAAGTGGGAGCGCAAATTTGTGGAAATGGATGCAACATGAAACATGTACACGTAGAGTTTGCTAAAATTGATGCATCAGGTACTAAGTGGCAAGACGCGCCAAGCTATTTTTGTAAATCATGAACAAGCTAAAAATAATAATTATTGCAATTATAACGGTCATCATTTTCCTTATCTTTTTTTTAGCTATTCTGTCATCAAATAGACGGGGCTCAACACCTTTACCTAATGCTCTACCCACTCCCACACCATTACGGTTTTCAGAAAAAGAGCTATACATAACTTCAATAGCTCCTAAAAACAACCTACAACCATATCTACCCGCACAACCTCTTCAGATCACGTTCACTCAAGAGGTTGCTGTAGAAAAATTACTCTACACGATCTTTCCACCTACTGAAGTTCTCATAGTAAAAAGCGCTATACCCAAAACCCTTATTCTTGCTCCAAAAACCTTCTGGGCGAATGGGGAAACCACCATAACCATCCTTCCTACTACTGTTTCTATCAATGGGAACACCTTAAAAAACCCACAAACATATAAAATAAATGTTGCAATTCCAACCATTCCTGACATCGAAGGCGCTTATTAATATTTATTCTTGGACGCGGACCGGCATTATAACGTGGAAAAAGTCTGGGTCATCATCTGTTGTGAAAAGGGCGGGCTCAAACGGACTACTTATCTGAAGCGTAACGGTTTTCCCATCAACAGAACGCAGGAAATCAAGTAAAAACTTTACGTTAAATGCTATGTGATTATCATCTCCAACCTGTTCACCGTCAATTTTTGATTCTGCCTCACCCAGGCTTGAGGAGTCAACTTGTAGATGGAGTGCTCCTAAGGTAACATTGCAGTTTATAATATTTGCATTTTCTCTGGCAAAAACAGATGTTACCTTCAATAAGCGCAACAACTCTTCCCTGTCTAACTTTATGCTAGTCTTTAGCTCTTTTGGAACAACCTTTTCATAGTCAGGATACGCTCCTTCAATCAGCCTCCCAACAAGCAACGCTCCTCCTGATTCCAAAATTGCTTGATTTCCTGTTTTGTGAATATACAAAAAAATGTTTTGTCCTTTAAGACTAAGGCCCTCGCCTATCAGCCTTGGAGAAATAATCATTCCTGCAGCGTCCTGCGTTGCGCTTGCATCTTTTACCCTTTTCAAAGAAAGCCTATATCCATCTGTTGCAACATAATCTACCTCTCCCTCTCTTTTAACCACATAAATCCCCGTCAAATGAGGACGTGATTCGTCTTGGGATACTGCAAAAATGAGCTTGCTGAAGATGTTTTGAAAATGAGCGGGACTATATTCCCCCATTTTATCCCCTTTTTCTTCATACAACCTTGGAAATTCATCGCGTGGTAACACCTGAAACTTAAACGATCCACTTCCCGCGGTTAAAACAACCTGATCCTTCTCCTGTTTTATCTTGGCCTTCTCATGCGTGAGAGAAGACAAAATTTCAACAAATTGTCGACCCGGAACAAGCACTCCCCCTACTCCCGCGATCTTGCAGGGTATGCTTATCCGTACACCAAATTCCAGGTCTGTTGCAGAAAGTATAAAATCAGTAGGGGTAACCTCAAGAAGAACACTAGACAGGATGGGTATCTGTGAATGTGTTGGAATAATCTTTCCTAAAAGGGATAAATACTCCGTTAAATTTTCAGTTAAAAAATCTACTTCCATAATATACTTCTAAATAGTAGTAGCAGTAGTATAGTGGGACAAGTGTAAAAAAGCAAACAGACGTGCGTGAGAAAATGTGGATAACTTATGGATTACTTTGTGTACAGAATGTTTATATGTCATAAAATCATTCTATGATGTAGTTATCCCTTGTCTGTCTCCCAACAAATACCATCACTTATCCCGCGAGCAACTTTCTTAAGTGCACCACTTCTTCTTTAAGCCGTTCTTCACGGGTCATTACTTCTTCCATTTTGTCAACGCCATGCATAACGGTTGTGTGATCCCGCCCTCCCAACAAATTTCCAATTTCTTTAAACGAGAGCCGCAGATCTTGCTTCAGTAAGTACATGCAAATTTGTCTTGGCTTGACGAATATAGCATCTCTACGATCCCCCTTGAGCTGTGTTGCCTTAATATTGTAAAAACTGCAAACCGCATCAACAACCATATCAGGATGGAGAAATTTGTCTTTTTCAATTCGCTCACCGAGTAGACGGAGAACGTCAGTTTTTGTAATAGGTCCAGACTTTGTTAATTCGACAGTTGCGAGTTTTAACAAAAATCCTTCGAGTGCGCGGGTGTTTTCTATCCTCTCGGCAATCATTTTTGCAATTTCAGGATCTAATTCAGTCCCTCTTTTTCTACTTTTAAGCATGAGGATTGCGGTTCTTAGTTCAAAGTCAGGGGGTTGTATATCAACTGTTAGTCCACCCTCAAATCGTGACGCAAGCCTGGCTTCTATTTTCTTTATTTCAGAGGGCGGTCTATCTGAGGAAAAAACAATCTGTCCTCCCCCATCAATAAGTGCATTAAAGGTGTGAAATAATTCTTCTTGGACCTTTTCTTTTCCCGCAAGAAATTGAATATCATCAAGCAATAATAAATCAGTGTGTCTAAACTTTTTCCGAATATTTTGTGTGGACTTATTCATGATAGCCTCGACCACCTCATTTGTGAACTCCTCAGTTGTAAGATAAAGAATATGTGCTTGTGGATTTTTCTCAAGAACCTTGTTTGCAATTGCGTGCATAAGATGTGTTTTTCCAACGCCTACATCTCCGTAAATAAAGAGCGGGTTATATTTTTTTCCAGGGTTATCGGCCACTGTCATAGATGCAGTGTAGGCAAGTTGATTTGAGTCAGAAACAGCAAGAGACGAGAATTGATACTCTTTTTTAAGTCTTGGGTTGACCACTCTTTCTATTTCCGGTTGTTTCATGGTGAAAAGTGGACCCTCATCTTTTTTAATCTGAATTTTAGCTTTCGTGTACGTAAAGACTATGCTTGTGCTGTTCCCAGTTTTTTTGTCAAAAATAGATTTTATAAGAGGTAAATACTTTTTTTCTAGTTGGTCAGCTATTATAAAGGTGGGTACTGAGATTGTTGCGATGTTGTTTTCAAACGATACAAGTTCTGTATGTTTAAAGAATGTTAAAAACGTTCCCTTGGATACATCAATTTGTATTTCAGAAAGAATTTGTGTCCATAAGTCATCCATATTTGTATAAGAAAGCGAGAGTTAAAAGTATAGTTATGTGGATAACTTTCTGTCAAGGGTTAATTTGGGTTGATTTATAAATATAATGTAAGAGTTCTTCTTTTGCGCAAAACCCTCTTGACTCAGGATGGCATTTTTGGTTTACTAGTATCCATGCCGGCACGCAAGAAAACATCCCGAGAAAAACTATCTAAAAGACTTCCTCGTAAATTCTCTCAGCAGCAAATTCTTTACACCCTTCTTTTAGTTGCCACATTTTTAGTAGGATATCTTTTTGCGACAGTACAGGCATTAAGAGATGCTCCAGAGAAGGTTGCAGGAGTTGAGACTCAGCAGCCAGGCGCGCAGCCCACAACTGATCCTAATAAGAAGTTTGATGTTGCGGCAGGTCACTTTCCAATTTTAGGAGATGAGAATGCAAAGGTTACAATAGTCGCGTTTGCTGATTTTAGATGTCCATTTTGTGAGCGCTTCTTTACTGAGGTAGAGCCTCAAATAATAAAAGACTATGTAGATACAGGAAAAGTAAAATTTGCATTTCGCCATTATGCATTTTTGGGTCCTGCATCAACTGTTGCTTCAAACGCGGTAGAATGTGCAAACGAGCAAGGTAAGTTTTGGGATATGTACAAATACCTTTACCAAAATCAACCTGCAGAAACAGACACTACCATGTATAACTCTGACACGTTATCTCAGGCAGCCGGTAATTTAGGTATGGACTCGGAGCAATTCAAGAGCTGTATTGATACTGCAAAATACCAAAAGAACATTGACGCGGACATGGCAGATGGGCAAAAAGCAGAAGTTTCAGCAACTCCAACGTTTTTCGTGAACGGAAAGATGATATTAGGTGCACAGCCTTACGAGAATTTTAAGACTGCTATTGAGGAAGCTCTTGCCGGAAAGTAGCCTTCCGTTTTTTAATTTTGGCATTTCTCGCATAAAAATGTTCCCCTTCCTGCAAGCGTAATTCTTTTTATGATGCTTCCACACTGAGGACATTTTTCTCCTGTTCTGCCGTATACGAGTACGTGTCTTTGATAGTTACCTTCTTGTCCCAGGGCATTTACGAAAGAGAGTTCAGAAGCCCCTCCCTCATGAAAGCTTTTTTCCATTACTGAAATAATCGCTTTGTAAAGATTAGTTGTGTCGGAAGGACTTAGACTTTTTGCTTGTCTTTTTGGGTTAATTTTAGCTTTGAAAAGTGCGTCATTTGCATAGATGTTGCCTATTCCTCCTATTTTTGTTTGATCCATGAGGAGAGGTTTAATTTTAGTTGTTTTATTTCGTAAAATCATTTCAAAGCGTGTAGGTGTTAGATCTTTAAACGGTTCAGGGCCCATATTTTTAAAAAAGGAAAGCTCCATGACATCTTCCGTTTTTAGTATCTTCATCCATCCGAATCGTCTTTGGTCGTTATAATATAATTTTGCCTGCTTATCCAAATCAAAAATTATATGAGTAAATTTATTGGGGACAGTTCCTACTTTTTCCTTTGACACTTTAAGCCTTTGCACCTTTGGCGCTCTGTATATAAGTTGCCCGGTGAGCTTGATGTGGATTGCAACAGAGTAATTGCGTGAAAGGTCTATCACTAACCCCTTCCCTATTCTTCGAACCTTTATAACTTTTTGTCCTCGTATTACTTTTACATCTCCAAAAAGAACGCCAGGATGCAAGATTTCAACATTTTCTACAACGTGCCCTACTAGATAGTCTTCTAGTCCTTGTCTTATGGTTTCAACTTCTGGAAGCTCTGGCATACTTATGTGCCTGGATTAGGCTCTTCCTTTTTCCAAGGAATAAATCTGCGTTTTTTAATTGTAGTTCCAAGCTGAGTATCCTGAAGAATATCTGCAACAGCCTCTGTTGCCGCAATATATGAGTTGGGTGCATCCTTTTCTTTTTGCGAGCGATCTGCAGCCATTGCAAGTGTATAGACCATAAATATACGAGCCATGTCAGGGTCAAAATGGATAGCATTTTTTACTCCGCCTATATCCTTTCGTGGAAAATCAAATAACTTTTGGTTTTTTACGAATTCTGCAAGTGCATATATGGAGTGTATGCTACCATGAGGATATTTGAGAAATTCCGCAACATATGTAACAAGAGGGGTAGTAGAGATTGGCCAGGTTTTTATTTCAGGCATTACTACATCATCAAACTTTTTTAGGTACTCTACTATTTGAGGACTCGGAATGTCGCGATATGGATCTATTGGATAGTTGTTTTCAGAAGTTGAGTCAACTGACATTTTTTATGACCTCCATTATCTTTTTGTCAAATATGTCAGGTGAAAATTTTTCTGCCTGCTCATAACAATTTTTAGAAATGAATTTTTGCTTTTCAAAGGATTCAATAGCTTCGTATAGCGCGTCTTTTGTATTTGGTTCATAGAAAAGTCCTGTTTTTTTATCTATTACGGTTTCTTTTACCCCTCCGCTTTTATAGGCAATAATTGGAGTTCCTGCTCCCATTGCCTCAACAGGGGTTATTCCAAAGTCTTCATCAAATGAAGCAAATATAAACGCCCGAGCATTTTTCATAAGGTCTAATTTTTCCTCATCAGTTACTTCACCCAGGAATTCTATGCTGACCTCCCCACCTTTCCGCTGCACCCTGCTTAGGAGCTCTTCTTCAAAACCTGCAAACCCCTTCCCAAATATTTTAAGAGGCTTTTTGTTTTTTAGAAAGGCTTCAATTACGATATCAGTACCTTTGGCACGCGCGAGCCTTCCGCCTGTAAGAAAGTATTTCTTGCCGAACTGTTCTTTTTTGGAACTTAACTTTTCTCCAGGGTTAAGTGCTACGGCTACCGGTGGATAGATAACGATTGCGTTTTGTCTGTAGAATTTTTTAATACGTGATGCTATTTCTTGCGAATTTGCTATAAATTGATCAACATTTTTTGATGAGTTGAAGTCAAATATTCGTAAAAAATGATTCAAAACGCTTCCTATGACGAGTTTAAATTTATTTTTTTTCCAATTTCGGGCGGTCATATAGCCATACAAATATCTGGGTGGCGTATGCGTGTAGCAAATAAGTTTTGCATTGCCTTTTTGGACTAAGTTTGGGAAATAGGCACCTGTTTGGGATACAAGAATAACATCATAGGATGAAAGGTTCATTCCCATAAAGGCAAGGGGTGCAAGTAGGCGAAAGGGTGAGATTAGTTTTCCTTTGAAGGGGAAATATTGCAAGAAAGACGTGTGAATTTTGTAGTTTTTGAACCGGTTTTTATGTGGGCCTAAATACTCCGGTAAATACACCGATGTATAGATGTCAGCATCTGGGAAAATGTTTATAAATTCCTCCAGAACCCGCTCTGCCCCACCGTATTCTTTTATGTAGTCGTGAACGATAGCTATTTTCATTTTTTTAAACATCCTTTACTGTTTATAATAATTTCATTTGAGTATTGTTATTCTTTTCATTTTTTTCTTTACTTTTTTCATGCTCTTTGCCAAATGCTTCATCTAATCTTTTTGGGAGGGTTTTAAAGCTATAAGACTCAAATGCCTTTCGCCAGTCCTTGTGTGAGATATGTTCTACCCTGCAGTCCTTATAGTTATACTCAAAAGGTACGTTTTTAAGAATAGTTGCCAGTTGGTGTGCAAGTATTGCATGATCATGACCTGCTTCCAATTTATCTGCGAGTTTTGGATTTTTAGCCCTAATTTCATCTAGGTTTTTATATATGTTGTGAACGTTTTTATATGATTGAATGAGCCCTGCAGCGGTTTTAGGTCCAACTCCGGCAACTCCAGGATAATTATCTGACGCATCTCCCTGAAGTGCCTTTAATTCTACAATTTGAGTAGGGAGTACTCCAAATTGTTCTATAACGCGTTCTTCGTCAAAGAGTTTCATTTCTGAAATCCCTTTAATAGGCACAAGGACTTTTGTTCGCTTGTCTACTAATTGCATCATGTCTCTGTCTCCTGTCACGATATAGGAAATATCCCCTGCCTCTTCTGCTTTATGGGCTAGTGTTCCTATAATATCATCTGCCTCAAACCCATCCATGAAATACACGGGTATATGCGCAATTGTTAAAATATCTTGGATAATTTGAAACTGTGGTGAAAGGTCAGAGTCCATACTAGGGCGCTGTGATTGATACTCTTTATACAACTCTTTTCTAAAATTTGGTTTTGGCCTATCAAAAGCAACTGCAACGTGTGATGGGCGTAACTCTTGTATAAGCTTTAAAAGCATTGAGAAAAATCCGTGAACTGCTCCCGTAGGTATTCCATCAGGAGTAGTAAGAGAAGGCATTGCGTGGTAGGCACGATGCACGATAGCAGAACCATCAATGACAAGGAAAATATTTTTTTTAAGATCTTTTTCCATGTGGAATTATTCTAGTGTGATTCGTTAAAACATGCAAGACAGAACTATTATTTCTTAGTTTTTAATGCTGTCTTTTTTTTGGAGGGTGTACTATTTTTTGCAGACATAATTCTTATAAATTCTTCTCCTTCAAGAGTCTCTTTCATAAGGAGTGTTTTTGCTACTTCATCTAATTTTTTCCTATTTTCCTTGAGAACCTTTAATGCTTTTGCGTGAGCATCTGAAATTATTTTTGCAACTTCCCTGTCAATTTTTCTTTGCATTTCCTCAGAGATTCCATAGTCTTCTCCATATGCTCGTGAACGTTCTCTATCAAAATTAATAGGACCGAGCGCGCTCATTCCATAATCTACTACCATGGTGCGTGCTAACATAGATGCCTTTTCAATATCATCAGATGCGCCTGTTGTTATCTCTCCAAATACGACTTCCTCAGCTGTCCTTCCACCAAGCATAGTTGCTGCCTGTGCTAACAATCTGGATTTTGTCTCATGTACCCGATCCTGCATGGGTGGGATCATGGTATGCCCAAGTGATAATCCACGACCGACAATAGATATTTTATGAACAGGATCCATGTGTGGCATGGAGAATGAAACAATCGCGTGACCACCTTCATGGTACGCAGTGATTCTTCTGTCCTCATCCGATTGCAGTCTTTTTTTCTCTGGGCCAAGCTTTACTTTAGTTGCTGCTTCTTCAAGATCCTTTTCATCAATTATCTTTTTATTCAGTCTGGCTGTGAGAATTGCTGCTTCATTTAACATATTCTCAAGATCAGCTCCTGAAAATCCAACTGTTCGGCGAGCTATTTTCTCCCAATCAACATTTTTTTCAAAAGGCTTACCTTTAGCATGGATAGATAAAATTTCTTTTCTTCCGACAATGTCAGGCAGTGGTAAAACTACGCGTCTGTCAAATCGCCCTGGACGTACAAGTGCAGGATCCAAAACATCTGACCTATTTGTTGCAGCCATAACAACAAGCTGTTCATTTGGAGTAAATCCATCCATTTCAACTAATATTTGATTTAATGTTTGCTCCCGCTCATCATGTCCACCCATAATTCCTGCTCCCCTCTGTCTTCCGATTGCATCAATTTCATCTATAAAAATAATTGCTGGTTGAGATTTTTTTGCTGTCGCAAAAAGATCGCGGGCTCGAGCAGCTCCTACTCCGACAAGCATTTCCATAAATTCCGACCCTGCAATTGAAAAAAATGCAACCTGAGCTTCTCCTGCTACAGCACGAGCTAAGAGTGTTTTTCCAGTTCCGGAGGGACCTACCAGAAGTACTCCTTTGGGTGCGCGAGCACCAACAGCCCTATATTTTTCTGGATGTTTCAGGAAATCAACAATTTCTGATAATTCTTGTTTTGCCTCATCTGCGCCTGCTACCTGATCAAATGTAACTTTTGGAAAGTCCTTATTAAACGCTTTGGCTTTGCTTGAGCCAAATGAAAAGATATTTTCCTGTGCTCCACGAGCCTGTCTAAAGATAAAGTAAAAGAATGCAATCATTAGAACTATAGGAAGTACGCCTGAGAGTATATTTACCCATAAAGATACTGAACTGCTGTCTTTTATAGTTATATTAACGTTTTCAGGATTAATGTTGGAGTTTTTTAACACCTCGTATATAGAAGCTGAACTTTCTTTGTCTGCCTGAGCCTTACGGCCATCTTTATAGGTAAGGTCGAGTTTATTTGTGCTAACGGATATAGTTGATACTTCTTTTGCCTTTATGTCTTTAAGGGCTTTCGTGAGCGAGATGCTTTTAGATTCCTGGCTTGCAGCAAAATCACCAATTCCAATACTTATAAATATAAAAAACAAGAAAACAAAGGAATACAGGATTATGTCTTTCCAAGATAGCCGTAAGGAGAACTTTCTTTTCTTGCCCTGTTTTTTATTGGATCCTGAGATTTGTTTCATGTGTGTAGAATAACGAATTATATCACAATTCTGCCTCAGTTTGTATGAACTTGTGAAAAGTTGAAAATTACGAAAGCGGGTGATACCCTTTTCCTCCAAGAGGATTGCAGGAGGCAATTCTTTTAAGTCCAATAAAAAGTCCCTTACCTGATCCGTATTTTTCAATTGCCTGGTAGGTATACTCAGAACAGGTAGGGGTGTATCTGCAGGAAGAATATACAGGAAGGATTGTTCCCAGAATGTTTTTACGATATGGCGCGCTTTTTTGATAAAGAAGTATAAGTTTTAATAATACCAGTTTCATAGATGGGAAAGATTTTTGATATTAGAGGAGGCCCATTTTTTCTTTTACGTCCCGTATGGTGTTTTCTGCAGCAGCGCGCGCGCGCTCATTCCCTTTTTTAATTATGAGATCAACATACTCAGGATTTGCTTCTAGTTCCAGGCGTTTGCCTTGGAAGCCTGCGAGTTCCGCAAAGATAAGCTCTGATAATTCTTTTTTAACATCGCCGTATCTGATTCCAGAGGTTTCGTATTGGGTTTCCAATTCCCGTCTTTTATCCCCACCCATAAATAAATGTACAAAACTCATAAGGGCTCCTGTTCCGGGAGATACAGTTCCCGCGTCACTTGTGTAGACAGTATCTTTTCCTGCAGGGTGTATGGTTCCTTTTCCTGAGTCTGTGGGAATTTTTGCAATTTTTGATTTAATAGTTTCTAAGTTATCGCTTAAGTTTATATAAGAGCCTTCAATTGACTTGCTCATTTTCCCTTCCCCTGTTAATGAAGGAATATATTCACCTACAGTTTTAAACCTTTTAGGTTCAGGGAAGTCAGTTCCGTAATCCTGATTAAAGCGGCGGGCAATCTCGCGTGCTACTTCTAAATGCGGCTCCTGGTCTATTCCTACAGGGACCAATTCTGCTTTATAGGCTAATATATCAGCTGCCATGAGGGCGGGATAATTTAAAAGTGCAAGCGTTGCGTGTTCAGGATACTGTTTAACCTTTTCCTTAAAGGTTGGGAGGTGCTGCATTTTTGCAATAGTTGTAACGCTTGAGAAGAAAAATGCAAGCTCAGTATGTTGAGGTACTTCAGACTGTTGGAAGATAATAGACTTTTCAGGATCAAGTCCGGCTGCTAAATAGTCCAAGATTATTTCACGTCTGTTTTTTCTTAATTCCTGGGGGTCATAGGGAGTCGTAATGGTATGCAGGTCCGCAACCATATAAAAGGTTTCATACTGGGGGTCGTCTTGTAATGCCATCATACCCTTTACCGCACCTAGGTAATTTCCCAGGTGAAGTTTCCCGGTTGCTCTAACTCCTGACAAAACTCTTTTTTTCATAACTGTATTGTACCAAATCTAAAGCTTATAAATTTCATTTTTAAATTGATTGCCGCGGTCTTTGTAGTTTTTAAACATGTCAAAGCTTGCGCATGCAGGGGAAAGGAGAACTACATCTCCTAGTGTAGCTTCTTTTGTAGCATTTCCCACTATTTCACTCATATTACTGCTTCCTTCTATAACTTTAATTTTAGATAACGCTTGTTTGCTAATTTTTTCTTTTATTCTATTCCACTCTATTCCTCCTACAACAATAGCTTTTATATTTTTTGCGTGTTCAATTGTTTTTCCAAGCTCAGAAAAGTCAGAGTTTTTAGAAGATCCTCCTAAAATTAAAATTTCAGGATCGTCAAACGCTTCAATTGCTGCAATTGCGGTTTCAGGGGTAGTTGAGAAGGAATCATCATAGTATTTAACGCCTTTTATGGTCCCCACAAGCTCAAGTCTGTGCTCAAGTCCCTTAAAAGTTTTAAGAACGTGGGTAATTGCCTTCATTTTTGCACCAGCAAAGATTGCTGCAATAACTGCAGCGCATACATTTTCTAAGTTATGTTTACCAGGAAGTAATATTTCATTTGCGTCAATTACTTTTTCTGTCTTGCCGTTTGTTTTAACATAAACGACATCATCCTTTACAAAACTGCCTTGATCTACTTCCTGGATACGACTCACCTTATAAATCTTGGCTTCTGTGTGTAAGTCTGATTCGTTACTGGCAGGGTAATCTTTATTAACTATTGCATAATCTCCTTTTTCTTGAAACTTGAAGATGTTTCGTTTGGCATCAATATATTCATATACGTCTTTGTGATAATCCAGATGTTCAGAAGTGGTCATGAGCATAACCGCGATGTGAGGGCTAGATGATAAATCTTGGAGCTGGAATGAGGACATTTCTAAAACCACTTTTGATTCTGGGGTAAGTAGATTTAAAAAAGAAATGGGAGGAGTTCCTATATTCCCGCATAAATAAGTACTATATCCTTCTTCTTTGAGCATCTCATAGATAAGAGAGGAAGTGGTTCCCTTACCCTTTGTACCTGTTACTCCAATAATAGGACAGGGACATAGGTCAAAAAAAAGTTGAGTTTGGGATGTGACTATAGCTCCGTTTTTTTTTGCTTCAGTGATTGCAGTATGTGTATGTTTAATTCCTGGACTTCTAAAAATAATATCAAACGACATAAGGTTGGGAAATGTTTTTGCTCCGAACAACACGGGAAGTCCTAGATTTCTTATCTCCTTTAGCGTATCTGTATCATGTTCTGATTCTGACTTCTGGTCATAGATAGTAATTTGCGTGCTGTATTCTTTCAGAAAATTAACTAACGCCATGCCTTCCACCCCTACTCCTAAAACAGCTATTTTTTTATTTTTTAAATCGGTCATCTTCATAGTTTTGCGTATACTGCATTGATTTGTTTTCCGGTAAGAGCTTTAACTTTATTTTGGAATTCTAATGCTGTACCTGTTGTATAATACCAATCTTCACCACTTTTTGCAGGGGAAAGCAATTTTTCCTGTGTTAACACTCGCTTTACCTGTCGTGCAACTGCCCCACCTGAGTCAAGAATTTGAATATTGCCACCGGCTGCCTCCTGAAGCTTGTTTTTTAAAAACGGATAGTGGGTGCACCCAAGCGCTATTGAATCAACGCCCAGTTTTTTAAGTGGTTCCATGTGTTTTTTAAGAATTGTTGGAATTTTAGGATCTGAAAGATCCCCTTTTTCAATTATACTCTCAAGTCCAGTGTCCCCAACCTTATATACTGTTATATCACTCCCAAACTCTGATATTAAGAGGTCTAGGTAGATGCTTTTAGTAGTGATAGGTGTGGCAAGGACTGCTGTTTTTTTTGTTTTTGAAACCTGAGCAAGTGTTTTTATAACAGGAACAACTCCGATAAGAGGGATGTTGAAATTTTTGCGCAAATATTTAAGAGAGCTGGTACTGGCAGTATTGCAGGCAACAACAATAAGTTTTACATTTTTTCCTATAAGAAATTCAGATACCCGTTTTGTTCTGCTTTGCAGTTCAGAAATTGTGCGTTTTCCGTATGGGGCGAATGCTTGGTCCGCAAGATATATAAAATTTTCCCGTGGTAAGACTTTTTCTATTTCAGAGAGTATTGTTAGTCCCCCAACTCCTGAATCAAATATTCCTATTGGTCTATCCTGCATATTGTTCAAAGTGGCTGGGGTGAGGTTTGAACTCACGACCGCAGGGATATGAATCCTGTGCTCTACCACTGAGCTACCCAGCCAGAAGTTATATTCTAACAGAATTTAGCCTCGTAATAAAGTTTTTTTGGACTCACTCCTTTTCCAAAATTACAACTTCCTGATCTTGGTATATCTTCCTCCAACCCTTTTTTACAGGAACTTGATCTCTTCTGAGCATAATACGCGTTATGTTGTATTTTTTAAAAGCTTCGTTGTATTGTTTTTTTTGCAGAATGTTTAAATATTCTTTATATGCCCAGGAACTTTCGTTTTTAGGAGCATCTTCGTTTTCTGGCCATAAATTCCATCGCCAACTAGGCATTCTTCCGTCTACAAAAACTTTTTTTTCAGGATACTTCCAGATTAAATAGCCACCCCAATTATAATTTGCAAGAAGATTTCCGTGAAAAGGGTGGTTTTTAAGAAATATTACAGCGTTTGTGGGTGGAATAAAGCCGCCTCTAAAGCTTTGAAAATAAGTAATTACTCCAGATACAGCTGCAATAACATAAAGAATAATAAAGAAAATAAAGATTCTCCTTTTTGTTAACTGAGTTTTTTTTATTGAAGAAATAAACATAAGGATAAGATTTGAGACGAAAGGAAGGGCAACTATTGCAAAAAGCGCGGCATGTCTAATGCTGCTTAGAGCTGCAAGGAAAAAAAGAATAAATATTCCAATTTCCCACCAGGCAATATTTTTTCTAAAACTCCACCATAGTACTCCGCCTAATATTGCCAAGAAAAATAAAGGAATTTCAACAAGAGCAAAAAACGGCTGCCATTCGTAAATTGTGAAGCGTAGATTTGAATCAGAAATTGACCTCCACACCTCAAGCCATATACGCCATCCGTATGGATTAATGCTAATTGCAAGAAGGGACAGTAACCAAACGAGAAAGTCTCCTATTTCAAGTCGTTTATTTTCTAAAGCATTAAGTGCTATGGTTATAAAAAGGAGGGTAATTCCCAAAGCAAATCCCCCATGTAGATTTGCCCAGAGACAAAACAGTAAGGGCAGTCCCCATCTCCATGTATTCCAGATTCCTTTGTTTCTTAGGAGAAACAACAGAATTGCTATCATGAGCCACGTTATCTCCTGAGGTCTTATTCCTCCTCTGGGGAGCAACAATTCAGCGCTAAATATAGTTGGTAGAATAAGCCATGGGAGAGTTTTTAGAGGCGAGGAAAGAATAATTGCAATAATAGGGATGGCTGCAAATATTGCAGCAAGACCCACTATTCCCATGTGGTCATAGCTGGTGGAAATTATTAGATCAGTTAACCATTCGTGACTGATAAAAGAAAAAGAAGGCATAGTATAGGAAAAGGGGTCATTTAAGGGAACCGATTTATGAAGCTGAAGGTATTTCCCCATTTGGTAGTGCCAGCCAAAATCAGGGTCAAGATCATAAATGCCAATCAAAAAAAACAATACAAAGAGTATGCAAAGAATAAGAATCCAAAAAATCCCACCTTTGTGTTTTAGCATTTTATATATGTATCATATATTATGGTTATATGAAATTACCAAATAGGTATGGGAGAGATAGTATTTTGGATAAAAACTTTTTCATATTCTTGTTTTTATTTTGCATTCTTAATGGGGCGTTATTTTTTTCAATTATATTATTTAGCAACAAGATTCCTTTTGAAAAAGAGAATTATTACATAAATTCTCATCATTATTTTATAGACCCTCAGGCAAGTGGTGGTTCTTTTAATTTTCTTCGTGCTCTTGGTCAGTATGATGCCCAATGGTATTTAAAAATTGCAACAGTTGGATATCCAAATAACCCTGTTAATACTAATATCAAGGATAAGAGTGTTATGGATGGGTTGACTTGGGCATTTTTTCCGTTATACCCCTTAACTCTTTTTTTAATAAATTTATCAGTTGGAGAAATTGAGGTGAGTGCCTTTTTGCTTGCGAATATTTTAATGCTTGCTAATTTTTTTAGCATGTATTTTGTTGTAAGCAAAATATATGGGAAAAACTTAGCGCTCAAGACTATTTTTCTATTATTCTTTTTCCCTTTTAGCATTTTTTATAGGAGTTATTTTACGGAAGGATTACTGCTTTTTGAGATAATTTGGTTTTCTTACTTTTTGACAAAGAAGACGTGGTTACCTGCTTCAGTTGTGCTTGCAGCGGCAATGATTACAAGAGGAACAGGGCTATTTTTATTTCCAATTTTTATATTTTTTTTATTAAATCAGAAAAAGCGATATGCGGTTAAATATAAAAAGGTAATTGAATATACTCTCATCGCATTCGTGCCCTTCTTGGTTTGGATTCTTTTTAACTTGCGTGAAACCGGTGATCCTGTATACTTTCTGCATATTAGAAGCGCATGGAATGGTCTTTCTACTTTTTCTATAATAAATAACCTCTCAACAGTTCTAATTTCGCCATTTCTTCCCATTCATTCTTTTCATTGGTCAAAGATAGATGTTCTAGTATTTCTTTTTACTTTTATTATTCTTATAAAAGGCAAAAAAACTATTAGACCAGAATTTTGGTACATTGCCTTTGCGTTATGGATAGGTCCGTTTTTAACAACAGATACAATGTCTTATGCGCGCTATCAAATAATTTCTTTTCCAGTCTTTTTATACCTAGCACAAATTTTAAAAGGATTTAGATATATTGTGGTGTTATTTTTATTTGCTTGTGGTTTATTTTTTACTTCTTTACTGTTTGTAAATTGGTACTGGATAGGTTAATTTAATTTTGGCATTTTTATGCGGAGGAGGCGAGATTCGAACTCGCGCGTGCCTTTCAGCACAATTGCTTTCCAAGCAATCGGAATGGTCCACTATCCGACTCCTCCACGTTATCAGCTATCATTCAATAACTCATTCTTCACAAGCTTTTTAATGAGCGGAAAAGCTTCTGTGAACACTTTTTTATCTGATTTGTAAGTTAATCTCCCTAGCACGTTTTCTGCGGGAATCCACTCTACATTTTCCATTTCATGATCATGTTGCGTAATATCTCCTCCTGCGTAACGCATGATAAAATAGTATACCGTTTTTTTTCTCTTAATTTCCTCCATCACGTACCAATATATAACCGGTTTTAGTTCCGCAATAATTTCTCCATCCGCTCCCGTTTCTTCCTTCACCTCACGCACGGCTGTTTCTTTTTTGTCCTCTCCTTGTAGGTGTTTTTTATCACCTATTAATCCTTTCGGAAATACCCATCCATGATGAAAGGAATGTTGGGACACAAGAATTAAAATTTGTCCGTTTTCAACTCTAAATACTACTCCGCCTGCAGAATATTCAAATATCATACTGCTATTATACCATTATTTAGGCTCAAAAATTGATTTGAAGATCAAAATAAACTAAAATATCACCTACGGTCTGCTCACTTTTTACAGAGAGATTGAAAAAAGTAAGATATGCACCCGTAGCTCAATGGATAGAGCATTGGATTGCGGATCCAAAGGTTTGGTGGTTCGACCCCACTCGGGTGCGCCTCGGATTTTATCAGGACAGGTCCATTCGGCAATTTAAGGCAAAAATTTCTATTTTTATCATCTGTGTTTTGGTTGATGACAGAAAACGAATTGAGGAAAGGAGGGTTCGCATAGTGGTCAATTGCACGAGTTTCGAAAACTCGATCCCGCAAGGGATTCACAGGTTCAAATCCTGTACCCTCCGCTTAGATTCGTGGCTGAATGTAGGTTAAAATTCGAAAAGGTGCCGCACAGGAAATCTTAAAAATGAATGTGCGCCTGTAGCTCAATGGATAAGGAAACCTTGTCCATTTCGTAGGACAAGCAGTATGCTCAATGGATAAGGAAACCTTGTCCATTTCGTAGGACAAGCAGTATGCTCAATGGATAAGGAAACCTTGTCCATTTCGCAACAAAAAGTGAATGTGCGTCTGTAGCTCAATGGATAGAGTACAAGATTCCGGATCTTGCGGTTGGTGGTTCGACCCCACTCAGGCGCGCTTATGAGGATTTATCAAGCGGGAAATTTTTAGATAACCATTCTCCGGATTTTTCCATAAATGTTTGTTTTACAACTTCCCGATAAGGCAGAAAATTAATTAGCACCCTTCTTGTGTGTTCGCGGGATACATCACCTAATGTTAGTCTAAGTTCTCCTGGGATAAGCGCCTCTGTTCGTATGATGAGGGTGTCTACTTTGTCAATTTTTTTAAAAAAGAAATCATACAGTTCTCCCCAAATATAAAAATGGTCTTCAACCTTCACTCCTTCTGTTGAAATTCTATAATGAAAATCTTTTGGGGGGACTATGGACAGGACAATTGATAGAAAGGTAATAGCTGCAACTGCGAGCATGAGTTGGTATTGGGCAAAAAGAAATACAATCACTTCAACGAAGAAAAATATGAGTAGCGCTGACATATAAAACTCTCTACCTTTTTTTCTCCACGGTCGTCCGGGAGCGTTCCATGATAAAAGTGTTCTTACGTCAGGGTAGTCATGTGGGTAAGAAGAATCAGGTGGGCTAGCTTCATTCTCCATCTTTTTATCATGCACTAAAATTGGAAATAAATCAAGACAATATTCAAGAATGTGGATTAGAGCTCTATAAGAGTTGTGCTTTCAGTGGGCTTGGCATCTTTAATATATTGTAGGTAGCGTTCAGTTGAAGAAAGGCGTTTATGCCCTAGGACCTTGGACAAGAAAGTAAGAGAAACACCATTCCTTAGATGATGAGCGACAAATGTGTGTCTAAGATCATTTATTTTTGCATTTTCAATGCCTCCTTTTCTAAAGTACCGCTCTACCGCGTCTCGTATATTGCGAACTAAAAAAGGTTTTCCCGTTTTTGTTATAAATACATGATTGTCTGCTGTTGCAGGTCGTATGGCAAGATATCTTTTAAGCGCGTCTTTTGCTCGCCTGTTTAGTTGAACATCGCGCGCAGCGTGCCCTTCATATGGGGCGATATGAAGTGCATTTTCTTCAACATCATCCATTTTGAGACCTGCTAATTCTCCAATTCTAATACCCGTTTGTAAGAGAACTTCAATGATGGCATAGAGCCTTGGGTCAACAGATGCTGCGTCTCTTAAAGCTCTGTATTCTAAAGGCGTTAGCACTCTAGGTGGTGAAAGTTCATATTTAGGATGAGATACGAGTAAAGACGGGTCATCAGTAACAAATTCATTAACCTTTAAGAACCTATAAAATGTTCTTGTGGAGTTTAATTTTCTTGAAAGAGATTTAGGCGTATACCCTTTTTCCTGTAAGCTTGCTAGAAACGCCTGGATATCCTCAGATGTAACATCTTTTATATGTTCTTTTTTGAGCTCCTCAAGGAAGAACATGAGCTGGTCAATGTCTTTTCCGTATGCTAATATTGTAGCGCTTGCTCTTTTCTTTGACCTTAAGAAGTCATGAAACTTTGCATGCGCGTCCCTAGTTTTTACTGGATCATTATTCATAAAAAAGTATTGTATCCTATATGAAAGAATAAGAAAAGATATAATTATAAGCGGCAGGAGAAGATTAGTCCCTTTTCTTAAAAGTAAAGCCTATAATATCAGCATCTACGCACAATGTCAAGAACAAACATATTTTCTTACCTCAAGAAAGTGGCTATTGTAGGCATATTAATTATTCTGGTCGTGATCACTAAAAATATTCTTACATCTATTCTTTCAACCCATGATAGAGCTCAAATCTTAAAAGACTTGCAAAGTGAATTATCTCAAAAAAAAGAGGAGCAAGCGTATCTTTCGCAAAAGCTTTACTATGCAAAAACAGATGCTTTTGTGGAGGAAGAGGCAAGGCAGAAGCTAGGGTTAATTCGCGAAGGTGAAGTTGTAGTGATTGATGAAAAAGTTAAGCCTTTGCGAAGGTTAACAAGCACAAAAAGTAGGCCAGTATGGCAAATGTGGTGGGAATTATTTTTTTAAAAAAAAGCTTCTTGCATTTTTTATTGCTGACTATATAATAATGTAGTAATTTTAAAAATGAAGATAGAAAGAATTTTCGTAAGCCCATTAACTTTGCGCCAAATAGCTATTCAGCAGCCTCCTGTGAGGGTTGAGTCATGTAGGCTTGATAAGAAGTCAGAGGCTATGCAAAAATATGCTTCTCCTAGTTCAGCTAAGCCTGATGCTCCTCAAAGGAAAATAAATCCTATATCAAGATCTAAATACGGTAACTCCCGATAGACACTACCCTCTTTTAACATTTTCCTGCTCACGTATGATCGGCAAATTGATAATGAATTTTGTTTCCTCTTTTGGCTTACTCGAGACGTTTATAGTACCTTTATGTGCGCGTATTATTTGCTCTGTAATATAAAGCCCTACGCCTAGCCCTTTATAGTTTTCAGATGATACTCCTCGTTCAAAAAGTCCGAAAATATCTTTTTGTTTCTTCTTTGAGATTCCAATTCCATGATCTTTAATTATCAGTTCAGCATTGTTTCCGCGTTTTTTGACAGTAATTTCAATTGGGTTTTTCTCTCCGTATTTTATCGCATTTGAGATTAGATTTGAAACAGCTTGTTCAATCCGTATTTTATCCCAAAACCCGATAATTGATTGGTGCGTTTTAAAAGTAACCTGATATCCTTCACGCTCAAACCGTGCTTCAAAATCATTCAAAACCCCCTGAGTTATTTGTCCCAAGTCGCAATTTTCTCTTTCTAGAATTAAATTCCCCGTGGTCATAATGGATATATTAAATAATTCAGAAATAATCTTTGATAGACGTTTTGTTTGATGTTCAACGCTTTCTAGCATTTTGAGTAAGCTTTCAATTGAGAAATGAGCTAGGGAGACATTTCTGATATTGTGAAGTGCTGTTTGAGTTTGTAGCAGCATAGATGTAAATGGAGTTTTTAGTTCATGGGACGCGATTGATAAAAATTCATCTCTTAGTTTTATCTCTTTTTTTAAAGATTCGTTTTTGGCTGTTAATGCCTCTATTTGTTTTTTTGTTTCTTTTTCACGCTCTCTATATTTTGTTATTCGTTCCTGACGCTTTCCAAGATCTACTAAAATACTTAACAGAGCCCCCGCTACGAGAAGAAGAACGGAATGTACGACTAACCCTAAAAGATAAACAGGTGTAGTTGGAGATTCTAAATTTGATGCTGTTATGATCAACCCAAAAGTTAAAAAAATGGAAGTAATAATGCCTGTTTTATATCCACCCACCCACGTGGATAGCCCTATGCCAAAAAACGCAAGAAGCACAATCGTGGCGGCGTCAATTATTTGAGGAAATAATGCATGAAAAAGAATAAGAATAAAAGGGATCGTAAGAGATAGTGCATAGTCTAGGATACCTCTCAAGTTTTTTTTGGGAGATGCTTTTTTCTTAAATAAAACCTCAAACGACTTCACATGAGTATTATACCCCACATTTCTTTTTTTTAAGATCTTGATTTCATATTCTTGCGTTTTCCTTGCAAAATTATTACAGAGTCTATGTAGGGATACTCTACAATACGAACTATGGATAAGGGAATAGTCCCCAAAAAAATTTTTGTTGTTGATGATGACGTATCTATATGCAACATATTAAAAGTTATACTTGAGAGTGAAAACTATAGAGTATCTCTTTTTACTACTGGAAGATCTGCCTTGCAACTTTTTTCTATTAGAAAACCTGACCTTGTAATACTTGATTACTTTCTTATGGGGGAAAGCTTTCTTGACGTTATTCGTGGATTTAAAAATGTGGGGGGGAAAAATTTCCCTGTTATTTTAATGTCAGCAAATAAAGTACCAACGGAGGTAGTAAAAAATAATAGAATACGAGAGTTTGTAGAAAAACCATTTCAAAGGGATCTAATGCTAGCAGTTGTTGCAAGAAATTTAAATTAAGGTCTGCTATACTTTGGAAATAATGAACAGAATATTAGTAGTTGAAGATGATGATGCAATACGGGATGGAATTTGTGATTTTTTAAGGTCTAATAATTATCTTGTTGAGTCTTCACCTGATGGAGCTTCTGCTATTGCTGCTGTTAAGAAAAATCTTCCTGATCTAGTAATTTTAGATCTTACACTCCCTAAAATTACTGGAGAATCAGTATGTAAGGAAATAAAAAAAATAACCCAGCGCTTCCAGTAATAATTCTGACTGCAAAAAATAAATCTGTTGATGTTCTTGGAGGATTTTCCTTAGGTGCAGATGATTATATTAGTAAGCCCTTTGAATTAGAGGAGCTTATGGTAAGAATCCGTGCTCGGATTAAAAAAGAATACCCAAGCGCTCGATTAGAAGTAGGAGATCTGATTCTTGATACTCAGAAAATGCTTGTAACGAGGGGAGGAAAAGAAATTATACTTACTCCCCATGAATTTAAGCTGCTTGAGTTTTTGCTTATGAATAAAGGAAAAGTGTTAACTCGCGATATGATTCTAAACAGAGTATGGGAGTATTCTTATGACGTGGATACTCGGGTTGTTGATGTGTATGTAGGATACTTGAGGAAAAAGATAGACTTTGGTTATACAAAAAAACTCATATCATCTATGCGGGGATTTGGATATGTTATCAAAGAATAGAGAAACTATCTCTTACAGTCTTCTTTCATTCCTTTTATTGTCTTCTTAGAGCTCTATACTAAACTTTCCGTATGCTAATTTTGCTCTCAGATATATTTAACTATACCTTTCTACGGTCATTTTGGGATGTTTTAAATGCTAGCCCACTAAGAGAGCGACACATTTAAAAATAGTATGAAAATTTCAATTTCAAACTCAACAGATATTGTGCAAAAAATTCAAAGTATCGACCAGCAAATGCGAGTAGATATTGCCCGAGTGCAAGAAAAACTACAGCAAGATGTGCGGGCAATAAAAGAGGCAGCAGAGGCAAAAATTATGAGTATTCAGGACCAAGCCGAAAAGGATAAAAAATTTGAAGTAAATTCTGCAGCACAAGTAATAAGAGACGAGTCGCAGGAAATGGTTCAAGAAATAGAGAATCTAGCCTACACAGGATAGGTATATTTGATTATTGGAGTATCAAAATTTACAGAAAGATATTATGCAAGACGTACTATTAAAACCCATGAGCACATCTAGATTGTTTCCAAGGAGAGATTCTATTTCTGATAAAACAGGATATCAGCCGAAAGTGGATGATGACCCGATTGTGCTCGTAGACAAATATCCAAAAAAACAATTCCTTCCTGCGTCCCTTATCTCTCCTGAGCTATTTAGACTAAAAAGCTTTTGGCCGCTTGAGCTGCTTCCTGACGTTCTTATTATTGAGGAGAAGCGTATAGTTATTCATGAAAAAAGTTTTCCCTATTTTGTAACTACTCAAACTGTTCCCCTAGATAGGATTTTTGTTTTTCAAATAACAAAATCGTTCTTTTTTTCATCAATTTACATAAAAGCAGATTACTCAAGTAACGTGGAGCACACTATTAATTGGGTGAAGCATGAGGATGCGAAGCGTGCAAAGGAAATAGTAGATGGGTTAAAGTTAAAACAGGCAGAAAGCGTGAAGGTTCCAGGAGCAAATTCTGATAAGTATATGCAAACGTTGCAGGTTTTGGGGAATATATACTCATAATACACCCCTGTCTCTCCATTCACTGTGTAGCAATGAATCTGAGTGCAGCGAATCGTTCGCTGTTGCGGGGCCGGGAATCGCACCCGGCCTAGAAGATTATGAGCCTTCTGTGCGGCTTTACACTACCCCGCGCGTGTATTCATTATAGCTTCTTTTATGCCTGATAGCAAGGGTAGACGTTTGCTTTTTGGTTTACTTCCTGTTAAAATCTTTTCTTATGGCACAAAGAGAAAAACTAAAGGCTGAAAAACGAGAAATTACAGGAAAAAAGGTTAGGAAATTAAGACGAGAAAGAGTTCTCCCCGCAAATATTTACGGTGCTGATTTTGCCTCCCTTGCAGTACAGCTTCCCATTAAAGAATTTGACAAGGTTTTTAGTAAAGTTCGCGAGACAGGCTTAGTAGATCTTACGCTTGACGGAGTTGTAATTCCTGTTCTTATTAAAAACGTTCAAATAAATCCAGTTACAGAAATGACTCTTCATGCAGATTTCCATAAAGTTAACTTAAAAGAAAAGATTACAGCCAAAGTTCCTGTTGAGGCAGTTGGTGAAGCTAAGGCTCAAGCTGATAAGGTTGGGCTATTAGAGCAGCCCATGATGGAGCTTGAGGTTGAAGCATTACCTACTGATCTGCCGGAAAAGATTGAAGTAAACGTGGAGCATCTTGCGGCTGTAGATGAGCAGATTTTAGCTTCAGATATTACTATTCCAACAGGTGTTACACTTATAACAGATGGTGGTCAGGTGGTATTTAAGATTGGTGAGTTAATTACAAAGGAAATGGAAGAGCAAATGGCAGCAGACGAGGCAGCAACAGAAGAAGCTGCTGCGGCTGAAGGTGAAGCAAAAGAAGAAGGTGCAAAAGACGAATCTGAAGGTGAAGCAAAAGAAGAAGGTGCAAAAGAGACTTCATCAGAGGATGCCCCAGAGTCAAAAGATAAGCCCCAAGAGTAACGCCTACAATTTCCGAAGCAATTTGGAGCTAGGTTCAAAATTAGGATTCAGTTGTAAAGACTTTTGTGCATATTCTCGTGCTTTTTCTGTATCCCCTACCCACTTTGCGTATACTGCAGCGTTGTAATAGACTTCAGGGTAATCCTTATATTTTGTAAAATTTTTTTCCCAAAAAATAAGACGTTGAAGTGTTTCTATGCGTTCTGCTTGAACATTTTTATACAGCAAGAACAAATAAACAGTACAGGATAATAAAAATAGTAAAAGCAAAGTCGAAAAACACAAGGCATAAATCGAATACATTTTTTTATTTTGAGAGATATGATTTTGGGTTGCGGTAATGATTCGGTAATTATGCGGTAATAACTGCTTTATGTTCACTGTTCTATTATCTCAAGGGCTAGAATATATGTCAAAGCTTGACATTGTAAGAGTTTATAGATATACTATGGGCGGAATTGAGCGTGTTTTTTTAAGTTAAGAGCGTGTAGATCCCGCTTGCGGGATAACGAGGAGAAGGTCTCTTGCCATTTGTTGCAAGAGAGATCGGACCCCACTCACAGAAAAGTGAGGGGAGGATTTGCGGAAACCTTCAGGTTGCAATGCCAACCTAAAGAATTTTTTTAACACTCTTCAGTAATGAGGAGAACAAAGAAGAATTCGTGCACTACTCACCTCAGTCCCCAAGGTATTTGTATAAATTACCTTTGTTTTGTCACCCAACTATTTTATATGTGTGGAATATTAGGTTATATTGGTCCAAAAAAGAATGCTGCAAATATAGTGCTTGATGGCTTAAAAACTCTTGAATATAGAGGTTATGATTCATGGGGCGTTGCTGTAAATGGCGGTGAAAAGATTGCTATGGAAAAGCATGTTGGGAAGATTGGCGGAGCCTCAACAACACTAGCCGAAAGTTCTTTAGGAATTGGGCATACCCGATGGGCAACGCATGGTGGAGTTACTGTTGAGAATGCTCATCCCCATATGGATTGTGACCATAGAATCGCCTTAGTTCATAATGGAATCGTTGAAAATTATAAAGAGTTAAAGGAAGGGCTTATTAAAAGAAAACATACCTTTGTTTCAGGGACCGACACAGAAGTAATTGTACATTTAATTGAGGAGGAGCTAAAAAAAGACGATAACCTTTCCCATGCGGTATTTTCAGTCTTTCAAAAGCTTCATGGTCTTTCAGCGGTGGTTGTAATGGATCAAAAGACAAATGCACTTGTTGTCGCAAAAAACGGATCACCACTAGTTATAGGAGTAGGAAAAGGTGAATATTTTGTGGCTTCTGATATGTCAGCAATTCTTCCTCACACAAAAAATATGATTTTTCTTGAAGACCATATGCTTGCTACCCTCACAAAATCCATAGAAGTTTTGTCTTTGAAAACCGGTAAAAAAGAAAAACCAAATATACAGGGAATTAATTGGCAGCAGGAAACAGCGCAGCTTGGAACATTTAAGCATTTTATGGTTAAGGAAATTGCGGAACAGCCAATTGTTATTGAGCACTTAGCAAATGAGTGTTTACCAGAAATAAAAAGGCTTTCAAACGTTGTAAAAAGTGCCCACGGGACATTTTTTATTGCGGCAGGGACAGCTTATCACGCATGTTTATCTGGTATCTACCTTTTTTCAAGAATCGCAAAGATTCATGTGAATTCTGCTATTGCTTCAGAATTTAATTATGTTGAAGATTTTTTGAAGAAGAAAAGTTTAGTTATGGCGTTTTCACAAAGCGGAGAAACAATAGATGTTGTTGAGCCGTTAACGCGAGCACAGGAAAAAGGGGCCACAATCGCGGCAGTTGTTAATGTTATAGGTTCAACCATTTATAGAATGGCAGACTATAAAATGTTGTTAGGCGCAGGTCCTGAGAAAGCTGTTGCGTCAACCAAGGCATATATCGCAAAGCTCACTACCCTTTTACTCTTGGCATATTCCCTGGATGACAAGACAAAAGAAATTCTTCCATACGTACATATGGCAGCAGATGAGATTAGAGGTATGTTGGATAAGAAAAAACTTCAAAAAATAAAGCGTCTGGCAAAAGGTCTTGCAAGCGCGCAAAGCATATTTATTATTGGACGCGGTATGTCTTACCCGAGTGCGCTTGAGGCAGCTCTAAAAATAAAAGAAGTAACATATATTCATACTGAGGGGCTTGCAGGGGGAGAATTAAAACATGGGACAATAGCACTGATTCAAAAAGGAACTCCATGTATAGTTTTTGCGCCATTAGACGAGACATATGAGGCAATAATTTCAAACGCTATTGAAATACGATCCCGTGGAGCGCGAATTATTGGTATAAGTCCTAAGAATTCTGAAGCATTTGATGACTTTATAGAGATAAAGGACTTAAAAGATGCGACTATCCTGACACAAATTGTGCCTGTTCAGCTCTTATCCTATTATATAGCACTTGCAAAAGGAATAAATGATCCAGATAAACCTAGGAATCTTGCAAAGTCCGTTACGGTTAAATAAGTTTTTAGTCTACTTTCCAAATTTCAGCATTTGCGTTTTGGTACACTCTCTTTAACCCCAGATCCTGAGGCAAATAGGGAAGCGACTCAACATAACTCTCATACTTTGAAAGGTAAATATATCTGATATTTTTTTTCTTCAGGATATTTCTTGCATTCATACTTGAGCGCGCAAGCAAAAATGATATATCAACCTGCACAGGCTTATTTGTGAAGACATTAATATAAGACTTCTTACCAGCTGCTGCAGCAGGCTTATATTGACTTGTAAATGCGCATTTAATGCAGTCTTTATCAAAAACGAGCACATTACCCATTTTTTGCTTTTTTAATACTTGTAGCGCGTCATACTCTGATTGACTAATATAAAATAGCTGAGGAATTATAAACGGTATAGCCCCAGGGAGATACGGGAAGCGTCTTTTTAGGGTGAAAGGAAAAGTGATAGATGCATCTTTATAAACGATACCCGTGTTCGGAACAGAATACTTTTTGCCGAAAGTGAATGTTTTGGTAGGAAAAGTTATGGAATTATCATTGAACTGAACTATCCCCTTCTCAAATACGAGTGATTTATTGGTTGCTTTCAGTAATTCGCCAAGATTAAAGTTTTCTTGAGTCCCCGGATTAATTTCTGTATCTATTAAGTACGGTAGTGTTATGGGTAGATTATTTTGCATATTTTTTTCAATAAAAAAAGGTTCTTTAAAGTTAGGGTAGTATTCTCTTAGGTCTACTATTTGTAAAGTCTTTTTTTTGGAGTCATACAAAAGGCCAATTCTATAATATGGTGTTTGCATCCATAGAGACTGTTTATCGCCCCTTCCTAAAAGATCCTGAGCATAAACAAGATGGTTTGGTGAGACGGAAGGGAATGATGATCGATACCACTTTGAAAACTCTCCCATGGTAAGAAGTTTTGTATTATTTGTTTGGGCAAATTGCTTTACCATGTCAAGTTGTTTTGCGAAATTAGTTTTATATATTGAGGGGTCTAAATCTCCTTCAAGCCCCACAGTTATATGTCCAAACGAATTTTCATAATGTTTGGGGGCAAATGTGGATAAGAGTTTCTCAAAATAGGAGGAGTCTATTTGTAGTGTTGAATAGTCCTGTACACTATACATACTGGCCGCGCTACTGCTAGGGCTGTGATACCCGTGAAGCGGGTCGCGAGCTGCCCACCGTAGGGACACTATGTCTAGTTTTTCATTTATATTTTGTGCGGGGATTGCGGCGTGTGTTTTGTTTGGATAGTATGGTACTGACCACCAAGTTCCCCATACTGTGTAGTGATCAAGATCGTATTGGTCTGAAACACCAAGTACACTTGTAATATTATATTTTTTCTTCATATATTCAAGAGAATATGAGTCAACCCACCATCCTCCTACAGACACTGGATAATAGCCAAAGGTATTTTTAAAGGTCTCAAAAACTGTATCTATTAATTTCTTGCGGTCATTTTGTGAATATCCGGATAGAAATAAGGATGTGGCATAATGCCATGAGGAAGTGCTGTTGTAGACTACATTTGCTTTTTTTGAAAGCTCAGGTGTAATTTCCAGAAATATGCCAAGCTCCTGATTGCGGTTTAGAGTTTTTAACTCCTTTACAAAGTCGTTTTTAGTAAGGACGTTATATGTTAGGAGCCAAGTGGCAGGTAGATTTCTGGATTCTATCTCATACTTTTCTGCTTGGAAACTTGCAAGGTAGTTTTTTGTGTAGGAGGAAATTCTTTGAGGGTTAACAATCGTGATGTATGAGTTTTCACTCGCAAAAATTTGTGATGGAAATAGAAACAAAGCTATGAAAAAAAGATATACAAGTAATTTATGCATATGTGCCTGGCCATGCAGAAATAATAAGCATTTCATTCTCAAGCCCTAGCTCTTGATTTATTTTTTCGGTAATAAAAGGCATAAAAGGATGAATAAGTAGTAAGAGGTTTGTATAGAGTAAAACTAATATGGAGTAGGAATCGTTGTCCATTCTATTTTTAACATCCTCTATGTAAATATCTGCAAACTCATGCCAAATAAACTCATACAGTCTTTCCGCGGCTAAATTAAATTGATAAGCATCAAGATATTTGGTGATTTCCATGTTTAAGGCATGTACCCTCTCAACCCATTCTTGGTCTGTTGCATTTTTAGCTTTTACATCTGAAATTGTTTTATTTATCTGTGGTTTATTTTCTGTAAGCTTATCTTTTTGCATCTCTATAAAGCGTCCAATATTCCAAATTTTATTGGTAAATTTTCTTGCTGCTTCAAGTTTTGGATAAGAGAGAGCTTGGTCGTTTCCTGTTGCGTTACCATAGATAAGGGCGAAGCGTACCGCATCAGCTCCATATTCATCTACTAATTCAAGTGGGTTGATAACATTTCCCCGGCTTTTACTCATCTTTTTCCCATATGGATCGTTTACTATTCCATGGAACAAAACGTTTTTAAATGGGATATCATTCGTGACATAAAGTCCAAGCATGACCATTCTGGTTACCCACGCCTTTAAAATGTCATATGCTGTTTCCATGACATCAGTAGGATAGAATTTTTCAAAATCCCCCCCACTTGTTTTAAGCGTTAGATATGGCCATTGACCAGAAGAGAACCATGTGTCAAATGTATCTGAGTCTTGGGAGAGTTTGAGTGACTTACATTCAGTGCATTGTATGGGGGTTTCTCCTTCTGTGACAATCCATGCATCACAGTCATGACATCTCCAGGCAGGGATACGTATCCCCCATGCTATTTGTCTGCTTATATTCCAATCCCGTAGGTTTTCGAGCCACTGAAAATAGATTGCCTCAAAATTTTTAGGAGTAATCGTTATTTTTCCTGTCTTAACTGCATGTATTGCTTCATCAGCAAGCGTTTTTACTTTTACAAACCATTGCTCAAGCGGAAGCGGTTCAAGTTCATGTTTGCATTTATAACAAATTTTTCTAACTGTTGTGTATTTTTTTTCTCTCTTGAGTAAATTTTTCTCATCCAGTAGTTGAAGTGTTTTTTCCCGTGCAGGTTTCACAAAAAGTCCGTCTACGACCCCTGTATTTATCATCTTGCCGTCAAAGTTAACCACCTGAATTCCTGTCAGCGCATGCCTACTTGCAACTTCCCAATCATCAAAATTCTGCATAGGGGTAACCTTTACGGCTCCAGTGCCAAAATCTTTATTTACGAAGTCGTCTTTAATAATAGGTATCTTCCGATCAGTTAACGGAAGAAGTACATTTTTTCCAATAAGGTTGGTGTATCTTATATCTGTCGGATTTACCATAACTGCCACATCACCAAATAACGTTTCTGGTCTGCTTGTTGCAACAAGAATTTCTCCTCCTCCTTCAAGGGGGTAAGCGATTTCATAAAGTAATCCTTGTGTTTCCTCAGCAACAACCTCAAGGTCTGAGAAGGAAGTTCCATCAAACGTGCAATAATTAACTAATTTATACCCTCTATATATAAGATTATCATTATACATTTGATGAAATGTTTTATAGACAAGCTTTATAATTTCCGGGTCAAGCGTATATTTTTCTCTTGACCAATCAAGTGAGAACCCAAGTCTTTTTAGTTGTTTTTGAATACCTCCCCTGTGTTGTTCTACATACTCATGAATCATTGAATAAAGTGTTGATTGATCAAAATCGAGTCTGCTTTTTCCTTCTTCTTTTAGTCTTTTTTCAAAAACAAATTGAGTCTCTATCCCAGCATGGTCTGTTCCTGGAAGCCATAGTGCTGCGTACCCTTTCATGCGGTGATATCTAATTAAAATATCCTCAACGGTAAACATGGCATGTCCAAAATGAAGCGCACCGTTTGCATTTGGTGGAGGGAGAATAATTGAATACGGCTTGCCATTTGGATGTACCTCTGGTTTAAAATAACCATTATTTTCCCATGATGCATATATTTTTTCTTCCGAACTTCCATGATTATATACTTTATCCATATTGAGGCTAATTGTAGCACAAAATACATATTAGTAGTAGTAAAGTTTTTTTAAAAGCTATGTATGTGGATTGTTGCTTTATGCAAAGACAAGAAAAAGCACTGTAAAGATTCCTAGGAGTAACATAGATATAAATACTTGAATTGAAGCCGCTTCTTTAACGAGTACTGGGAGTGCAATGTCTAGCCGTTTTGCAATTCGTAAGGTTTCCCTTTGATGTAGGTAATTTACAGCCAGGAGTGAAAGAAGTACAAGTAAAAGAATAATTTTTAAAAAAAAAGAAATAGTCATCATATTAATTATGTAATTGTGTTCCATATTCACTTATTTGGGGTTTTCTAGGCATAACCCAAATTTGTTGAGATTTTAAATCTGGCAAGGTATGAAGGTGTGAAGACAGATAGTTTGCTATTTTTCGGGGAGATCTTATCCCCCTGATAACAAATTCTTCTTGGTGGGTTGGTCTATCAAATGTTATTACGACATTTCCCAAATCTAACAGTTCTGAGACAAATCCATAAAGTTCCGCATCTATCTCAGTACATCTGATCTGGTCAAGGAGAACGGAATTTGAAACTTCTGAGAAGAGAGGGTTATATTTTATTTCAATAACTTTTTTGGTTGTGATTATGTATAAGTGAAAATACCAGTGAATAACCTCTCTTATAAAAGTGCCACTTCCTATCAGCATAAATACAGAAAAAACAGCAAGAGAAAGCACTAGGTCTTTTAAGAGAAAGTAAGAAAGCCCAGTAAAGATCGCGTTTATAAGAAGAGAAAAAGTAGTCATTTGGAAAAGTCTTATAAAAAGTTCAGCTGCGTGTTCACGTACGGCAAGAATTAGTTTTTCATCGGGAAATGTTAGGAAGTTTATAATCTCGTTATGTTCGAGGGTTTCTTTTAAGAAGGTTTTACTTAATATCTCATTCATACTTTTTATTGTATTCCTTAAACGTTAAATCGTCTGTAATATAGATCACTAAATGGGTGTAAGATTAATTACCCTAAGGATCTATAAAGAAGAATTGAGGAAACAAGTTCATAAAGTTGTTATAATACTGAGGGGTCGGAAGAGCAGGAGAAAATACCCTAGACATTGGACATATGCAGACATCTATAAATCAGTACACGAAAGAATTATTTAAATATTTTATTAAGGAGGAGAAGAAGCTTCAAAAACAAGGCTTAACCGTTAATCCAATTGTTTCAGAAATAGCATCATGGTATGAAAAATTAAGAAATGCAATGGAGTATAGACAGGATGAGGTTTTGCTTCAGTCTACAATATTGCGAATAATTAAACGAAGAATTTTATTAGGTGGCGGGAAAGGGGTCGCAGGGCCACTGGTTCGCGAATTGATATGGGCGCGTTACCTTCCAGACGGGAGCGTAACAGAGGATTTAATTCATGCTTCACAAGACAAAATAGATACATACCTTAAGTTAAGACGATACATTATAGATAATAAAATTTTAAAAGATGGTGAGGCAACAAAGCTAGTATATGACCTTCTTTCATCTGACCTTGAAAATCTTCTCAATCCAAGACCTGATCGTGAGGCGATGGCAAACTATATCTTCCACTCGCTGCATCCAAATATCACGTTGGAGAATGAAACAGAAGACACGCTTAATGTGCAATTATTTATTGCAATAAGAAGGTCTTACACGAAAGACAACTTAGCCCTTTTGCGGTTCAATCTTTTTAAGCAATATTTTGGCGGGGTAACAAGTGATAGCTTTGAAAAAGTTTCAGTAGGATTTTCAGAGGCGTTTGCGAGCATAGAACGAGCAATTGAGCATCCGCTCAGATATAAGATTGCAAATTATGTAAAAAAATATATTCCTCCCTTCTTAATTCTTGAGGATATTATAAGAACTCAGGAGGGGAATATGTACACCCTTATAGAGAATGAGGAAGAATTTTCAAACGTGGTAATTTCTACATGTGAGAAGAAATATAGTGGTATTGCATCAAAAGTCAGAAGGGCAATTGTAAGATCAGTTGTTTTTATATTAATATCAAAAGTTCTTTTCGCCTTTGTTATAGAAGGAACGTATGAAAAGTATGCATATGGGCATATTCAGTGGTTAACTCTGGGGCTTAATATAGTTGCTCCCGTATCTCTTATGATTATTGCAAGCTTTTTTATTACTACACCAAACAGAAGTAATTCGTTAAGAATTCTTCATGCGATCCGTGAGCTTATGTTTTCAGCTGAGCCGAGAATTGGATATGCAATCACTTTTCAAGACCCATCAAAAAAGAAAAACACATTTTCTGATATCATTTTTACCGTATTGTGGCTCACCACATTTCTTATCAGCTTTGGCTTTATTGTATTCGTATTAACAAAGCTAGACTTTAATATTATCAGTCAGGGTATTTTTCTGTTCTTTATTGCAATTGTTTCTTTCTTATCTTATAGAATCAGTCAAACTGCCCATATTTATACTCTTGAGGACAAGCAAAGCATTAAAACACTCGTTGCTGATTTCTTCTTCTTACCTGTAGCCAGAGTAGGTATGTATTTAACAGAGGGAATCTCACAGGTAAACATAATTCTTTTCTTGTTTGATTTCGTGATAGAAACTCCCTTCAAAGGACTTTTTGGATTTTTTGATCAATGGTTTTTATATCTTCACTCAAAGCGTGAGAATCTAGAATAATCCACAGAAGATGTGCGTATAATAATATAAGAATGGTTGAACGGTCTGAGTTAGTACGAATTTTATTAAATACTGCCTCTCAAATTGCTGTCCGATTTTCGGGAACTATTACTACATTTCTAACTACTCTACTCATCCTTTCATTTTTAGGAGTATCAAGCTTAGGAAGTTTTGTAAAGATTACTTCATTTGTCGCGCTTTTTTATATACTCATTGACTTTGGGCTAAATACAACTTATCTAAGGGATCATTTTGATAAAACTGAAGATTTTTTTGGGAACCTGATATTTTTAAGATTACTTCTTTCACTGTGCGTATTTTTACTTGTGTGTTGCGTGTTAGTTTTTGTCCCAGCAGGTTTTTCATTTGGGTTTTCGCAGCTGGAGAAACTAGGAGTATTTGTATATTCTTTTACTCTATTTACTGAAGGCGTCCTTATTTCTTTTTCGGGGTTAACTCAAAAAAAACTTATTCAAAAAACATTAATTTTACCTAGCATCATATCATCAATTGTAGTGATATTTTTGGTAATTCTGGGTGTTATATCATCAAATTTTTTTCTTATTCTACTCTCCTATCCAATTGGTGAGCTAGTTCAAATATTACTTCTCTTGTACTTGGTGAAAAGAAGTATTCTTTTTAGGATTTTGCCTATTTCGTTCTATTCATTTTCAAAAAAAACACTTATTGCTGCAGTTCCACTCGCTTTCATGCTATTTTTAAATGTAATATATTTTAGGATTGACACCATAGTTCTATCGATGTATAAAACAAATGTAGATGTTGGTATATACGGTTTTTCTTATAAGATTTTTGAGTTTTTACTCGTTATTCCAACATTTCTTTCAGCAAGCGTTTTCCCCATTCTTATTCAACATAAAAATAATTCATATGAATTCAGGAAAAGAGTAAAATCGTATTCTGTGATTCTGCTAGGAATTTCAGTTTTTATGTCAATTCTTGTTTTTCTTTTAGCTCCGCTTTTAGTGTATATAAAAAGTGATATTGCCGCGTCCCAAACTCCTCTTCAAATACTATCAGTTTCATTGCCGTTTTTTTTCCTAACGAGTCTTATGCAATGGGTATTACTACTGAAAGGAAAAATACGCAGTCTCATTATTATATATTTTCTAACCATGTGCATGAACATAGTATTGAATGTGGTACTTGTTCCTGTATTTTCGTATAATGCATCAGCTGCAGTTACTGTAGGTACAGAAATTCTTGTTTTTTTCTGTATGATTCCCGCATTTATATTTGCAACCATGGAAAATTCTACGAAACGTAAAATCAAATAGTATGGTGCTTACAATTTTTTGTGATGGAGGTAGTCGAAATAATCCAGGAGAGGCGGCATATGGATTTGTGATCTATGATGGTGGGAAAGTAGTTTTTAAAAAGGGAGAAAAGATTGGAATAGCAACAAATAACGTAGCAGAATATACAGCAATTGTGAAAGCTTTAATTTGGGTAAAAGAAAACATACCTCTCTGTTCAGACATTCACTTTTTTTTGGACTCAGCATTAGCGGTAAATCAGATGAATGGAGTATTCAAGGTGAAAAATGAAGGATTGAGAAGTTTATATTTTACTGTTAAGTCATTGGAGAAAGTAATGAGCATTCAAACGGTCTATACGGCGATTCCGCGTGAAAAAAATAAGGAAGCAGACCGTATGGTTAACCTGGCGCTTGATGGTAAAATTTAATTCTTCTACAATAAGACCATGTCCCAACACCTTGTAGTTGAAGAAGTGAAGAAAGCCCCTCCCCCTATTTTATTAATTGATACGAATTCTGGACTCAAAAATACACTTTTAAATTTATTGGTTAAAAAAATAGGAGATAACGGTAAGATATATGTGTTAACTTCAAAAAATGTAGAAGGGGTATATGAGAGAATATCTCCATTAGGAGCACATTTTCTTGACCATCTTTCAGATGATTTAAATCATTCGGTCATATTCCTGGACGATATTTCTCAAAAGAAAAAAGCACTTGAGATAATTTTAAAATTAGAAGAAAGAAAAACACGTGTGGTGGTAATCATACCTTATAGAGTTGTTGAACAGTTTATAGACGTACTACTGTCTCTACGGGACAAAAAAAATGTAGTCATTGCGCTTTTAGGAGATATCTATGGCAATAGTAACCAGACTACTCCACTATCTCAGCTTATCAAATCTGCTATAGCTGATAAGAAGATAACTATTTCCGGGAACGATCTTATGAGGGTATTCCCCATATCAGACGTTGACGCAGTATCATCAATTGAGTATTTACTTTTTGGTGTAAGGGCTCCTGTGTTTATTTATAATCTGTTCTATAAATCTCCTCAAACGCTCACGTCTCTTATTCATATCTTGAAGCGGCAAGAGCCAGAACTTTCCGTGACTTATGCAGATAATACAGATGGGAACACGTTTTTGGCAAAAAAAGATAGGATGCAATTAATCAAAGAGAGGCTTGCGATCACGCCTCATTACGTTCAGTACGGAATTGGATTTGAAAAAAGTATTGAACAGCTGATTGATATAAAAAAGCAGCAGCCAATGAAAGGAAAAAAGAAAAAGTACCAAGAGAAAACATATTTTCTAAAAAAAGTACTGACGATGTTTAAGTTTTTACTTGTTGGATTTCTTATATATGTTTTTTTAACGGTTTTATTATTCTTAACGAGCATTTTTACATTTAAGTTAGGAGTTAAAGAAATTACGAAGGGAAATTTTTCTCAAGCAAGTAAATACCTTTCCGCAAGTCGTATTCTGTATGAGATTACAAACAAAAGTATTTCTGTATTTATTGTTTTTCCATCAGAGCTAACGCAGGGGAAGATTCGGGATCAGGTTGTACTATTCGGAGATGTGGTTCATATATCAAATGAAATAGTTCTCGTTATTTCGGAATTTGAAGGGAATGATGCTGCAATATCCCAGGAGGAGTTAAAGAAAGCTTTTTCTACGTTTACCCAATTATATTTTCTTCTTGAAAGACCAGATACCCCTCAGTATGGAAAAAGCGCAATTCTCTCACTTCTTTCTAGTTTCTCAAGTGTTCTTCCTCTTTTGCCTGTTATGCCATCGGTATTAGGATTTGAAGATGAAAAAACGTATCTTTTGCTTTTTCAAAATAATACAGAGCTTAGACCAACAGGCGGTTTTGTAGGGTCAGTTGGTAAATTAACTCTTAAAGATGGGGAAATTAAGCAATTAAAGATACAGGACGTTTATGACTTAGATGGACAGTTAAAGGGGCATGTTGAGCCACATTATATTATACGCAGATATCTTCAGCCGCATTTGTATCTTAGGGATAGTAATTTTTCTCCCGATTTTTCATCCTCAGCTAGCATGTCTGCTTTATTATACAACCTGGAAGGTGGAGGGAGAGTAGACGGGGTTATAGCGGTGGATACGGCGCTTCTTAAAGAAGCATTAAAAATAACCGGGCCGATAAGTTTGCCTTCAGGGGATAGAATAACAAGTGAAAATGTTGTGGGGCTATTAGATAAAACAATACATGAAGATTTTTTCCCAGGATCTAGCACAAAGAAAGATACTCTCAATACTCTTTTTAATAAAATGATGGTTGTATTTGAAAACGATAAACAAAAAAAAATTAAACTAGCACACTCCCTTCTTCCGCTCGCGTTTCAGAAACACATACTCTTTTCATTTATTAATAATTCAACCCAAAGGGCTTTTGTGGGGGCGGGACTTGCGGGGAGCATGTCAGATACAAGAGATAAAAAGTATGAAGTAGCCGATTTCCTGTCCATAAATGAAGCAAATATTGGAGTAAATAAGGCAAATGCGCACATAGATAGGAGAGTTTTATATTCCGCATTTATTGAACCGGGCATTCTTAAATCTGATGTTCTTGCTGAATATCAAAATTCAGGAGACCAGGATTACAAGGCATATATACGTTTTATAATACCTCAAGATGCACAAGAGGTAAACATATTTATTGATGGCGTAAGGCAAGAAATTATTCCTGCTGTGACCGCGTTTGCACAATATGAAAAGCCAGGGTTTCGACAACCAGCAGGTCTTGAAGTGGATCAAGAAATTGACGCGAATAACCACAAGGTGATAGGGTTTATTGCTACAATTCCAGCACAAAAGACAAGCAGGGTGAGAGTTTTGTACGGAAATGCAAAAATAGTTCCGAAGACAAGCAAGGTGCCCTACTCGCTTCTTTACATAAAACAACCAGGAACAGATAAGTACCTATTAACTGTTCAACTGCAGTCCGACACAAGGTTTACAATAAGTAAAAAAGGGAGCCAGGATACTATTTTATTTAATGACTATATTTTAGGGGATAAAGAATTTACAAGAGAATTAACTCAAATAAAAGATTAACTTGTGGGTAGCCTAAAAAGATAATTTTTTAGTCGCTAAATTCCTGAACAAACATTTTGCCATAGACTCCGGCATCAATAACCCCTACCCCAACTTTATGAAAGGATTTATCTAAAATATTTTTTTTGTGCCCTTCACTTTTCATAAGACCTGACATTGCCAGATCGACTTCGGGTGCGAAAGCCAAGTTTTCAGCAGCGCTTGTGTAGGAGATTGAGTTGCTTTCTAGTCTGTCAAATGGGGATAGCCCTTCAGGCGTATAGTGTGAAAAGTATCCTCTAACTAACATATCTTTTGCATGAGCGCGTGCATCAAGTGTAAGTGCTTTATCAAATATAAGTGCGGGAATACCCTTTTTCTCCCTTTCCGCGTTTATAAGAGCTATCATTTTTTTTTCAGATGTACTGTCTATGGTTCCTTTATTCGTTTTAAAGTGGAGAGTAACTGTGCTATCTGCATCAGGTTTTATTGTCAAAAAGTTAAGACTGTCAGATATTGCTCCTCCAAAAATTCGCCGAGTTGCAAGCTCAAAGGAAAGAGTTCTTGTAAATATAAGGCGCCCCGTAAGAGACGATTTTATTTGTGATTTTATAGCAATCGATACAGGGAAGGATAAGAGTACAGATATGATAAAGGAACAAATAAGTAAAAATGAAACTACACCAAAGAAGCCACCTAAAAGTTTTGAGTATATGTTTGGGAATACGAGGGATGATCTTCGTGTATAGTACGCAATAATATTTGTGGTAACAGCGTAGAGTGCTACCGCAATAATAATGAATGAGAGAGCGTCAGATACACCTTTTGAAAATGAAAACGCGGCAATAAGTAAAGACGCAAGATGTGGGTAGAGCAATAGCCCACCAATAAACGCTGCAACAATTGCTGCAAGATTTGTTAAAGCTGGAAGCGCTCCTAAAGAGGCCTCTTCATACACGTAAAAAATAAACGCGATAGTCAAGATAATATCAAAAATATTTATGGGCAGTGAAAATAGTAGCGTTGTAAGCGTGTGGTATACGTTTAAAAAATCCATAAAATTTGAATCTTGTTACAAAAAAACATATAATTTATCTAAACATATTGGGTGATGCGATATATATTATATACAGAATCTATATCCAACTCCACCGTTTAGATAAAACTCCCTATAATGAAAGAACGAATAAAGAAAACCTTTGTATTTATGCACTGGAAAAGAATAACAATTATTATTGTAGTTATTGCCTTTATTATATTTGCGTATTTCTATGTATTAAAAGATATCCCGACAACTGCTACTATAGGAAGTCGTAATTTCCCACAGTCATCAAAAATTTATGACAGAAATGGAAAACTGCTTTACACCATTTACACCTCTAAAAATCAAACCTTTGTCCCATTGTCAAAAATACCCAAGAATCTGCAAAACGCAACTATCGCGATAGAGGATAAAGATTTTTATAATCACGGACCAGTTGATATTCGGGGGATAATAAGAGCTGCATACTCTACTCTTATTAAAAAGCAAACACAAGGAGGTTCCACTCTTACTCAACAGCTTGTGAAGACAACCTTACTTACTCCTGAACAGACAATTCAAAGGAAAATTAAGGAAGTTATACTTTCTTTTATTGTTGAGGAAACTCACTCGAAGGATTCAATTTTAGAGATGTATTTAAATCAAGTACCATACGGTGGTACTGCTTATGGAGTACAAGCAGCAAGCCAAGTGTACTTTGATAAACCAGTTTCAAAGCTTGATTTGGCTGAATCCGCGTTTCTAGCAGGGCTTCCTGAAGCGCCTTCTCTTTATTCACCATTTGGTTCGCATCCAGAAGCAGCAAAGAGACGACAGGAGGAGATATTAAGAAAAATGTATGAACAGAAATATGTAACAAAACAACAGATGGAAAAAGCCCTAAAAGAAGATCTTAAATTTACAAAAATAAGAGACAGAATTCTTGCTCCTCATTTTGTTTTTTATGTAAAAGACTTGTTGGTACAAAAATATGGACAAAAGATGGTTGAACAAGGAGGGTTACAAGTAACAACTACGCTTGACCTTGCATTGCAGGAATATGCCCAGGCGTCTCTTTCTGCTGAAATTGAGGATTCTTCACAGTACAAAATTACAAATGGTGCAGCGCTTGTGACACAGCCTGGAACTGGAGAAATACTTGCCATGGTTGGGTCAAAAGATTATTTTGATACGGACCAAGACGGAAATGTAAATGTTGCTCTTTCAAGAAGACAGCCTGGTTCCTCTATAAAACCTATTAACTATGCGACTGGATTAGTAAAAGGATTTACAGCTGCAACGCCATTTGTTGATGAGAAAACTTGTTTCAATAATGTAGGACAGCCTGATTATTGTCCTGTGAATTACGACGGTAAATTCCATGGAGTGCAGCAAATGAGGTATTCACTAGGAAACTCATATAATATTCCGGCAGTTAAAATGCTTAAGGCAAATGGAATTGACGCTATGATTGCAACTGCATCCGCAATGGGGATAACAACTTTTACAGATCCCGAACGGTATGGATTGTCCCTTACGCTCGGTGGCGGAGAAGTTACCATGCTTAATTTGGCTGAGGCATTTGGTGTATTTGCAAATGGCGGGTATAAAATTCCACTTACTCCAATTTTGAAGGTTACAAATAGTAATGGGAAAGTATTGGAGCAGTATGTTCCTCCAAGCAGTCCAATATTTGGGGAGAAAGTTCTTCCAAGCGGAGTTGCATTTATCATCTCCCACATGCTGCAAGATAATAGCGCAAGGACCGCAGCCTTTGGTCCGTCCTCAGTATTAAAAGTTAAAAATTATCCGATTTCAGTAAAAACTGGAACTACAAATGACTATAGAGACAATTGGACAATTGGCTATTCTCCTTCGTATGTAGTCGCGGTATGGGTAGGGAATAATGATAACACACCCATGAGCGGAATAGTCTCTGGTGTATCAGGTGCTGCTCCCATTTGGAGGTCTGTGATGGATTATATGGTCGAAAAAAATCCCCCTAAGGCTCTTATTCAACCGGATAATGTAGTTGGTCTTACAGTTTGTGCTGACTCAGGGCTTTTACCTCAACCTGAAGGTGCACCTGACAGGTGTCCAACCAGATACGAGTATTTTGTAAAAGGGACACAACCAAAGCAAACAGATCCCGGAAAACAAAAGATACAAGTTGATAAAGATACGCATGATCTTTCCCCAAAAGGTAAGACGGACAATCTTATAGAAGAAGATCATAGAGTGGTAACTGACCCGACTGGGGATAGATACTGTGTTGATTGTCCTCATCCTCAACCTTCCCTTACGCCAAACCCTTAAAGATATGGGAGCTACATACCAATTGGTTTTGAATCGGCCTTTATAAACGAAAATCCTACGATTATGGCAAAAAGTAGTTGACCTTGTTGAATTGTTAAGGGGTAGTGGTCAAATAAGCCTGCAAAAACAAGAGAGGAAAGTAGAACAAGAGGGAGTTCATCATAAGAAAACAGACTACTCTCAGACCTTGCTTTTTTCCACGCAGTTGCAAATACAACACTTAAAAAATACCCGAAAACGAATAACCCTAATAATCCAAGCTCACTTGCTATTAATAGAAAAATATTGTGAACGGGTTGCAAATGTATAGCTGAAAAGTTTAATTGTTCCTCTTCCTCAAAGGAGTAGAAGTTTAATAATCCCACACCTGTTAAAGGGTTTGAAGAAAGAGCTTTTATACTCAATCCAGTTAGGTTCCCACGCGGATTTATGCTGTCTACAAAATTCGCAGGATTAAAACGCATACCATATAGAAAAAGATAGAATAGGGTAAACAGAAGAAGGAAAGCGAGAAACACATAATTTAATTTTTTCTTTGTAGTTTCACGCAATGTTACAAACCCGAAAGCATAGAGAAGAAACAAAAGATTAAGAAAAAGTACAACTCTTGAGAACGTAAGAAATAAACCTGCTTGGATACATATAATTGCCGCAAAAAATACATACCGTTTTAAATTTTTACTATTATGCATTCCATAGGTCGCAAATACAGAGGTGAAAAAAAGAAAAAAAGCGAGTACATTTGGATGGGGGAATGTGCCATACGGACGTATCAAAATTCCTTGAGGCAAGCTCATAGTTGCCACTCCAATACTTAACATATTATAGTACCGTTCTCCAAAGTAGTAGAAGACCCCATTTAGAGATTGCTGGTTTATAAATTGAAAAATAGAAAGCACTGATTCAAGCACGCCAGTACATGTAAAAAGAATGCACGCTGTTACCATATCCTTTTTTGTTATTACAGTTGCGGTAAAAAGTCCCAAATAGAGAAACTCAAAAAACTTAAACATACCTAAAAGAACTGCGTATGGCGCTCTTGCATAAAACAGAGAAGCAACACAAAGTGTTATAAGTAGAAGAAGCAGTTTATTTGAAAAGCATTTTTTAAAAAGAGGTTTCTTTGAAACAAAACGTATAGATACCGCAAAGAGAAGTATAATTAAAACATCTGAAATATAGAGGGACAAAGAAAGATAGTCAACTCTGATTCCTTGTATATATGAGAAATTTGGCCAAAAATGTGGACCAAACTGTTGGGGAAGAAAAATGATAAAAAGAAAAAAAATTAATTTGGAGATTTGTAGTCGTTTCAACTAGAACATTGTAGATTACTTCTTTTTGATTATCAATACGCGATCACGATCATCACCAGTGGATTCTGTCATAACATCAGTATCTTCAGCGAGTGTCATGTGTACGTGTCGTCTTTCCCATGGCTTTAAGCCTCTTACAGATTTTTCAACGCCTGTTTCAAGAACTTCTTCCTTAAGTCTTGCGGCCAAGTCAGCAAGGTATGCTTCGCGTTCTTCTCTATATCCGCCTATTTCAATAAGAATTCGTTTTCCCTCAGGTAGATCTTTTGCGACAAGAATATAAATTACATATTCTAGAGCGGATAATGTATTCCCATGTTTTCCGATTAGTAGTGCGTTATTGTCCTTTGCGTCAATGCCTACTACAAGTGCTTCATCTCTTTCTGACACAGAGACTTCTGCCTCTACATCCATAAGGTCCATGAGCTCTTCAATTTTTTCAGTTATTATTTTAATTTTTTCTTCCATGTAAGTTTACTTTCTTAAACCAGGGATGTGCCCCTCCTGCGCCTACAATCAAATACTGCTGAATTATACCAAAAATTGTGAACGTATTCCAATAGAGAGATAAACCAAGTGGTAAGTTATATGAAAAGAACGCGATCATAATGGGAAAAATAAATAATGATTGATTTTGGAAAGCGGTTTGGAAGTCATCGCTCTTAGCGGTTTTTTTGGATGAATCTTTTCCTTTTTCTTTTTTAACGACATCGTCTGGGTGTGGAAGCATCATTTTAGAGAGTATGAACTGTAGAAGTCCTGTCACAAGAGGAATTAAAAGAAAAAGTGGGTTTGATGCTATAAGTTTTGCGGGGGTTGAAGAAAGCAAAATGCCAAAAAAGTAAACATTCCAGTCTGCTTGATTTATATGCAGCCATGGGAAATAGAGTACCTTATTTATGCTTTTTAATGTGTTAGGGTCAGTGTTTACAACATGTGTTAGAACGTTATATAAACTCCAAATAATAGGAAGTTGTATTAAAAGAGGTAGGCATCCTGCCATTGGGTTTATTCCGTGCTCTTTGTAGAGCTTCATTGTTTCTGCTTGTTGTTGCTTTGCATCACCTTTGTGTTTTTCTTTTATCGCTGCAACGTGAGGAGCAACTTTCTGCATTTTATGAGCTGATCTTATCTGCTGGGATGTAAAAGGATAGAGGACAAGACGAATAAGAATGGTAAGTCCTATAATTGAGAAACCAAGAGGATATGGTGCGTGTACAAAAAGTAAAAGTTGGTAAATTCCAACCAAGATATTTGTGATTGGATTAATAAATAATATGTTAAATAATGATCCTATTGCCTGAAAGTCCATAATTATTTGTTTAGTCGTGCAACAACCTGTTCAACTTCGTCTATTATAGCTGATTTTTTGTACTCTTGGAAGGGTAATCTTAAAATAACTACAATGGTATATGAGTTTTGTAAATTCTTACATGCATTTATAATTGCTTCGCGCACCATACGTTTACCCTTATTTCGGAGTACTGCCTTTTTAGATACTTTTTTCCCAGCAATGACAGCATATGTTGGAGTTTCAGATTTTTGATATCGAAAGACAAAAGAGGGGGTAATAATTTTTTGTTTTGGGGCACCACTTTTAAAGGAAAACCTTTGAATTTTTTTAAACATGAAGTAAAAAGTTAGTTTGAGGGGGCTAATTTCTTTCTTCCCTTAAGCCTTCTTCTTTTTAAAACTGCTTTTCCGCTATGGGTTTTATTTCGGGATATAAATCCATGCTTTTTTATTCCTTTCACCTTTTTGTGCTTCATGCGTTTTTCAGACATATGTGTATTGTACTAAATTGTAAGGCAGTTGACAATAAGCAGGCTCAGAACCATAAAAATCCAATTAAGTAAGTTAATTTTGAGATGCTTTTATCTCAATAATCTTTCCTCTTTTCATCTAATCATTTTTTTGATACTCTGAACATATGATAAAAGTTGCAATAAATGGGTATGGCAGAATTGGACGTGTTGCTCATAGAATTATTATTGAAAAACATTCAGATGAAATAGAGGTAGTGGCAATAAACGCAGGATCCAGTACTGACATGCAAGGATGGATGTATTTACTCAAGTACGATACTACGTACGGACCGCTTTCCCACCATGCATTATTTATACAAAAACCTGAGGAAGTAGCTGTTACAACGTCTATTCCCACGATAGGCGCGATAGTAGTAGATGATAAGGTAATCCCATTTTTCTCCGAAAAAGATCCAACTAAGCTCCCATGGAAAGAGTTGGACGTTGATGTAGTGATTGAATCAACAGGAGCGTTTACAACACCAGAAAAAATTCAACCACACCTTGATTCAGGTGCAAAATCCATTGTTCTATCTGCGCCTTTTAAGGATGAGGCGGCTTCCGCAACTTATGTGTTGGGTGTAAATTTGGATCCGGGTAAAACTGATAGTCTGGAAAATGTAATAAGTAATGCTTCATGTACAACAAACTGCATAGCGCCCGTAGCCGCTGTTATGGAACAAGCATTTGGTATTGAAAAGGCGATGATGACGACTATTCACAGTTATACTTCAGACCAGAGAGTACAAGACGGTGGGCACAAAGATTATAGGCGAGCACGCGCTGCGGCCCAAAATATTATTCCAACATCAACCGGGGCAGCCAAAGCGGCAGCCAAAGCAATCCCAGCACTTGAAGGAATATTTAATGGTCTTGCAGTACGAGTGCCGACAGTTGTAGGGTCTTTATCAGATTTTACTTTTTTACTTAAAAAAAATGTTACCGTTGAGCAGGTAAATTCAGAGCTTAAAAATGCCGCAGATGCTCCAAAATGGAAAGGAATATTGAGAGCAACAATGGACCCAATTGTTTCAAGTGATATTATTGGTGATTCACATTCCTCCATTGTGGATCTTTCATTGACGCAAGTAGTAGGCGGGAACATGGTAAAGGTTATTGCATGGTACGACAATGAATTTGGGTATGCAAATAGGCTTGTAGAAGAAACTGTAATCCTCGGGAAAAAATATCAGGTAAAAACTAATTACTAATTGACCTGACTATTAAATAATGATTTAATACCCAAATATCTCAAGTAATTTTTAAATATAGTATGGAAAACACAAGGATAATTACTGTTTCAGGAAGAATTGGAGCCGGTTCAACAACTCTTGCAAATGGGATAGCTCACCATTTAGGTTGGAAGCATATAGAAGGTGGGGAAATCTTTTGGGAGGCTATACGTTCCCGAATGAATGTTGACGCAAAGGATACACATCTTCGCCCAGATGAAGAAGATGCGCTTTTTGATGAACAGCTTAAAAAAATTCTTAAAGAGAATAGAAACATTGTTTTGGAGACCAAGCTTGCAGGCTACAATGCGCAAGGAGTTGATGGTGTGTTTAAAATACTCGTTATTTGTGAGGATAGACTCGGAGTAGACCAGACTCAAATGAGAATTGATAGATTAGTAAACCGTGAGGGAAAAGCAATGGAGGATGCAAAAAAAGAGGTACTAGAAAGAGAGAAGAACGATCTTGCAAAGTGGAGGCATATGTACGCGCATGATGATCAGGATTGGGTATATTTCGACCCTAAATACTATGATTTTGTTATAAACACCTTTGAGCACAGCAAAGAAGAAACTTTGAAAATCGTACAGGACGTACTTGAGAAGAAATAAGGTTTTTGGGTAGCGTTACTTTAACTCGTTTGGTTTTTTCTCCATTTTCTATAAAATTCTTCACGTTTTACTTCTCTTTCATGACTTCTTTTAGTTGCTGCATCTATCTGCCAAGTAATTTCAGTGCTGAGTTTAGGGTTATTGCCTTCAATATAGTTCATGGATTCCACAACAAATTTTACACCAGAGTCATTTCCCGGAAGAGTATCTGCAAGACCATCTGCTAGTTGCTGTATTCCTGCAAGCGCATGATCAGCTGCCTTTCTAGAAATTAACGTTTTATACCGCTTCATTTCCTCAACAAGCATAACAAACATTTCCTCACTTGATGTGTTGGCAAGATTATTTGACGATTGAATTAGGGAACTTTTACTTATGCTTAAACTTCTTCGCTCTCTTTTTAAAGGCTCAGCAGCTTTAATAAGCCGTAGCTTTAATTTTTCACTGTTTGGCTCCGTCTGTTTTGAAAATCTTTCATTCATGGGTAAATTATACCATTTCATTGCTTGTAGAGAAAGATTTGGCATGGTAATTTTCATCGGATGAGCACACAGATATACGTTTAGCACTTGCTACCATTGCATCAGAAGATAAGAACAAAGTGCTTGAGATGTATAATGTTGCGCAGGACAATGTTAAAACGGATTTAGAGGAATCAAGGGGTTTGGCTTCAGCGCTTGTTCTTTCAACGATTGATAGTAGCGCAACTGGTAAATTATTTGCAAGATCAACTCCCATAATATCTTTAAATCATGGCATGCTTGATATAAGTCTTAACCCTCTTTACGACCATACCCAAGTTTCTTTTAACACACCATAGGAGTACTTAGGTCCGTTCAAGTACGCTTATTCCAGGAAGATTTTTGCCAGATAGAAATTCTAGCATTGCGCCTCCACCTGTTGAGATAAAAGAAAAACTACCTAACATGTTGTGCTCTTTTAGAAGCGTTATTGAGTCTCCACCACCAACTATTGTGTATGCATCTGATTCAGCAATTGCTCTGGCTATTTCTAGCGTGTTTTCTTCAGTTTTTGGATTTCCCATCTTGCCGACGGGTCCATTCCATACAATAGTTTTAGCAAGTGCAAGAATTTGTATAAAATTTTCTGCGTCTTTTTCAGTGATATCTTCACCGTTTGGAGTGTTATCAGCTACCAATACAGCAGATTTTTGACCAACTATTTTTTCATGTTGAACCTTAATGAGGGTTTTTGTTTCTTCGGCAATTTTTCCTCCAACAAGCACGTAATCTGCTATATGATGCATTTTTTCAACCATGGGGAGTTTTGTTTCAATTTTTGCTCCTCCAATAAGAACTGCAAGCGGACGTTTTGGATTTTTCATAACATTTTCTAGTGTTTGTACTTCTTTTTGAAGATGAAACCCTGCGTATGATGGAAGTAATTTTGCTATTCCAACTGTGGTTGCATGCGCACGATGAGAAACTGCGAAGGCTTCATTGACGAAGATATCTCCAAGAGAAGCTATTTTTTTTGCAAACGTTTCGTCATTTTCCTCCTCCCCTTTGTAGAAACGAACATTCTCAAGTAATAGTAGACTATCATTAATTTGCCAACAGGGGAATTCATCCAGCGTTTCCTCTTTAACCTTTCCTCCAAGGTGTTTTGCATACCAATTTGCGACGATTTCCAGGGTGTATTCGGGATTTACCTTACCATCCGGTCGCCCTGAGTGTCCAATAAGAAGAGCGACTCCCCCGTGATTTATAATGTATTTAATTGTTTCAAGTGAAGACAAAAGCCTCGAGTCGTCAAGGATGACATTATTTTTAATGTCCACATCTGAATCAATTCTTACTAAAACTTTTTTATTTTGAAAACTATGTACATCTGATATGCTTCCGAGCGTCATAGTACTTTTATACACAAATAATGTCTACTGAGCAAGTGCCGTTGCCGGTTTTGTGGGGGATGGAGTGATTGGTGTGTACCTGCATGTTCCCTCTGTTCCTTGTAGAAAGTACATCTCAAATCCGTAACATGGTTTTCTGGTTACATTGTTGGGGATAAGAAGAGGACCTTCACTTCTTGCTTGAAGGAGGTTTGTAATAATTCTGTTCCACATGGGGGCAGCGCCTGTTATCCCAGATGCCAATGATTGGCTCATGGGAGAATTATCATTATTGCCTACCCAGGTTGCAACTACTAGATTAGGAGTAAATCCTACTGTCCAATTATCCCGCTTATTATCAGTTGTTCCCGTTTTTACAGATACTCGGTGATTTGGGACATTTAAAGGTGAGTTACTGCCAAACTCGATTGATCTTGCCCTGTTGTCGGATAAAATGTCTGAAATGATAAATGCGACTCCCGTATCTAAAACTTGGGATTCTTGAGGTGTTTTTTTATAGAGTGAGTTTCCGAAAGAATCAGTAATTGAAAGAATTGGATCTATGTCAACCCGTTTTCCAGAGTTTGCGACTGTTCCATAAACGCTTGCGAGATTTAGCATTGTAGTTTCAGCCCCACCTAAAGTTATTGATAGACCGTACTTTTCAGGTTCATTCCACGTCTTTATTCCCATTCGCTTTCCTTGTTCAATGATGTTATTGACTCCCATTTTTTGAGCGACCCGTACAGCAGGGATGTTAAGTGAATTTGCGAATGCTAAGCGTAAAGGTACGTTTCCTCTGTAGCTTCCGTCGTAATTCACGGGTGTATAGGCGGGACCTTGTGCTGGGGTTATCGTGAGAGGTGAATCGTCAAGCATTGTTGCTTGAGTGTATCCTGAAGAGAGAGCAAGAGCATAGGTTACAATTTTAATAGTAGATCCGGGTTGACGCAGGGAGGTGACTAGATTTACATTTCCATCATGATCCGTGTCAAAGTAATCTTTGGAGCCAACCATTGCAAGCACATCACCGTTTCTAGGATCTGTAACGACTGATGCACCATTTGATATGTTAAGTGCTGCGTTTCCGTTTACTTCATTTGTTACAATTTCCTGTACTTTGTCTTGCATTTTCATGTCAAGACTTGTTTTTACCTGGAGACCGCCAAGCTCTACTTCAGACAAACCATATTTTTGAACGAGCAAATCCTTTATGTACATTACAAAATGCGGTGCTTTAATTCCTACGCGTGAGCCTGCAAAGGTAAGTTTTTTGTTATATGCTTTAACTGATTCATTTTTACTGATTGCACCCATTCTTACCATTGCTGACAATACATCTTTTTGTCTTTTTTTCCACAAAGTAGGGGTTGTAGAGTAGGGAGAATATACACTAGGAGCGCGTGGGATACCGGCAAGAAAGGAAGACTCAGCAAGGTCTAGCTTTTCAACAGGTTTGCCAAAATATATCTCACTTGCAGCCTGAACTCCCCACGCAGTCCCTCCGTAAGGGACATAATTGAAGTAAAGCTCTAATATCTGTTCCTTACTATAAACCCGCTCTGCCCAAAAGGCCAAAAGCACTTCCTTTACTTTTCGTGTGATAGTTGGCTCAGGGGTAAGAAGGGAGGACTTTATAAGCTGTTGGGTAATTGTTGATCCGCCCTGAAGATCATTGTGTTTCAGGTTTGAAACAAGTGCGCGCAGCATGCCTCGAACATCAAAGCCCGGGTGCGTGTAAAAATCTCTATCCTCAATTGCAATCGTTGCCTGTTGGAGGTGTTTAGGAACTTTATGTAATGGAACAATTGATCTATTTTGATTTGCGAATATCTCATAGAGCAATATTCCATTTCTATCATAAATTTTTGTAGTTTTTGGTATATATGTTGTTGAAATTCCTGATGGGTTCGGAAGATCTGAGAGAAAGACGAGGGCAACTAATGGAAGAAAGATGAAAATGGTTGCGAAAGTAACTCCCCAAAAAAATATTTTAACTCTATACCAGAAGGAAGGACGCCCCCTGTGTGCTTTTCTGAGCTTTTTCTCTTCAGACAAAATTTTCTCCTCAAAAATAAACTCATCACGTCTTTGTTTTTCAAATTCGTAAAGCTTCACGAATGGATACGTTACTGAGTTGAATAGTTTTTTTGTTTTTTTACTGATCTTTTTTGTGTAGTACTGAATGTAGTAATTGTGCTTTCTTTTTGTTTTAAATAGTATCTGTTTTTTCTTGAGATGATGATTTTTGTTTTGTAAGGTAAAACGAGGAAGCTTTGAGGGGTTTTTGTATATTTTTATTACTATTTTAGAGCTTTTTGTTAAAATCCTTTCCAATTGAGAAAAAAGATAAAGCACGCTATCCCCAACTAAAATGAGGAGCCAAATCAGAAGATAAAAAAGATCTACTATAAGTCTCATGGCGCTCCCAATTATCCGATTCATTCGGATAGAGTACACCTATCGGATAAAACAGGGGAATTTGAATCAGATTATACTGAAGGGATAATATGGACGCAAGTAGTAAAAATGATTGAGCCTTTTGTTTAAGGGAGACCATACTAGAGGTTCAGTTGTAAAACGAATGCAGAAGCATCAGTTGCAAAGATAGAATCATACATACTACAATAAAAATGGCTCAAAATTATTATGCATACACTTGTTGTTGGATCATCTGATATAGATATATTTCTTTCCCCAGAATCAAACACTTCATATACCCAAACTGATAAGGACGTTTCTTTTGGACTAGGGGATAAAATTCCCATAAAACTTTCAGAAATGAAACTAGGAGGAAACGGTTCAAACGTTTCAGTAGCACTCAAGAGACTTGGCCTTGATGTATCCTTTTATACCTATATGGGTGAGGACGTGTTAGGACGTCAGATGAGGGAGACTATAGAGGGGGTAGGAGTAGATCTTATAGAGAGTACGTTAAAAACAAAAAGCTCTTCACTCTCTCTGATTTTTGATTTTGATAAGGACAGAGTTATTTTCTCGCATCATGAAGCACTTCCGTACGACTTTGATGCAACGCGAGTAAGCGATATTCAATCTTTATATTTGACTTCAATCGGGGAAGATTGGCGGAAGGCATACAAAGATGTTTTATTATATGTCCAATCTCATCCTTTACTTTTAGCATTTTCTCCGGGGTCACACCAATTGAAGGATAGTAATGAAATTATTTTTGAGGTGTTAGCAGCATCAAAAATTTTATTTGTAAACAAAGAAGAAGGGGAGAGGCTTCTTGCCAAAAAAAAAGAAGTGGCAGGTAACATGCGAGAATTATTATACAAGTTGTCTCAGTTTGGTCCAGATATTGTTTCTGTGACTGATGGTCAAAATGGAGCATATAGCTATTCAGAAAACGCATATTACGCTATTCCCTCATACGATGAAAATTTTCGTTCTGTAGATAAAACAGGAGCGGGGGATTCATATGCCTCTGCTTTTTTTGGAGCACTTTTGCTTGGGAAAAACATAAAAACCGCTATGGCATGGGGTGCAGTAAATGCGCATGGTGTAATGAGTAAGCTTGGCGCTCAAGATGGGCTCTTGACGAAAGACAAAATTGAAAGTATGCTAGTTGCGCGTTCAGATTTTCAGGTAATGCAGATATAAAAACTCATGACTAATCAAGACTCAGCCCGCTCTCTTTGGATTCGGACACGTGAAGAAAAATTTGCTGTAGGCGCATTTAATATAGATAATCAAGAAACACTTATAGCAATAGCTCGTGCTGCTAAAAATAAAAATTCTCCGGTGTTAGTGGAACTTTCGCATGGAGAGGTTGAGGCTATGGGGCTTGCAAATGTTCGTTGCCTAGTTGACAACTATAAAAAAGAATATGGTATAGAGATGTATGTTAACTTAGATCATTCACCCTCAGTTGAAGCAGCAAAAGCAGGGATTGATGCCGGATTTGAATTTATTCACATAGATTTGTCTCAAGAAAAAAAGGAAGCAACACTTTCTGAAATTATTGCGGCTACAAAAGAAGTAGTTGAGTACGCAAAAACCACGGGAGCGTTAGTTGAAAGTGAGCCTCATTATTTTGGGGGTAGTTCAAACGTACACCATGATGAAATTGACTACGATGAGATTAAAAAAACATTTAGCACTCCAGCGGGAGCAAGAGAATTTGTAGAGGCAACAGGAATAGATACATTTGCTGCTGCAATCGGGAATCTTCATGGTAAATATCCTGTTCCTAAAGTACTTGATATTGAGTTATTGAGGCAAATTCGGGCAGTGCTGTCCTGCGCAATAAGTCTTCACGGGGGGTCGGGAACTCCTTCGGAATATTTTAAGCAGGCAATTGAGGTTGGGGTAAGTAAGATAAATATAAATTCAGACATGCGTTACGCCTTTAGAACAGAACTTGAACATCAGCTGAAGGATAATCCAGACGAATATGCTGTCGTAAAACTTATGAAGCCAGTTGAGGATGAGGTGCAAAAAGTAGTAGAAGAAAGAATGGATATATTCGGGTCTACCGGGAGAGCGGTACTATGATAAAGGTATATTTGGGAACAGATCACGCAGGATTTGCCTATAAGGAGCGTCTTAAACCGATTATTAAAAAAATAGGTTATGACCCAATAGATTGTGGTGCCTTTTCCTATGATAAGGATGATGACTACCCAGATTTTTGCGCGGAAGCAGCGCGTAAGGTAGCTTCTGAAGCTGGATCTTTTGGTGTTGTCTTTGGAAAGTCAGGTGCAGGTGAGTGCATTGCGGCAAATAAAATTAACGGAATTCGAGCATTTTTAGCGGTAAACAGGCAAAATGTGCAGCTTGCGCGGGAGCACAACGACGCAAATGTTATGTCAATCGGATTAGATTTTATAAAAGGAGAAGATCTTGAGACTCTTCTTACAACATTTCTTAAAACGCCTTTTTCCAAAGAAGAGCGGCACATAAGACGAATTGAGAAAATCAAAAGCCTTGAAACGGGAGCATAATATAAAAAAATGGAGGAATTAACAGTTGAAGAATATGTATATGAAATAGTGCCGGGAATTCTTGAAAAAGAGTGGGGCCCCATTGAGGAAAAACTTGAACGGGCAAAGGGTTTTGCAAAAACCGTTCATATAGACTTGATAGATGGGAAATTTGCAAGCAACACTACCTTTATGGATCCTGCGCCATTTGCCAAATATGCAAAGGATTTGATTTTGGAAGTTCACATGATGGTGGAAGATCCGATAAAATACCTAAAGCCTTTTGCTGACGCAGGTTTTAAGAGATTTTTAGGGCATATAGAGAAGATGCCAAGTATTTCTGATTTTGTAGCAGAAGCACAGCTGTACGGTGAAGTAGGGATCGCATTAGATGGTCCAACTGATAAGTCAATTATAGATACCATTCCGCTTTCTGACCTAGACTGTGTAACTGTTTATACATGTCAACAAGTCGGGTTTACAGGTGCGCAATTTGATGAGAGAAAGCTTGATAAGGTAAGGCTGATTAAAACACGTTCTCAGATTCCCATAGAGGTAGATGGGGGGGTAAAGGACACAACTATTTTATTTGGAAAAAGTGCTGGTGCGGTACGGTTTGTCGCAACTTCATATATATGGAATGCTCAAGACCCGAAAATAGCATACGAGAGACTCTACTCAATTGTAGTAGATCATTAATGGAAGAATCCGCTAAAGTGAGTTGCCGCAAAATACTGAAGTAGTAAAGTTATCGCAACTGATAGAATTAAGAACCTATTTATGGGGAAAATGCCTCCTCTTATAATAAACACAATAATCATCTCACCGACTACTAAAAGATTAAAGACGAGCGCATCAGGATAAAAATTATAGTGAAGTGCTAGCATAAAAAGTATGATTAATATTGTGGAAAAAATTCCGGTTATGGTTAGAGTAAATTGAAGTCTCTTGCGATTTAGTATTTGTTCAGACGCAGGTCTTGGACGCTTTTTTAGCAAATTTCTGCGCTTATTATCAATTGCGAGTGCAAAAGCGGGTAGCCCGTCTCCAATAAGATTTACCCACAGTATTTGAGTTGGCGTAAGAGGAAGCGGGAGTGCGAAAGCAACCGCAAATAATATGAGTGCAAATTCCGTAAGATTTGTTGCGAAAAGAAACATAACTACACGAACAATATTTTCATAGATCCCGCGTCCTTCTTCAACAGCTTTTATAACGGTATACAAATTATCATCTGTTATGATCATGTCTGCTTCTTCTTTTGCAACATCAGTTCCTGTTTTTCCCATGGCAATCCCAATATGTGCTTCTGAAAGTGCGAGCGCATCATTTACTCCATCTCCTGTTACCGCAACAATTAACCCTGCTTGTTTATAAAGTCTTACCAGGCGAAGCTTATCTGTTGGAATCATGCGCGCAAAAATTTTAACTCGGGGTAGGAGTTTAAGAATCTCTTGATCTCCCATTTTACCCAATTCGTCGTGAGTTACTATCAACTCTCCGTCTGCGATAAGACCAATTTCTTCAGCAATTGCTTTGGCTGTAACCGGATTGTCTCCTGTAACCATTACAATTTTAATTCCAGCATCTCGTGCTTCTTTTATCGCCTGTTCTGCTTCTTTTCTGGGAGCATCGTACAGTGCCGTAATTCCAAGCAGGGTAAAATATGAGCTTTTGGGTGACTTTTCCGCAAAGGCAATTGCTCGGAGACCTTCTTTTTCATATTCACTTAATAATTTTTTAACTTCTGCGTGTTCGTTGGTTAATGCAAGGATTGTCTCTGGTGCACCTCTTACTAAAATGTGCCGCTCATCATTATTTTCCCAAGTAACCTCAATAGTTTTTGTTTCCGGATTAAAAGGTTTTTCTTCTATGATTTTTCCTTCTTTTTGAAGATTTTCAATATCTTGGGATTGCTCGCTAGCAAACGCAAGAAGAGCGCCGTCTGTCCCGTCTCCTGTTATCTCAAAACTATTTCCGTCCTCTTTTAGCACCAGATTTGCAGTGTTTCCTAAGACCATGCATCTCAGGAAAAGGTTTTCTTTCTCTTTATTATGAAGATAGAATTTTTTAACCTTCATCTTATTTTGAGTAAGCGTTCCGGTTTTATCAGACAAAATAACGTTTGTTGTTCCGAGTGTCTCAACGGCAGCCATTTTACGCATGATAGTCTTTCTCTTAACCATTCTGTATGCGCCAACAGCAAGCCCGACAGTAACTATTAACGCAAGCCCTTCAGGTATAAGAGCTACCGCAACGCTTACTGAAATTAAAATTGTTTGAGTTATATCCCTTCCTTGAAGAAAACCTATGGGTATGAGTGCGAAAGATAAAATGAGTGCCACAAAAGCAAGTCGTTTACTAAGCGATGAAAGATTTTTTGTAAGTGGAATTTCCGGTTTTTTAGTGTTCTCAAGTTCAGATGCTATTTCACCAAGCTTTGTTTTAAAGCCAATAGTTTCCACTAAAAGCATTCCACGGCCACGCACAACAAACGTTCCGGAATACAGGAGAGAATTTGATGCTTTTTCCACAGATATTGATTCTCCTGTAAGTATAGATTCATCAACCTCCATTGACACGTTCGTGATGAGCTTTCCATCAGCGGGTATCTTATCCCCCTCACGAATGACTACGATATCTGAAGGGACAATGTAGCGCGCGTCTATTTCCGTTTCTTGTCCGTCTCGTATGACGCGTGCTATCGGGGACACTAGCTCCTTTAACTTTCCAATTGTGTCATGTGCCCTATACTCTTGGATAAATCCAAAGACACCATTAAAGACAAGAACCATAAAGATAAAGACCATGTCTATGGTATCGCCTATAAAGTATGAGAACACTCCGGCAAGAAAGAGTATGAGCGTTGTGATGTCTTTATATTGTGAGAGAAGCAGTTTTAGGAAAAAAAACGAATCTTTTGTTTCAACAGAGTTTTTTCCAAATTGTTTTTGGAGGGCGGGGATTTGTGACGCAGACAATCCCTGCACATTGTCTAAGGGCATATTTATCAGTATACCAAATTGTATGAAGTCCTAGTCATTCGCTGGAGGTTTTTGGTCTATAGTGAAGTGCTTCTAAAATGTGCTCCTTTTTTATGGTTTCAGATTCTGTGAGGTCGGCAATTGTTCGCGCAACTTTTATAACCTTGTGATATGACCTTGCTGAAAGAGAAAATTTTGTCACTGCATTTCGTAAAATATCTTTTGCATCTTTGTCTATTTGTGTGAGTATTTTTATATCCTTTGCGGACATATCTGAATTTGTGATAATTTTTCTTCCTTGAAACCTTTTTAATTGCCGCTTTCTTGCCTTCTCAACGCGATTTCTAACGACTTTTGATGTTTCTGCTGTTGAATTATCATCTTCTGTAATTTTAGAAATATTTACGGCTGGTACATCTATATGAATATCTATACGGTCAAGTATTGGACCTGAGACACGTTTTTGGTATTTTAAGATTTGAAGTGTTGTGCAGCTACACTTACGAGTATGGTCGCCATAGTATCCACATGGGCAAGGATTGGCTGCTGCAACAAGCATAAAACGACTTGGGAATTTAACGCGTTCACGCGCCCTGGAGATGATCACGTGTCCGTCTTCCATAGGCTGCCGCATAGCCTCCAAAACGTGTCTGGGATATTCAGGGAATTCATCCAGGAATAAAACTCCGCGGTGTGCAAGCGATACTTCTCCTGGTTTTGGATTTGCAGATCCTCCAATAAGCCCTATGTGGGAGGTTGTATGATGGGGGGATCTGAAGGGGCGTTGTTTGATGATGGCGTTTTCGCTTAACAGCCCTGAAATGCTGTATATTTTGGTTACCTCTATTGCCTCATCAAAAGTGAGATTTGGAAGAATAGACGGGATAGTTCTGGCAAGTAATGTTTTCCCGGCTCCCGGTGGTCCTTTTAGTAAAATATTATGCCCTCCGGAAACAGCAACTTCCACCGCGCGTTTTACAAATTCCTGACCCTTGATGTCTTTTAGGTCAAATTCATACAGTTCTTCGCTTTCAATTTCCTCAAAGGGAATATGTGTAAGTTTTTCTATAAAAGTAGTCCCTGAAACATGAAGAAAAACATCTTTGAGTGTTTTCGCGGGATATAACGATACACCCTGGATCATGCTGGCTTCTGCAGCGTTAGCATAGGGGATAAAAACATTTTCAATCTTTTTCTCTTTTGCGAGTAACACCATAGGTAAAATTCCCTTTGTATGACGCAGTGATCCGTCAAGAGACAATTCACCTAAAAATATTGAATTTGAAAGATAAGCTTCATTTTTTTTGATTGGGATCTGTTCTGAGGCAGTAAGAATGGAGATTGCTATGGGCAGATCAAAAGATGGACCTTCTTTAGGTAAATCTCCGGGTGCCAGGTTTACTGTGATTCTTTTAGGTGGAATGTCAGCGCCTGTATTTTTAAGTGCTGATCTAACACGTTCTTTTGATTCTTCAACTGCTTTATCTGGAAGACCAACTACGGTAAATGCGGGAAGCCCGTTTAAAATATCAGTTTCTACTTCAACTAAAACTCCATCCAGTCCTACGACAGCGCTTGATAACACCTTCGCAAACATAAATTTAGTATTAAGTATTACATACGAAGTATCAAGTATGAATTTTCCGTTCAAGTCGACTAGATTATTTATGTTCAGATTCAGCTTTTGAGTCGTATGCTACAATATGGGCGTGGATGATGTTGCAAAAGTAAAACAAAAAACAGACATAGTCGAGTTAATCGAATCATATATCCCTCTTAAAAAGGCAGGACGCAACTTTAAAACTCCATGCCCCTTTCACAGTGAAAAGTCTCCTTCTTTTGTGGTGTCCCCTGATAGGCAGATTTGGCATTGTTTTGGATGTAATAAAGGTGGGGATGTGTTTACTTTTGTAGAGGAATATGAAAAGACTACTTTTGCGGATGCATTAAAGTTTTTAGCACAGAAGGCAGGGGTTAAACTAACTACTTCAGCTGCCCGTTCTGAAATTGAACGGAAACGTGACTTACTGTATTCCTTAAATCTTTTAGCAGCCCAGTACTATGAATATATTTTGTTTTCTCACAGTGTAGGGAAACAGGCTTTGGAGTATGTGACCAAAAAGAGACACCAGAAAGAGGCACTTCTTAAAACGTTTCAGGTAGGATACGCGCCCAATACTGGGGATTCGCTAGCCAAATTTCTTTTAAGTAAAAAAAAGTATCAGCCTCAGGATTTGGTAGACGCAGGACTTGCATTTAGGCAAGGTACGCGTGTTATAGATTTTTTTAGGCATAGAATTATGTTCCCCATAACTGATCCTAGGGGGAATATTATTGCCTTTTCCGGAAGATCGCTGTCTTCTGACCAGATGCCAAAGTATGTGAATACGAAAGAGACAATGCTATACAAGAAAGGAGAAACTGTTTTTGGATTGAACCTTGCGCGTGACGAAATTAAAAAAGAAGGAGCGGTGATTATTATGGAAGGGGAGTTTGATGTAATTTCAGCGCATAGGGAGGGAATTGGGAATGTGGTTGCAGTTAAGGGTACGGCATTAACGCCGGAACAGATAGACCTATTAAAAAGGTATGCTCAAAAACTCGTATTTTGTTTTGATACTGATCCTGCAGGAACGAGTGCGCAAAGACGTTCTATTCAGATGATAGAAAACGCAGGTATAGTTGCTTCAGTTATTGTACTTCCCACAGGAAAAGATCCTGATGAGTTATTATCCTCCGACCCAATCGCCTTTAAGCAGGCCTTAAAAAAAGACGTTCATATATATGACTTTATTATAGACTCGGCAGTTGCCCAGTCAGACCCGCAGAGCGCGGATGGGAAGAGAGCAATATTGGAAAAAACAATTCCTTATCTATCTGTAATAGATAATCAGGTTATAAAAGAGCATTATCTGAAGAAGCTAGCCGTGGCTCTTGACACAAGTTTTGATGCAGTTTTGCGTCAAGCAGAGAAAGAGAAAAGTGCAAAGGTTACAAAAACCCTCCCCATAGACCTCAAGAAAAAAACACGTGAAGATGTGATTTCAGTCTACCTGTTTGCGTTAATACTGCAATCTCCCCATATGCTTGAGGCTATACGAACAGTAGATTCAATTATTTCAGATGTTGCTTGGGTTATGCCTGTCTATCAGAAGCTATTCCTGCGCTTGAAAACACATGCTGAGAAAGGTGGCGTATTTGAGCCAGTAGATTTCTCAAGGAATCTTCCACCAGAGTTAACAGAGGCTTACGACACTGCATATTTGTTTCCAATCCAGGAATTTTCAGAGAAAGATTTTACGTATGAACTTAAAAAAACAGCAATCGAGGAAAAGAGTTTGGCTATAAAAAAGAGAATAACACAGATAGCCAGCGAATTGGTTGAGGCAGAGCGCGCACGGGATACAAAGAAGGTAGATATGCTTCAAAGTGAGGTCGCGCACTTAACCGGAAAAATTCAGGAAAATGGTGCAGCTTGACTGCAGACAAACAAAAGAGTACAATCATTTTACTTCCCAAAAGCCCCATAAAGAGTGGGGTTTTTGGTATTTTTGCGTATAATTATGACAGCTAAAGTAAACCCTACAAAGAGTGATAGAGTCGCGACACTTCTTGCAACAGCTAAAAAAAGAGGGTATATTTCCCAGGATGAAATACTTCTTACATTTCCAAAGCCTGAAGAGCATGTACTAGAGCTAGACTATCTATATGATCAGCTTTTAAAAAAGAGCATAGATATATTTGAAACCGTTGAGGAGGAAAAGGAAAACCAGAAATCTATTGAGGATTTAGAGCGGGAATTAGAGGCATTAAATATAATTCAAGGCGGTGCGGTTACTGATCCTGTACGCATGTATTTAAAGGAAATTGGAAGAATTCCACTTCTCACATTTGAACAGGAAGTTGATCTTGCAAAACGGTTTGAGAAGGGAGATCCTAAAGCGCGAAAAAAGCTTGTTGAGTCAAACTTGAGACTAGTTGTTTCTATTGCAAAAAAATATGTAGGTCGAGGAATGACGCTTTTGGACCTTATCCAGGAAGGAAATCAGGGGCTTATTCGTGCTGTTGAAAAGTATGACTGGAAAAAAGGCTTCAAATTTTCCACGTATGCTACCTGGTGGATTAGACAAGCTATAACGCGCGCAATTGCTGACCAGGCAAGAACAATTCGTATTCCGGTACATATGGTTGAAAATATAAACCGTTTCATGCGTGTACAAAGAAAACTCATGCAGGAATTGGGTCGTCAGCCAACCCCAGAAGAAATCTCTGAAATATTAGAAATAGATCCAGATAAAGCACGGGAGATTATAAAAATCTCACAACAGCCCGCTTCATTAGATACTCCGGTAGGCGATGAGGAAGATTCGTACTTAGGAGACTTTATTTATGATATTACAGCACCAACTCTTTTTGATACTGCTTCCCGCGGTTTACTCAAAGAACAATTAGGTTCAGTATTGGGAACATTATCTGACCGTGAAAGACGCGTTTTAGAAGAAAGATTCGGTTTACGAGACGGAAAACCAAAGACGCTAGAAGAGGTGGGGCGAATGTTTGCGGTTACCCGTGAGCGCATCCGTCAGATTGAAGCAAAGGCGCTTCGAAAATTAAGACATCCTAGCCGGGGCAATAAACTTAAGGACTACTTAGAGTAAGCCTTAAGTTTGCGAACCTCGCTGCTGCTTCGGCTCTAAAACTCAAAGATTATTTGGAATAATACTATACTGATCCTTGCAGTTCTTGCTTTACTTCTTTCTTGCCCCACTCAAAAAGTTCACATGCAAATCACTTTTCAGCATATGCCTTTTCAAGATCGGCTATAATCATTTTTTTCATCGGCATGTATGTTTCTGTAACGCGTTTTCGTTGTTTGGGTGTTCCGTCTTTTAACATTTTACTTAAATGTTCAGGGACTATTTGCCATGAAAGACCGTATTTATCCTGAAGCCATCCGCATTGTTCTGCCTCCATCTTTGCTGAAAGCTTTTCCCAATAGTAGTCGATTTCCTCCTGAGTTTTACACTCAATTGAAAAAGAAATAGATGGGTTAAATACGAATTCTGGACCAGCATTGATCGCCACAAACTTCATACCTAATAACTCAAATTCAATCGTCACAACGTCTCCTTTTTTGTGTCCTGTAATTTCTTCTCCTACTTCTGTGTAGTAGTCAGTATTTAATATTTTAAAGTCACCAGGCATGCGAGAAAAAACTGAAAGATAAAAATTAATTGCTTCTTGTGCGTTATTGTTAAACCAAAGATTTGGTGTAATTTGTTGTGTCATATTTTTATTTTTCAAATGCAATACTTGCTGCGTAGGCGACCTAAGCCAGGTAAGATTCAGTATATCAAAATATTTATTAACATAGGTCAAGAGTTTTGTATGTAATCTCTGGAATATGCTAGTTTAAACAGCAGATTTATAGATAGACATTGGCTAAGCTTTAGATTTAATTCTGTTTATCTTTTGTATCAATTATTTTCTGAAGTTTTGCGGGGATAGGATGGCATGTGCAGTTTTTAATATGTTCTAAGTGCCATTTTATTTGTTCTTCAATCTTAGGATTTTTAGGCATTTTGTTTTTCAGGTGCCACTTTGCATTGATTTTCATGGTAATTAGGTAGTTTTTTTTGTTTTCATAAAACCTACAATGATTGGAAGCGTAAAGGTGAGAAGATAATAGAGATATACGTCTAATTTATAATACCCGTCTTTTGGGTGGAACAATTGAAGTAGGAAAAAATAATCAAAAAGAATCGCTATGAGTGTCCATGAGATAGATAACAGAAGATAATAGCTTAAATTGTGAGACTTGATCTTTTTAATGAGCACAAAAAGAGTAGCAAGTACCCCAATGGGAGAAATAACCCATCCTAAAAGAGATGTTGGAACTACAGCAAATAAAGCTATTCCAAGAGCGTACCCTAAGAGCCAAAGTCCTATTCCCCAACCGAAAGCATCTAGTATAAGCATTTTTCTCATATGTGAAGTATATCAAATGCAAATAGGAAAACGCGCGGTAGAATATGGTTATGTTTGAGGAAATAATTGAAGAGGCAAAAGATTTTTTTGAGGATATTTTTGAGCATTTATTAGAGAGGCCAGAGGGAAAAAATAAGAACACGATTGCCGTTCATGAAAGAACCAAGCTTGCATATCTTTTTACAGAACGAGTAGATAGCTTTATGAAAGTAATTTTTGGAGTGTCAATATTATTATCAGCTATTGTCGCATCAGTATGGGGCTTTGTCGCGGTGGGGGATATGGTGAGATCATTAGTCAGTAGTCTGCCTGGGCGTATGCTTTTAGTATTTATTGGAGTATGTTATTTAGTTAACGGACTTTGGCGCTTTTTTCACACGAGAAATTAAGCCGAACAAAGGATTATGAATTGTGAATGGAGACTGTTTAAAATGTATTATGCTTTTGGTGGTTGAAGTATGCCAACGTTATTGCCTTCGGTATCTCTGAAAGAAGCGTAGGTTCCTATTCCGGGAATATCCATTTTCTCACCTATAACTTCTCCACCTGATTTCTTAACAGCCTCAATAGATTCATCTAAATTTTCTACCTGAATTACAATATGAGGAGCGGAAAATCCTGCTTCATCTTTCCATTCAAAAAATCCTCCATTGATTGCGCCTGGATTTAAGGCCATCTGGTTTTCATCAACCGGAGTAGTCCCTGCAAGAAGATAATTTCCCATCTCAGGTCCCAACTGGTTCATTTGCCAGCCAAACGCTTCAGTATAAAATTTAGCAACTCGTGCATTATCCTTTGCTGGCATCTCAAAATGTACCACGGGGGATTGTTTCATTTATTTTTCTCTCCCTCTTCAGCAGTTATGTTTATCATCCACTGAATCCCAAATTTATCAGTTAACATTCCAAAGATATCTCCCCAAAATTGTTTTTCAAGTTTCATGGTTATTTTCCCACCAGCGGATAGCTTATTGAATTTTTCAGTGAGTCCTGCCTCATCTGTTCCAATAAGACTTAGGCTTATGCTATCTCCAAATTTAATAGGATTTCCTGGTTGTCCACTACTTGCCATAAAGGAGAAGTCTTCAGTTTTTAGTTCCGCGTGCATTATGTAATCTTTTTCCGTATCATTTTTTGCCATGCCAGATTCTTCAAATGTACTCATTTTTAGTTCGCCACCAAAAATACCCTGATAAAATTTCATAGCAGTTGCAGTATCTATTCCGTTAAAATTAAGATATGGAATTAATGCAGTCTTCATTTAATTTGCCTGTTTTACTTCTTCCCAGGGAGTCATAAGTTGAAAATAATTTCCATCAGGATCGGCTAATGTTGCAATCCATGCTCCTCCCATATCATATGGTTCTTTTATGACAGTTGCGCCTAGAGTTTTAATGCGTTCAAATTCTTCTTTCACTTCTGTTGTTTCATAATTCATAATGATTCTTTGAGGTTCTTGTGCCTTCCCGTGTATTTCAGAATGTGCACCGATGGTTAAAAATCCCTTTCCAACCTGCCAACCATGCCAATCTCCATCAACCATGTCAGCCGGGCGATCAAATACTTTCTTGTAAAACTCTGCCATTTCTTGAACTTTTGAGGTGCCTATCATTATTGAATTTAAATTTAACATACTGTTAGTATAACGTGGAAAAACGTAATTTCAAGAGTTAGAAATACATTAGATTTTGCCGACTTCGTCAAGCAACTCATCCGACCAACCAAGCACTTTATTTTCGGGTAACAGTAGCGCTCGATCAGGCTTTAATTCCTTAATAAAATCCTCCGTATGACTTACTATAAGAATTGCTCCGGTGTATTTTTTTAGTGCTTCTAAAATTATTCTTTGAGACATGACATCTAAATACGTTGTAGGTTCGTCCAAGACCAGCAAGTTATAATTCTCAAGAAGAAGTGTGGCAATTGAGAGTCTTGTTTTTTCTCCTCCAGATAGCGATCCTATGGTTTGGAATGGTTTTGTACCATTAAATAGGAATGCTGCCAGAAATGCCCGAATTTTTTCATGTGGCATAGCCCCCCGTTCCGCGATTAAATCTATAAGCGTTTGGTTGAAGTTAAATGTTTCAAACTCTTGTGAGTAATATCCAACTTTTAATTTTTCATTGCGAATTACTTCTCCAACGTCCGGGATAAGCGTACCCATGAGTATTTTGATTAGGGTACTTTTTCCCGCACCGTTTGGTCCTATGAGTGCTATTCGCTCACCCCTATTAACTATGAGGGAGAGATGTTCAAATATAAGCTTTTCCTGAAAACTCTTTTTTATATCCTGTACCTTTATGGGTGCGTCAGAAAGAGGTTGAGGTTTTGGTAGTGCTACTTGGATTCGCTTTGCTTCTTTAGGAAGCGGGGGGAGTGCCTCCTTTATTCTTTCGATCCGTTTTTGAAGCTGAACACGCTGTCTTACACCCTTTTCTGACTTTCTGCTCATGAGTCCCACTAAGCTTTTTTCCATCCTTTTTACATGTTTCACCTCATTTGTTATTTGCCTTATGAGTAATGCATCGTGCTGTGCCTTAAGCTTTATATACTGACTGTAATTTCCTTTATATTCTTCAATTTTTGAGTTTTCCGGATTGATTACGATCACTTTATCAATAGATTTATCCAATAGCTCTAGATCATGCGAGACTAAGATTAAGGTTTTTGGGTATGTACTAAGGAAATTCATTACCCATAGTTTTCCTTTTGTATCTAAAAAGTTGGTAGGTTCATCCAGGAGAAGTATGTCAGGCGTATGAAGGAGCGCTCGGGCAATTGCCAGTTTTGTTTTTTGACCACCACTTAGCCCATGTGCTGATTCGTACAGCTCAATCTCAGAAAGTTCTAGACCGCGCAACATTTCCAGAATATCCCGGTTGTCATGTATATACTGCTCATCTAAATATTCGCGTGCTGTTTGAGATTTTTCCAAAATTGGATCTCTTTTTACTTCTTGGGGAACTAAAACAACTGACCCTTCTATTTCTACATTTCCTTCATGGGGTAATTCTTGCCGTGTTAAAAGGTTAAAAAGGGTACTTTTACCCGCACCGTTTGGCCCTGCTAATCCTACTTTTTGTCCAACCCCTACCGTAAAGCTGATTTCCTTAAAAATAGGACGTAAATGATTAAAGGAGACATTTTTAACTTGAATCATGAGCCTCCATTATGAAGTAAAGTGAGCCTGAAGTCAAAGCAGAGAAGGGTGGAGATATTTTTGTACCTAGGATTTTTACCCATGCAACTCTAGATTTCAATATTCCTACATGCTAAAATATCAAGCACTTAGTAATGGGTAATCCCCTGTAGCTCAATGGTAGAGCAATTCGCTGTTAACGAAAAGGTTCGAGGTTCGAGTCCTCGCGGGGGAGCACTTCGGTTTCGCTTTGCTTCACTCAGTGCAAGCAAGGTGAAAACGAATTCCCCAGTAAGGACGAGAAGTTTACCCTGAACATTTCAGAAAGTTCAATGTAGCTGAAATAGCAGAAGGGATTCCCAGCGGGGGAGCCATCTTTTACTAAAGCTTCAGAGTAGTTGTTAATTTGCATTGAAACAATCGCGCAGTTTAAGATTACATCTTTAGTTTTTACATATTCTTAGTAAGATTTGAGCATGCGCGTTTAAATTTGCTAGAATTGTGGCCATTGCATAATCATTTATTGACAAGCAGGGGTTAAAATGATTAAATTTCTTCAATTATGGTTGAAGGTAATAGAAGACCAAATCCTCTTATTGACCAGGTTATCCAGCAGAGAAAGACAAATGAAGCCAAAGAATTAAGTGAGGCTGAGGCAAAGAAAATGCTTCCAGATTTCAAAGTACAATTAGGCAGTTTAATTACTTCAAAAGTTCCTGCACCTGAAGTCATTACACCCGCAAACTTTGACAAGTTTGATCCACGTAACCCAGATAAACGTAAGACTGTTCTTATTGCAACTATTCCATTAGAAGGTGGAACATTAACAACGGTTAGCATATCAGCATCAGCTTATCCAAAAGCAGAAAATCCAGATTCAGCAAAAGATTTGGATTACCAGGTAGACGTAGAAGAACTTGATAGAATTTTGATTCTTGAAGGTTCAGAAGCTCGCTTGCAATCAAAAGCGTGGAGACAAGAACCTATTACTATGAAGCCGATTGGAACCCCCCGCAAGCCTGCATGGGAAAAACGAGCAGGAGCAGAGGATATTCAAGCATACTCAGTCTTATTGGAAGATTTAACTCAAGAAGGTGTTGCTTTCAAAGGATCAACACCCCCAATCATCAGCACAGACTCATAGGGGAAGCTAGCAAAAAATTAAATTTCCAAACAAGCAGAAAAAAATATCTGTCCCAAAAACTGAACAGATAAAAACACAATTCTTAAATCCAAATAGCGGGTTTGTGTTTTTTGGCTTGCGAACCATAAAAGACTAGAGGCTTGGGGAGCAAGGTTCAAAGTGATACCTAAAAAGCGTCTAAATATAATTGATCAAGAAGAAAAGGTTAGAATAGTAAAGAGCTATTTCAAATCTTCAAGCAAATTTATTGTATTTCTAATATTTCTATCTGGTGAGGGACCTCGTTCTATTTCTTTTGCCCGTTCGAATGCACCTTTTATGGCCAAATTGAAAAGGTCGGTAGAAACATTTCCCCGAACAGGTACTATTCCTGAGCCTCCCGCTGGTACGCCACCTTTCCAGCCCTCTAAAAGTTTATGCAATTCTCGGATTTGTATTTTATCCCACTTCTCACCCCGAGAGAGTATTTGTACTTTACCTGTTCCCATTGAATGCGCATATGAAGGCGTATCATCCGCCTCAAGACCAGGATGCGTATAAAAAGATAGACCGTTTTTCTGAGCAAGGTCCAAAAAATTTTTTTCCCTAGCATCCCAATTCAGGGATATAGAATCGTGCCCCATAATCTCAGCTGTAAACTCCTCAACGCCTGGATTATCTCCGACGTATCTTATAGATCCAAATACCCAAGAATTTCCAATTTCAGGTAAAACAACAGGAAGTGCAGGATATGTTGTATCGCCGTCTCCAGCAAAATAATTTAAAAGATTAGGATCTACAGTGCTTGCTTTTGGGTCAAAATTTGTTTTGGCAGATTTTAAGGCATCTGGTCTTAATACCTGCACAACTCTATCTGATCCGTCTCCCAAGGGAACTTCGACTAGAAATCTACCGCCGACTTCTTGATTTTTTCTTCTAAAGGCATCTTGCAAATCATCTATTTTTCTTGCTCTATCGGGATTAGCAATTGTTGGTCTTTTGACAGCATCTACGGAAGCAATTCCAGGAGTTCCGTCTTTAGTACCAAGTTCACTCATCTAAATAGTATTACATATTAACATAAAGAAAACAAGTAGCTTCTACTTTAAGATTTTTAAAGACTAACACATAATTATTTGGTATAATTAGTATATGTCCAAGAATCCTATTATTAATGCTCTTAGTGCCGCAGGCTACATTGGCATTGTTGTTTTAGTCATTAACCTCATATCCCAAACCCACAAGAACAAGCCTGACACTGCTTTTGCCCCGGTTGTATTTTTATCACTGTTAACACTTTCAGTTACAGTAATGGTCTTTTTATTTTTTTATCAGCCACTGCAGCTTTTTATTGAGGGGAAGAAGAAAAAAGCAGTGAATTTATTTGTTAAAACTGTAGGTGTTTTCGCAGTTTTTACAGCTTTGATTTTAATTCTACTTTTTTCAGGAGTTATTTAGTAGCTTTCAGGAGGAGGAAGGTACTATTCTGAATTTTTGCTGATGTCAGCAAAAAAGCCCGCTCAAACAACATTTTTTTAAATTTATAAAATTTCTTCTTTCTACAATTATTTTCTTGATTCAGAAATCAGAAGATCTTCAAATACTCCGTGTACTTTTAGGTTGAGATTGTAAAACTGAATAGTGCGTCCTGTGTCTCTTATTATTTTTCTCATCTCTGTTTTGCTAGGGATTTTTTTATCCATAAGCTTTACAGAAAGTTCCTGTTTCGCGCCAAATAGAATATATATTGAGTTGTCAGGAATGCTTTTAGGATAAGAGGCAAGAGGGGGGAGTAGTTCGCCAAAGCGTACGCGCTCTCTTGGCGTTCTATCTTCTTGTATTGTTTGAAATGCATCCCATTCTTTATATCTTTTTTGAGATAAATGCATGGTTTGGAAGCAAAGTGCTGCTCCACATGTGCAGGTATGAGTGCATGGGGCACAATTTTTATCCAGAGGACTTAGCTGATAAGACACTGTTATCTGTTCACCTCTGAATATTTTTCTTAGCGCAAAGTAGAGCGTATGCCCATGATATGTGTACATCCAAACATTTGGTGTGCAGGAATGATTTATTAAATGAATCCCTGGTTTTTTAAGATTAGGATAAATGGATGCATAGTCATGATAATACATTAAATAGAAGTGTGCGCCTTTTTCAACTTCATCTTCTTCTTGAGGGCGAATTACGCGTCCTGTGTAGTCGCCAATTACAGTTCCTGCTGAAATCTCTTTCGTAGCAAAGATGCCACGTCCGTGCTCTTTTGTATCTTTTACCTCCCATGATGATTCTGGAATTAAAAACATATGAATTTTTTACATGCAGCAGAAAGGGAAAACTATCCGTTGTATTTTTCGTAAATGAGAAGAGTAAGGGCAATTACAGATGCGCCGGCTGCCATAACAGACCATGAAGAATAATTTTGTGAACTGGCGATATAAAGCGAGACAGAAAGCGTTAATGCGGCAAAAAATATGGACCACATGTACTTTCCACTTCCTAATTTCCCAGTTTTTCGCTCATATCCTAATACAAGAAGCGTTGCAATTGTCGTGAGTGTGCCTACCAACGGCCAGGTATAAGAATCACCCATAATTCGTGCGTCTCCTACAAAGTAAATATTAAGCGCAGCAGTTACTGCGATAAAAAAGATAGACCAAAGAAAGTGTCTTTCGTAGATTTTTTTTGCAGGCTTTGTCTTTTTTTTATGGACAGATTTTTTGGGCATTACTTATTATTCCCATGTTTTGTGTTTTGTGTCAAGTAGAAAATGATCCAAATATTTGGACTTGTGTTGTAAATTCAAAATAGTGTACAATTAGTAGCATTCTTATACCCATGAAAAAAATAACTCGCCATATCGTCTTTTTTAGTGTTTTATATGTGGTTTTATTTCCGCCTTACGCCCACGCATATTTGGATCCCGGAACTGGAAGTTACATTTTACAAATAGTTGCTGCAGTTTTTTTTGCGGGACTTTTTTTAGTTAAAACTTGGTGGACACAAATTAAAGGACTTTTGGGCAGTTTTGCTAACAAAAAAGAAGGAAAGGAAGTAAAAAATTCTGAAAAATCCTCAGGGAAGAAAAAAGAGTAATAGAAAAAATTCTCCTATGGCCGCATCATATAAAGATCCAAGCGGATTTGTTTTTAGTAGGAATGGCATTGTTTACCGCCATATAAATGAATCATATAAAAGTGATTATGAACTTCTTATGTCATCCGGTCTTTATAGCGCGCTCACTGACGAGAAATTGCTTGTGACACACAAAGAAATCAATATGCCGGATCAGGCTAATGCCTGGAAGGTTATTGAGCCTCAACAGATACCTTTTATTTCATACTGGTATGAATGGTCATTTAGCATGTTAAAACATGCCGCGCTTACTACGCTTCATATTCAGAAGAAAGCGTTGGAGTATGAGTTATCGTTAAAGGACGCAAGCGCTTATAATATCCAGTTTGTAGATAATATGCCGATTTTTATTGATACGCTTTCATTTGAGAAGTATGAGGATGGAAAGCCATGGATTGCCTATAAACAGTTTGTTGAGCACTTTTTGTCTCCTCTGTGTTTAATGTCATATGTAGATGTACGGTTGAATAGACTTGGAGAGTCATTTTTAGACGGAATTCCAATTGAGCTTACAGCGCATATGCTTCCTGTTCGTGCCCGATTGAACCCCAGACTTCTTTTTCATATATTTGCCCACGCATCAACGCAGAAAAAATACTCAAATAAGAAAATAGATAGGGCAACAAAAAGCAGAAAATTTAGTAAACGCGCGCTGCTTGGATTGCTTGATAACCTGGAGGGAACTATTAAAAGTCTCAAGTGGAGTCCGCAGGGTACTCAATGGGAAGACTATTATGAAGAAGATAAAAACAACTATAAATCTGCATCATTTCGCCATAAATCTGAATTGGTTGAAAAGTTTGTGAAGGAGAGTTGTGCCAAGGTAGTTTGGGATATGGGAGCAAACACGGGACATTTTAGTAAAATTGCCGCAAAATCAGCAGAACAAGTCTTGGCTTTTGATGTTGATTACGGTGCTATTGAAAAAAATTACCTACACTTAAGAGAAGGAAACGTTACAAATATCCTACCTTTATTTTCAGATTTATCAAATCCTACGCCGTCACTCGGGTGGGAGGGAAAGGAGCGTATGTCTTTGTTTGACCGGGGGCCTGCGGACACTATTCTAGCATTGGCGCTTATTCATCATTTAGTATTTCCAGGTAATGTACCGTTTTCATATTTGGCATCGTGTTTTTCTGAAATGGGAGGAAACCTTATTATTGAATTTATTGAGAAAACTGATTCTCAGATCCAGATTTTGCTTGCAAACAGAAAAGATATTTTCCCATGGTACACCCAAAAGGATTTTGAGGCAGAATTCTCAGAGTATTTTGACATAAAAAGAAAGGTTGCCATCCGGGACAGTAAGAGAACGCTCTACTTAATGCAAAAGAAAGCATAGGAGCTTTGTCAAAGGTATTTCATGAAACGATTCGGGGCATTTGTAAAAGAAAACTATATTTTCTCCTCCCCATATCTCATCGCAATTTATACGGTGCTTTTTTTGTATGCAAATAATCTTCGTCAATATACGTTAAGCGTTTTGCCCATACCTATTGCGTTGGCATTGTTATTTGCAGTTTTTGTTTCAGCAGCAACGTACTTAGTATTTAAAAAAAAAGAAATCTCAACAGTGGTTGCCTCAACAATTGTGTTTGTAGTACTCTCATATAGTAGATTGTTTTCAGTCTTAATAGAGCAGGATTTACGTTTTGGCGGGATATCAATTCCTCATAATGCAACAAGCGTCATAAGCATTTTTGTTATTGTTCTCCTAGTCTCATGTGTTTCAAGGAAATACAAAAAAAGACTTATTCTGTTAAATAAGTTATTAACATATTTATTTTTAGGATTAGTTCTTTTTTCCTCAGTTACTATTGTCAATTTTGAGTTAAGGGCAAAAAGAGGTTGGAGTGGTATCAACCACTCACCAATTGTTAAAACAGACATTAAAAAAGCATCATCTTCAGATCCTGATATCTATTATTTTATCCTTGATAGATATGCAGGTCAAAAATCATTATCTGAGGAATACAATTTTGATAATAGTTCATTACTTTCCTATCTTGAGAGCAAGGGGTTTTATGTCGCATCTTCCTCTACAACAAACTATCCGAAGACATTTTTGTCTTTAGCGTCATCTTTGAATATGGAGTATATGGATTTTTTAACAGACAAGACAAACGGTGGGGCATCAGGGGATGAGTCTATTGTGACGCCATATATACGCAACAGTAAAGTGCTAGAGTTTTTAAAAAAACGAGGGTATAGCGTTATAAACGTTGGTTCATGGTGGGAGCCTACCAGAATAAATCCGAGTGCTGATGTAAATATATTTTTGCCAAAAAAAGGATATTTTAATTCTGATGAATTTACAACCGGATATCTAAATATTACTGCCGTATCCCCAATCTTTCAGTATATTTTTCACGACCCCATGGATGTGTCTTTAGATCCTCAAAACAATATTCATAGATCTACGGCTCTTTATGAATTTAAAGCATTTGACAAAATACCCCAGATGAAGGGTCCAAAATTTGTGTTTACGCATATATTACTGCCTCATGACCCTTTTGTTTTTGATAAGAATTGCAATCCAATCTCTGAAAAGATTGTAAACACAATGCATCATCAGGAGAACTATAAAAATCAAATACTATGCACAAATTCCATGATAAAAGATACGATTGGTAAGGTTCTAAAAAATTCTAAAAATCCACCTGTTATTATTTTGCAGGCTGATGAAGGACCTTTTCCCATGAACGTACCACTTCCGCAACACCAATCATGGGGAACGGCAGAAACAGCTTCATTGCGGGAAAAATTTCCCATCCTGAATGCCTATTATTTCCCCGGCAAAAAGACAACAAGCCTTTATCAGACTATTACTCCTGTTAACACTTTCAGAATTTTATTTAATGAATACTTTCACGAAGACTACCCACTCTTGGAAGACAGAAACTATATTTTCCAGGATGAAAATAATTATTACAAATTTATAGACGTAACGAATAAGATTAACTAATTAATGGCTGCATTGAAGGGGAGTAGAAGACGAGAAGCCGGACCATTGTGGGGATCCAAGCGGGGTTGAGGGGACGTTTGTATAGGCGTACCTTGCATAGTAGGTCGTGTTATTGCTGAAAGTTGCTGTAATTGTATTTGATTGATTCGCAGTGTTAACAAGATTGTTGCTTCCACTTGTACTTCCTACTTGATACCAATAGGATTGGGCTCCGGGAATGGATTGGAAAGTAATTGCGACATTCCACGTATTTTGGTTTGGTCCTCCGTTATATGTTTGGCAAGAAACAGATATTGGTCCACCAGGAGATGAGAGTGAGACTGTAGAATTGAGAGTAAAGATAACATTTGAAGCAGGAGCAGCAACTGTTATGGGGGAGGAGGTTGCTATATCCGTATCTGTTCCATCAGCATTGTGTTGCTTTAATACTGCAATGAGCGTATACCATGTTCCATTTTGGGCGCTTCCCCAACTCCAAGTTGCGCCGTCCATAGGAGAGACATTATTTACAGCTACCTGATAGGAGGGATTGTTTTGGGTTTGTTGGAAGATTACAATCCTGGAGTTTGCAGGTACTGCTCCATTTAAATTTATACCCCCTGAAATCGCTGCCCCCTGGGGGATAGGAGTAGGAGTAGCAACTGTTGTTTGCGTTGAAGGAGTAGGCGTAGGGGTAAGAGGAGGTTGAGATGAAGAATTTATGATCAACTCTTCGTTTCCAGCAGGAGCTGTGAGCGTTATAATATTTGATGTTCCAATTACTGTTCCTGTTGAGGTTAAAAGGATACCTTCCACTTCATATGTTGTACCGCTTAGTGCCGTTGTGTAATTCATAAATTGACGTGACGCTGCAGGAAGGTTTTGCGTAACTGTTGTAAATTGTTGTGCGCCAAGCTTTCTTCCTTTGATAGTAATTGTTGCGCCATTGGGGATATATCCATTTATTATGATGTTTCCTGAAATAACTGCGTTAGGAGTATGTTTTTCTGACTCAATGTTTACAGTAAGTGTCTCGTCATCTGCTGGTGCAGTTACGAAAAGCACGTCTGATGATGCAACTATGTTTTGTCCCACAACAACTTGTGCTTGTATTTCATATTCCTCGTTTTCTTGTGCAGTGTTAAAGCTCCAAAGAGACTGATCTGCAACCGGCAAATTTGAAGCAAATATTTTTTGAGTTGCGCCTGTTTTTCCTATCTGTTTTTGAGTAAGCGTTATAGATGCACCTTCCGGAATGATACCATTTATATTAAATTTTCCGCTTATGGAAGCGGTTTTTGTTTCAGTTTTTGTATTCTGCTGTGATTTTGCTTGATAAAGTAATATTCCGACAGTTCCCAGAAGAAGAACGATTATCCCAACGAGAAGAATAACGAAGATTTTTATCCTCATATAACAAGCGTAGCATGGTGTCTTACGAGAATGCAAGAGGGGGTACTTAACTTAGGTATTCTTTTTTCACTTCTTTGGAATACTCTTTTAATAATTTTTGAATTTTAGGAGTGATTATGTAGTTGCAGTATCCTTTACTGGTATTTGTATCATAGTAGTTCTGGTGCTCTTCTTCAGCCGGGTAAAAAGCCTCAAAAGGAACAATTTCTGTAACTATTGCATCTTTAAACTTCCCCTCATTAGTAATTTCCTGCTTCACGTGTTCAGCTATTTGTTCTTGCTCTTTCGTGTGATAAAAGACAGCAGAGCGGTATTGAGTTCCTTCATCACTTCCTTGTCTGTTTAACGTTGTTGGGTCATGGAAATGGAAAAAAATCTCAAGAATTTTTTCATATGAAATTATTGCTGGGTCAAACTCTATTTGTATTGCCTCTGCATGTCCTGTTGCCTCAGAAGAGACTTGTTCATAGGTTGGGTTTGGTCTTGCCCCTCCAGAATATCCTGAAATTACATTTTCTACACCCTTGAGACGTTTAAAAATTGCCTCCGTACACCAAAAACAGCCCCCTGCAAGTGTTGCTGTTTGTAGTTGAGCCATAGGACAATTGTAGCATGACGTAGGAGTGAATTTCTATAAGGCTGAGGCAAAAGAAAATATTTTATTTAGTATTCCTTATTTTTATTTATCTTTTTTGATGTGATTTTTTTGAAATCTTCCGAAAGAATGCTGATATTGCCGTCTATCTCAAGCACTGCTAAATCTACGTCTGAAATCTTATTTACTCCGTGCTCACGGACAACTGCCTCTAACTCATCCATAGTAATTTTTGCCTTAGCCATATGATCAACGATCGGTTTACCATGGTATACAAGCATGAGTGGGTCTCCTTGGAAAAATTCGCTAATTCTTTTTGATTTATAGAAAACATTTTTTAGTAGATAATTTACAACAAAAAGTGAAAGAGCCGCAATTATCCCTCCAAGCACTGACGTGTCATTCCCTATCATAGCGCTTTGTACTGCATTTGAGATGAGAAGGATGAATACGAGGTCAGTAATAGAAAGTTGAGTGAGTTCTTTTTTCCCAAACACCCGAAGGCCAATTATTATGACAAGGTATATGACAGCTGTTCTTAAAATGATTTCAAAAAAAGGGTTCATATATATAAAGGATAAACTGTTTATTCACAGCAAGGATCTTTGAATCCGCAATTTACGCATGTTGCGTCACGTCCCCCAGGGAATGCTCCGATTGTTTCATTACATTTTGGACAGTCTTGGAGTGGAAATCCTAAAATGCTTACATCACTTAGTTGATCCATAGACTTTAATAGTAGTAATTTGTGAGGGAAATTGCAATGTGTGTTGATTTATATACGTTCATTTGTTATCCTACTTGTGGCAGTTTGAGTAAAAAAGGTCGATTTACATATGGGAAACGGAAAACAAAAAATTGTCCTCTCTGTGGGGGGATCTCTCTTGGTGCCTGATGGCGGGGTATCCACTGAATTTCTCAAGCAACTAAATAACTTTATAAGACTCGAGCTGGCGCATGACCCAAACCGCCAGTTTTTTTTGGTTGTCGGAGGAGGTACTATTGCAAGAAAATATAGAGATGCGGGGCGAGATGTAGTAGGACATGAATTAACAGCGGATGATTTAGATTGGCTTGGGATTCACGCAACGAAATTAAACGCACACTTAGTAAGAACGGTGTTTCGTGATATTGCTCATCCGTTTGTATTAAAGCATTATGAAATAATAAGAAAAGTAGAGGAGCCGGTAATTGTTGCAGCCGGGTGGAAGCCAGGATGGTCTACTGATTTTTGTGCGACTATGATTTGCGAAGATTATAATGTAAAAACAATTCTTAATTTAACAAATATTCCTCAAGTATACACAGCAGACCCAAGAAAAGACCCCACGGCTACCCCAATAAAAGATATCACCTGGACAGACTTTAGAAAGCTTGTAGGAGATACATGGGATCCTGGTATGAATATGCCATTTGACCCTATAGCATCTAAAAAGGCTCAAGAACTAGGTCTTAAGGTGGTTATTATTAAGGGAGAAAATTTTGAAAATATAAAAAACGCGCTTGAAGGGCGCGAATTTTTTGGCACAACGATTGATGGTGAGTAACAGTCACCTCGCTCTGATTTAAAATTTACAATTTTATTACTCAAAATTAATTCTCAAATCTTCAATCTTCAAAATTCAATTCAAATTGAGAATTTCAAATTTAAAGTTAGTATAATGCATTTATGGAGCGGAAAGTTGAATTTAAATCAGGAGAAAACATTCTAAGGGGTACTGTTTTTATTCCAAATGGCAACAACAGTCCTTTCCCGGGGGTTATTTTATTTCATGGGAGCGGATCAAGAGCAGAGACATTTTATAAAGCTGCCCCTCTTCTTCAGAAGGAGGGGATTCTTGCATTTGTATTTAATTTTACGGGTTGTGGGATAAGTGCGGGAGATTTTTCAAAGGAGCGCGTAAAGGATGGAATAGAGGATGCAAGAAAAGGCATTGAGGCTTTTTTATCATTTCCTGAATTGGATACTTCAAGAAGAGGCATTTGCGGTGGAAGCTACGGAGGCTTTCTTGCTGCACTTCTGGCTGAAGAGTATAGCTTCACCTCTCTCATGCTTATGGCTCCATCTGCCTATTCCCGCGAAGGACTAGAAATGACCCACGACGTGGCTGATGACAAGAGGGGGAATTTTTATGAGAGCGATTCATATGACGCGATCTCAAAATTTACGGGGGACCTATTAGTAGTTTTTCATGAGCTTGATACGGTTGTACCGAAGGAAATGGTTGAAGAATATGTAAAAAAAACCCAGAAAGCCCGCCTAAAAGAGAAATTTGTTTTAAAAGGCGCACCACATAGTTTGAAACAAGATATAAAAGCGCAAGATGCTGGAATTGCTAAGATAGCTGAATGGTTTAAGAAAACATTATGAAAGAATTTAACTTAGAAAATCTAAAAAAATTATATATGCCTGCAGCAGATTCCCATAAAGGACAGAATGGAAAGCTTCTTATAATTGCAGGTTCCACTTTGTTTCATGCAGCGTCACTGTGGCCTTTAACCGTCGCCTCAAGAATGCTAGACATGGTGTTTTACTCATCAGTTCCTGAGAACAATGAAATTGTTCAGAAGGCCAAGGAAGACTTTAGGAATGGGATAGTTGTGAGACGGGATAATCTTGATTCCTACATCAAAGAAGCAGATTGTGTTTTAATTGGCCCCGGACTTCCCAGACCAGATGGAAGAGGGGGAAGTGATGATGACACAAAAGAACTCACAGAAAGACTTTTAAAAACGTATCCAGATAAAAGGTGGGTGATCGATGGGGGGAGCCTGCAAGTAATGGATCCAAAAATTCTTTTAGAACTTACTCAAATGCCCATTCTCACCCCTCATAAAAAAGAATTTGAAAATTTAAAGATTCTTCCAGTTCCTTCTTCTGGAAATGAGCCGATAGAGCAGTTGGTGAAGTTGTTTGCAGAGGTGTATCATTGCACTGTTTTGTTAAAAGGTGAAGTCGATATCGTTGCATCTCCCACAGATATTGTTTCTATTCCAGGAGGAAACGCTGGAATGACAAAAGGTGGGACGGGAGATGTGCTAGCAGGTCTTACAGCCTCACTTTATTGCAAGAATGATGATCCATTTTTGGTTGCCTGTGCTGCAAGTTATATAAATAAAAAAGCAGGAGAGGAACTTGAAAAAAGTATGGGAATTTACTTCAACGCCTCAGACTTGGCAAATAAAATTCCAAAGGTGATGAAAGAACTCTTATAACTCAATAATTTTCAAATCCCCTTGTTTTAATATTTTTGCAGGCACAAATTCTTTGTGGGTTGTGGTAATTATAGTCTGCTGGCCCTCTAAAAAGTGATAGATCTTATCTATGTTTTCATTATCTAACTCTGAAAATATGTCATCTAGTAGTAACACTGGAATTGCCCCTGTTCTGGCTTTTAAATATTCAATCTCAAGTAGTTTAAGTTGCAACACCGTAAGCCGTTGTTCACCACGTGACCCGTATTCTTTTACTTCTTGTTTAGTATTTGCATAAAAAAATTGAAAATCATCCCGCTGTGGCCCAACCAGTGTCACGCCTGCTGCACGTTCTTCAAAATGATACTTAAAAAGCCGTTCAATTGAGATAATACTGTGGTCATAATGCATTTCAAAATCAAATATCTGCTTCTGTGAGCCGTTTACATATTCCACAAACCCACGTCTAAACTCATGAATGGTTGTACCATGTTCAATTAAGAGTTTTTCCCAGAACTCAAAATCTCCTTGTTGGTATGTTTTACGGCCATTTTTCATGTCTGAAAGCATACGGTTTCTTTGTCGTAGCGCTTTTTCATAGCGGCTGAAAGCTACCCTATATTCTTTGTGTGACTTGGAAAGAATTGAATCTATATATCGTCTTCGCCCCCCAGGAGAGGCAGTTACAATTTCAATATCTTGTGGTGTAAAAAGGACGGTATACAGATAATCTGAAAAAGTTCTTAAAGCACGGGGCACATCATTTACCAGATATTTTTTTGAAAGATAGTTGTTTTGAAGTGCTAAAATAGTTGCAAGATTTGTTGAATCAGTAGTGTCTTTCACCTGTCCCTCAATTCTGGCAAATTCATAGCCATTTTCTATCATATCTGCGTCACGTGCTGCCCTAAAAGAAGTTCCATGGGACAGAACATAGAGCGCCTCTAAAATGTTGGATTTTCCCGCAGTGTTTTTCCCAATAATAATGGTTGTGGGGCCAAATTCAAACGTTTTTTTGTGATGGCTTCGAAACTGCTTGAGAGTTATTTTTGTAACGATCATTTGCCTGACTTATTGTCGAGTCTTTGTAGAATTTTTGAAAGTTGGTATGTTATGAAAACTGCAAGAGAGGTTACAATAAGCGCGTAAACCAAAAGGGACACAAGACTTCCATTGGGGAAATACGGCTTGATATATGTATTTACTGCTTCTTGAATGAGTGAATTCCATGCAAGCGCTGCTACTAATCCGAATCCGGCTGTGGCAAGCGTTAGAAGCTGTCGAACCAATTCAATATGAAGACGTTTTTGTTTTGGGGTTTCTTTCTTTTCAGCCATGTATTGTATAATACAATAAGCCAATTCAAAAGGCAAAAAAGCTTTATACATGTATTTACCCACTTTTTCCATAACTAACTCCATTTTAAAAAATATAGGTAGTATTGAGGCGGCTCGTGAAGTTATAGAAAACGCGCCACTATTACCATATTGGGAAAAGAAATTCCAAGATGAGGCTGTTGTAAGAACTGTTCATTATGGAACGCACATAGAGGGGAATGAGTTGTCTTTAGTACAGGTTCAAAAGATTTTAGATGGAGAAAATATTGTAGCAAGAAACAGAGATGTTCAGGAGGTTATAAATTACAGACGAGTAGTGGAGTACATGGGTAGAACTATGGGTAAGAGAATTGATGAAGATGTTATAAAACAATTACATAAAATAGTGGTGGCAAACATTTTACCAATGGATAAGATGGGGGATTATAGAGATCGTGATGTGGTTATTAAAAATTCAATTACCGGAGAAGTTTCTTTTCGGCCTCCTAAAACAATTGAAGTTCCATGGCAGGTAAAAGAACTCATACAGTTTATAGAAGAAGAGCATGAGATGCATCCAGTACTAAAGGCGGGAGTAGTTCACTATGAATTTGTAAGAATCCATCCATTTCTTGACGGAAATGGAAGAGTGGGGCGTGCGCTTTCTACGCTTGTTTTGTTTCAGGAGGGGTATGATACAAGACAATTCTTTTCTCTTGAGGAGCATTTTGACAGGAATGCTCAGGAGTACTATAGTGCTCTCCAAAGCGTTGAAAAAGAAAAGGGAGATCAGACCTTGTGGCTTACCTATTTTACAGAGTGTTTAGCTCTTGAGCTTTCAAAAATAAAAACGAAAGTGGAAGGGATTTCAACTGACGCAACGCTTCGAAAAAAACTAGGTGGTCCAGTAATGCTATCAGATAGGCAACTAAAAATAGTTGAATACATAAAAGCAAATGGATATATTGAGAACAAAATGTATGCAACGCTTTTTTCTATGGTTTCAGAGGATACGGTACTGCGCGAAGTGCAGGATTTAGTGAAAAAAGGAATTTTAGCCAAAAAAGGAGTTACAAAAGGTGTAAAATACGTAATGAAGTAACTATGGAAGGACAACCCACAAATGAACAAGAACAGGAAGTGCTGCTACATTTACTAGTAGCAGAAGATGATAAATTGCTTCAGGCTTTGCTACAAATGGCGCTTAAAACTCGACTTCAAGTTCACGTAGACTTTGTATCTAATGGACAAGAGGCATTAGAAAAATTACAAGAAGATCCATCTATTAACGCTCTTATGACAGATAGGGATATGCCAGGCGTAAATGGGATTGATTTAATCCGTCAGGTTCGCGTTCAACATGAGAAAATGCCAATTACTCTTGCAAGCGGGAATTCACTCGAAACTAAAGATTTAGAGAACGAGATGCAAGAGTTAAAAGTTAGTATAATGCCAAAGCCTTACACGCCGACAAATTTACAAGAAATGGTGCAAGACTATAGAAAAATGTTAAATCCATCAAAATCCCAATGAAATTTGCGGACCTTTCAGTTTATCTTCAAAAATTAGAAAATATAACTTCCCGTAATGAAATGGTGCTTATTTTAGCCGAGCTTTTTGAAAAAGTTCCCGTAGAAGACATGGATCACGTTATGTATCTGCTCCAGGGAAGAGTAGCACCCCTCTATGTTCCTCTCGAATTTGGGATGGCAGACAAAATGATCCTGCGGTCAGTTGCCCTAGCATATGGGGAGGATGATAAGAATGTTACTGCTGAATTTAAAAAAATTGGAGATGTAGGAGATTTGGCTGAAAAATTAAGTTTGGGTAAGAAACACTCAGTCAAAGATCCATCAATAGCACACGTTTTTTCAGCTCTTGAACAAATTACGAAAACAAATGGTGCAGGTTCAGTTGAAAAGAAGATAGGATTGCTTTCAGATGTATTTAAAGATTTAGACCCATTATCCGTAAGATTTGTGGCTAGAATTCCTGTTGGAAAGTTACGCTTAGGATTTTCTGATATGACTGTTTTAGATTCTTTGTCCTGGATGTTAGCAGGAAACAAAAGTTATAGAAAAGAAATAGAGAGGGCATACAACATACGACCAGACCTGGGAGTTATAGGCAAAATGCTCAAGGAGCATGGAATCAAAGGCGTTGGAAAGGTGAAGCCTGCAGTTGGAACACCTATACTTATGGCTCGCGCAGAAAGATTAAGTTCAGGAAAAGAAATAATTGATAAGATCGGTGAATGTGCCGTAGAGGAAAAGTTTGATGGTTTTAGGCTTCAAGCGCATTGGGACGGGAAAAATGTCAAATTGTATACGCGGAATTTAGAGGAAGTAACATTTATGTATCCTGATGTTGAGGCAGGAATTAAATCGCAAATGAAGGCAAAAGAGGCTATATTTGAGGGGGAAGCAATAGCATATAACCCTAACACAAACGAATATCTTCCATTCCAGTTAACATCTCAGAGAAAAAGAAAATATGACATAGAAGAGATGGCACGCAAAATTCCCTTAAAATACATGGTTTTTGACGCGTTATATGTAGATGGTGAGAATTTAATTCCCAAGCATTACATAGAAAGACGAAAAGTGCTGAACAAGATGATCAAAGACGGAAGTGTTTTGTATCCTGCTGAAGAGAAAGTATTAAATGATGGAAAGGAAATAGAAAACTTTTTTGATGATGCAATTTCTAGAGGTCTTGAGGGGATATTAGCCAAGAAGCTTGACGGCACATATCAAGCAGGGGCAAGAGGATGGAATTGGATAAAGCTGAAAAGATCATATCAGTCAAAATTAGACGATACAGTGGACTGTGTAGTTATGGGTTACTACTATGGACGTGGCAAGAGGACTAGTTTTGGAATTGGCGCGTTTCTTATAGGTATTTATGACTCAAAACAGGATAAGTTCTTAACTATTGCAAAGGTAGGGACTGGACTTACTGATGATGAGTGGAGAGAACTTGCGAAGCGAGGAGATAAATTAAAATCAAAAATAAAACCAGTACTATACGAAGTAGATAAATGGTTGGAGCCAGATGTGTGGGTAAACCCGGAGATTGTAGTAGAAATTAAAGCAGATGAACTGACCCGGTCCCCTGTGCATACAGCGGGAAGAACATTAAAGCCCTCAAAGAGTGGATCAGCGTATGATGTGGACGTTCCAGGATACGCCTTGCGATTTCCCAGGCTAGAGCGGTTTAGGGAGGATAAAAAACCAAACGACGCAACAACGCTGATTGAAATTGCAGAAATCTTTAAACTACAGAAAAAGTAACGGGTTTTTTGCGGCTCTCGCTTTGCTGCGATCCTAAAAAAACCAAACGACGCAACAACGCTGATTGAAATTGCAGAAATCTTTAAACTACAGAAAAAGTAACGGGTTTTTTGCAGTTCTCCGTACCTCTTTTAGTTGTCGTAAATTGACACTCTAACATCCCTATGCTTTACTAAAAGTGTGAGAAAGAAATCAAGTGGCTTTACGCTTATAGAACTTTTAATCGTTATTGCCGTTTTGGGGATTCTTGTGACTGTTGGAATTGTAGTGCTAAATCCAGTCGCCCAACTTCAAAAATCAAGAGATGCTGCTCGTAAGGCAACGTTACGGGATGTACAAAATGCATTAGAACAATATTACACTGATAACGGGGCATATCCAAATCCAGATGTATATGCAAGCGGAACATGTTTTAGTGCGACAAGCTGGAATTGTTGGAACATAGATCCCGCATCATCTATGTTTGGACCAAATGCATCCACATATATTCAGGCAATGAGCCAGGATCCTTCTTTTACTGACCAGGGTGGGGCATGCACTCCAGGAGATACGACTACACGAGGATACGCATACTATACTGCAGACGGACAGTCATATATCCTTGTAACTCGACTTGAGAACGCTTCTGATCCATCAATTCAAGCGGGGGGAGCAAATTACTATGATGGTACAGGCGGCGGGTGTACAAAGTTTGGGAATTATAAATTAGAAAGTCAGCAGTAGCCTTACGCCGTTATATATGACTTTGACATGTCTACATAGTCATTCTTAAAGAGTACTCCCTCAGTTTCCAATAAGCGTTTTTGAGCGTTTTTTCCTCCAAACGCAAAGGTAGGTGCTAGACGACCCATTTTATTTACCACTCTATGACAGGGAACTTCTCCTTCATAGGGGTTTGCGTGAAGCGCTTGACCTACTACCCGTGGTGACATTTCCAACTTTTTACCGAGTGTTCCATATGTCGTAACTTTTCCTTTGGGAATCTTTCTTACAAGCTCGTATACTTTTTCGTAGTGTTTATTTAGTGTCATATTTGTTTTTCTGGGGCTTAATTCCTTTTTCTTCATCTCTGAGTTGTTTTAATTTCCACATAAAAAGAGCTCCTTTATTAGGGGTTGTGGTGTGTGCGTCTTTTACATACGACATTGCGCGTTCAATAAGTGCCCTATTTGTTGTTTTAGCAAGTTTTATATAGAGGGACTTATGCTTATGGTCATGTAGCTCTTCTGACATGTATATTCCAAATGATTGAAATTCACGTGATATGTATTTATCTGCAACGGGGTTAAATTTGTCCAGTATGTTTCCTATCTTTTGCATGCATCTAGTATAGAGGCAAAGAGACAGGGAGTCAAAGGAGCAAAGTTTTCCTCCAAGTCTCTGCGTCTTTGTACCCTTAAACCTGTAACGTTGTCTCTTGAATAACCAAAGGCTTTTCTGTTTAAATGTCCTCAAATGGAACTTGTCCTCGATTTGCATTTACACTCAAGGTTTTCGCGCGCTGTTTCTCCCCGTATGAATCTTTCCAATATGTATCTGTGGGGTCGCAAGAAAGGGATTAACGTTTTTTCCATTACAGACTTTACTCACCCAGTTTGGTTTAAAGAAGCACAGTCCCAATTAGCAGAGGTAGCACCCGGAATGTATGCATTAAAGAATGCAGATGCGCTTGAGGATCAGTTAGGAACACTCGCGAAGAAGCCTTTATTAGGACCGTATTTTATGCTGTCCTGCGAGGTAGCAGCGATTTATACGGAGGGAGGGAAGGTTCACAGAATTCACAATTTAATCTTTGCGCCTGATTTCAATATTGCTGAGAAAATAAATAGATCCTTATCTCAAAGAGGTATAAACCTTACGGCAGATGGGAGGCCAATACTTGGGATCAGCAGCAGAAATCTTTGCGAGCTGTTGTTTGAAATAAGTCCTAGGATTGCGGTTATTCCTTGTCATATCTGGACTCCCTGGTTCTCTTTATACGGTAGCAGGTCGGGGTATGATCATATTACTGAATGTTTTGGTGAATATGCGCCTCGTATATTTGCGGTTGAAACAGGATTGTCTTCTGACCCTTCAATGAATTGGAGGGTTAAAGAGCTTGCTACTCGAAGCATAGTATCTTTTTCAGACGCTCACTCTCTTGAGAAAATGGGTCGTGAGGCAACTGTTCTCCGAACGAAAACGGGAGAGCGCGTGCGTGACGCAGATATAACATATGACAATATTTTAAATGCTTTTGTTCGGGGGAAAGAGAGAGTATTTGAAATTGCCTATACAATAGAATTTTATCCTGAGGAGGGGAAATACCACTATACAGGGCATAGGAATTGCAAAGTTTCGTATGCACCTCGTGAAACTCCTCAAAATGATATGTGTCCAGTATGTAAAAGGCTTCTGACAGTAGGAGTAATGAAGCGAGTAGAGGACCTTGCTGAGTCGTCAGACCAGCTTTTTACATATGTAAAGGATAATAATGGAGTTGTATGGGTAAAAGACCCAAGAGGCATTCGTCCTTCCTCAGTAAGCCTTGTTCCGCTTTTAGAGATTCTTGCAGAAGCCTTGCATACTGCTCCAAATTCACAAAAAGTATTAACTTTGTTTGATTCTTTAATTCAGAAATTTGGAACAGAGCACCAGATTCTTTTAAGAACTGGAATTGATGACATACGAAGTCAGGCAGGGCAAACAGTTTCAGATGGGATAGAGCGTGTAAGGCGTAGGGATATTAGCATAATTCCAGGCTATGATGGAGAATATGGAAAGGTAAGTATTTGGAAAGAAGAGAAAAGTGTAGATGTGAAGAGCAAAGACGATCAGATGGGATTTGCTCTATAACAGGGGCTTGCACAACTATTTCAAATGAGCAAGAATAGAATAAGAGAATGAAAGGCATCAATTAAATTATTTATTCTATTTTCAAAAGACAAATTTGATAGGAGGTGAGAAAAAAAATGGCAAAAACAACAACACAAAACATTATTGATAAAACGCAGGAATTATTTGATAAACTCCCTGCACTTCCAAAAGAAGCAAGAGATGTTATTGCGAAGATTACCCCATGGATTGCGCTTATTTTTGGTATATTAGGTGTACTTGGTGGGATAGCAGGTCTTGGACTTCTTACTGTTTTCTCTCCATTCGCAATTATGGGAGGAGCAGGAAGGGCTTTGGGTGGCGGAGTTTTAGCAGCAATTCTCACTATAGTTTCATCAGGTTTATTGCTTGCCGCTTTTCCGGGAACCAAAAAATACAAAATTTCAGGATGGAATTTTCTTTTTTGGAGTGAGGCTGTAGCTTTGCTTTCAGCAATTCTTGCACCGCTTGATTTGGGAGGAATAGTATTCACTTTAGTTGGGTTCTATTTAATCTTTCAGATAAAAAGTCACTACAAATAAGTTTAACGTGACTTAAGAAACGTTAAGCTTTTTGGTGCTTATTCCAATTCAATCTAAATTCTATTTAGATGTATTGATACGGAATAGAATCACAGACCCTATGTTGTATTTGTGGGTCTGTGATTTTTTGTGGGTTCTTAGATAGGCTCTGAAAGAAGTTTTAAAATACGTTTTGCTCCGCTTACGGTTTTTCTAAAAGGAGACGCTTTCTTTTTTTTGTGTATCTTCAAAAAGTCAGTATAAATAGCAACTAATTGTTTTGTAGTTTCCGCAAGAGAATATTTTTTTGTTGAAGCCTGCGCTTTTTTCCCCATTTCATCTCTTTTCTCATCATTTTTAAGAAGCAGGAGTATCTTTTTGGCGAAGTCTCCGTTATTTCTGGACGTTAAATATCCATTTTCCCCATCACGTATTAACTCTTGCATTGTTTTGTCTTGTACCGCGACAACCGGTAAGCCTGAAGTCATTGCTTCTATAGGTGCCATACCCTGGGTTTCAGTTTTTGAAGAAAACAAAAAGATATCACTGTCTGAGTAAACCTGGGGCATACATTTTTGCTCTATAAAGCCTGGAAGATATACTTTTTTTTCAACCTTCAGTTTTTTTGCAAGCTCCACAAGTACATCTTTATCTGGGCCACCACCTATAAGTACGAGTGCAGTATTTGGTTCCTTTTTTAGTACATGTTGGAAGCTTTTTATTAAAAATTCAACAGATTTTTCACGCCCAAGTCTTCCAACATAGAGAAGAATTTTTGTATTTTTTGAAATTTTTAATCTTTTGTGAAGATATCCCTTTTTTTGGTTTAAGAACCTTGCTCTATCTATTCCATTGGGAAGAATGGTGATAGGAGTTTTCACTCCACATTTTCTAAGTTCCTGCTTTGCGCGTTCTGTTGGAGCAATAAGTTGTTCGCACATATTTCCAAAAATACGAGTTACCGTTTTAACAATTCCAGGGCGAAATACTTTCCCTTTGAGTAAGTAATGAGTATATTCATGTATTATTGTGTGATATGTTCCAATAAAAGGAAGATTTTTTATATTTGCTACTTCCCATCCGAGCAAACTCATAACGCCCCCATCTTGACCGTGGATTATATCAAGCTTCTTCATCCGTAGTACCTTAATAAGGTTTGGCTCTGGGAGATAGAGAGCAGTTCTCATATCTAAGTCTGTATAGAGCTTAACTGAGTAGAGACGGATAACATTTTTGCGATCTTTGTAGCCTGGATGTTTTGGGGCGACTATGTAAACTGTATGTCCTTGCCGTTCAAGTTCAGCTGCTGTTGCAGCAACACTTGTTGCAACACCATTTGGATCAGGCAAGTAGCTTTCTGCAAAAAAGGCAATTCTCATATATTGAATAAATTTTTTTAGCTAATACATCAAACTTGCATAAGAAATCGAAAGAAAGCAAGTTCCTTATTCTATCATCTTTGAATTATAGGGACAAATGATATAATAGGTACATGTCAGAAGTATCACCTCAGATAGATCAACTGATCTCAAACGTTCAAGCACGACGTGAGGGGGCAACGGATCAAGCACGCAGGGGCAGAGAAGTAAAGAAGACAAACATACCAGAGCCAGACATAATGACAGATAGACGTTTTACGCGGGAGAACGAAAGCGTTCCAAGAAGTCCTACTACGCGTCTTATAAGAGGTTCTCTTGCGGCGACCTTAAAAGATATTAAAAATGATCCGCAAATGAGAATTGATATTCTTCCAGGTTTTGTGAGAGAGTCAAGAGAGCTTGCAGAGAACTTGGACAAACTTGACACACAATTTCACACAACAGGTAAATTTTTTGAAGCAGGGAAAGGAGATAAAAGGAAAGACTCTATCTATGCTGTCACCCTTGATTTACGTGAGCCATCAAATGAGCCTGATACAAGAATTCCCTGGGTTATGATAGGTGGCGCGTATTCAACCTCAGAACAAAACGCCGCGCTCTCCATGGCTCTTGCGCTTCAGGGAGAAAAGGTTATTGTTCTTACTCATCCAGAGCAAATGCGGGATCAGGAGGGGTTTCGTGGACCGAAAGACTTATTGAGGAATACCGCTAGGGAAAATATAAAAATGTTTACTTCCGCGATCAGTAATTTGGGATTGTCTCATGTGAATCTACTTGGAGACTCTTTGGGTGGGGCATTTGCGCTTGCTGTTGCAGCAGATTCAGAGCTTACAAAGAAAGTTCAGATAGAAAACGCCGTCATTTTGCAGCCTGTGGGCTTTGAGGATCGATCTCAAAAAGAACTTATGTCTCATGGAAACGAAGACGAGCGAAGAAACGTGGAGGATCCTGAGGCAAAGGTTATTATGGCTCTTCAGGGAAATACTGATGCATACAGAAAGTCTGGTGCGCAACTTCATGATGTTAGCATGAGAAAACGCCTATGGGAATCGCGTAAATTTATAAGCTCATCACAAGCTACAGCGGGACAAATTAATGACTCAGAAGTGATTGTAAAAGCTATAAACAACATGTCGGGAGATTTAGAGATTTGGGGATGTGGGGATGATCAGTTGGCGCGCCCACAAGCAATCAACGCAGCAGTAGACAAGGCACGATTAACATTGGTGGAAGAGAACCAAAAAAGATTGTACTCATATGAAGTGGAAGGAGCACACCACAATAACCTTATACTAAATGCGTTTGGATTCATTCGTGCTCGTTCTCAAGAGCAAGAAGCCAGACATGATATAGGAGAGAATTACAGTGGAATTAAAAAGATGAATATTGCAACCATGGAACGATCTGGAGCAGAATACATATTAAAAAAGATGCAACAGAAGGCTAGAGCTAAATGAAAATACTTATAGTTACAGATCAGTACAAGCCCGCAACAAATGGAATTGTAACTCATTTAGTGTTGTTGAGAGAAGAACTTTTAAAACGTGGGCATGAGGTATGGATTGTAGCACCTGACTTTGGTCCTAAAACTGAGCCTGAAAAGAATGTTTTTAGGATGCCGTCTGTAAAATTTCCTCCGAGACCGGTTGATAGGTTTACATTTCCTTGGAATAAAAAGGTTGAGGATCAACTTTCCCACTTGGAGTTTGATGTTGTACATAATCATCTTGGATTGCTTGGCTATTTAGGCACGAGAATAGCTAAAAAAAGAAACATTCCAAATATCGCGACCCTTCACACTCCTTTTACTCAGTTTGAGAGATGGTCATTTCCCGCGCTATTACCCTTTTCAGGGGGTTTTTTAAACATGCTTATGCGAAGTTACTTTAAGGGGTATGATTTAGTGTTGTGCCCTTCAGCGCGCTCTGCTGATGAGTTACTGGAAGCTCATATTTCTGCTTCAGTTCAAATCCTGCACAATGGAATTAAACTCTCAACATATGAGAAGGCAGATTCCGATTTATTTTACAAAACATTCAAGGTAGATAAAAAACGACCAATTGTGTCTTGGGTAGGAAGAGTAGAGTCAGGCAAGAACGCAGACTTGGCTGTTTTGGCACATAAAGAAGTAATAAAAAAAGTACCAAATGCTCTTTTGGTTATTGTTGGCGGAGGAATTCTTCTTGAGAAAACAAAAGCACTTGCACAGAAAGAAGGGCTTACGGATCATGTTTTATTTACTGATCTCCAAAAATCTGATATGGTTGCAAGTCTGAATAAGGCAGCAAAGCTATTTTTGTTTACGAGTGATACTGATAATCTTCCAACAGTGGTAATTGAAGCTATGGCGTGTGGGATACCCATTGTTTCCTTAAAAGACAAGGCAGTATTGGATCTGGTAGATGATGGAAGCAATGGATTTTTTACGAGTAAAGACCCAAATGATATTGCAGAAAAGGTGTGTATGGTTCTTGAAGACTCCAAAAAACAGAAAGAATTAGGAGTTGGAAGTCTCAAGAAAGCACAAGGATTCTCAGTTGAGAAATACGCAGACAAACTTTTAGTAATCTACAAAAAATTAATTGATGAGAAAAAGAATCATTAATTTATCATTGACATAAGTTCCTGATTGGTCTAATATGGATATTCTATACGAAAGCGTATATGATTTAAGATATGTCAAATCAAGTTTTTACAGACGATACATTTGAATCAGAGGTTCTCAAAAGTGAAATGCCTGTTTTGGTAGATTTTTGGGCAGAGTGGTGCACCCCATGCCATATGCTTGCTCCTACATTAGATGAAATTCAAAAAGAATATGAAGGTAAAATTAAGGTAGGGAAAATGAACGTAGATGAAAATATTAAAACTCCTGGCAGTTTTAGTATCATGTCTATTCCTACAGTTATCCTTTTTAAGGGTGGGAAACCAGTCGCAACTACAGTGGGGGTGCAGGCAAAAGACGTATATAAGAAAAGCATTGATGAAGCCCTCAGTTCATAAGTTTACCTCTACATGGAAAATCTATACGATGTCATAATTATCGGGAGCGGTCCTGCAGGTTTGACAGCAGGTATCTATACTTCTCGAGCTGATCTTAAAACTCTTATAATTGCGGGTCGTTTTTGGGGTGGGCAACTTATGTTAACTACAGAAGTGGAGAATTTCCCTGGCTTTCCTGATGGAATTTTAGGACCTGAGCTTATGCAGAAGATGCGTAAGCAGGCAGAGCATCATGGAGTTGAAATAGTAGATAGCAATTTTAAGTCAGGAGATTTTTCTACTCGTCCGTTTACAGTTACAACAGATGATGAGAAAACATATTCCGGGAAATCAGTAATTGTTGCAACAGGAGCTGAAACAAAGTGGTTAGGAATTCCGGGAGAGCAGGAAAAGATAGGACGGGGGGTATCATCATGCGCTCCTTGTGATGCAGCTTTTTATAGGGGTAAAAACGTCATAGTGGTAGGTGGTGGAGACAGTGCTATGGAAGAAGCAGAAGTGCTTACAAAATTTGCACAACATGTGTATATAGTACATAGAAAAGATATGTTTCGCGCTTCGCAAATTATGCAGAAAAGAATCTTTGATAACCCTAAAATCACCGTTGTTTGGAGCAGTGAAATAACAGAGATAGTAGGAGATCAAAAGGTAGAAAAAGTGATTGTTAAGACTATCGGAGACAATGTAAAGGTAAAAGAAAACAATCAGGATAGTGAAAAAACAGCCGAAGATCTAGGCGGAAAGACTTTAGGAAGTGGATCATGGGAATTTCCAATAGATGGAGTATTTGTAGCTGTGGGACATATGCCTAATTCCAAGGTATTTGCGAATATTGAAACAGATGAGAAGGTTTTTATTAAGACTTTTGATCACAAAAAGACAAACCTAGAGGGGGTTTTTGTGGAGGGAGACTTACATGATGCACAGTATCAACAAGCAGTAACCGCCGCAGCGTTTGGATGTATGGCTGGCCTTGATGTAGAGAAATGGCTTCGAAATCAACAACCTTAGTTCCCCGCTACTGTAGAAACCTTTCCGTTCAGGATGCAGAATGCATCCTAAGGTCAGCTACTCGCCCTGAGTAATCTCAGGGGCTGGCCTTGATGTAGAGAAATGGCTTCGAAATCAACAATCTCCTAAGTAATTTCTTCAGTTTGATTTAGTTCTATCGTGGGAATATAATCAAACTCATGGGTTTGAGCAGGCGTGAATTATTGATTGGTGGCGCGGCTGTTGTTGGTGCTGCTGCACTTGGGATAAACGCAGGAATAGAGGATTCCCCTGAAGTTAAAAAACCGGAAGTCCCTATTGTTGCAGCATATTTTCTTCAACTCATGAATAAGCGTGTAGACATGAGAAAAAATGCAGACTTTTGGAATTCGTTTAAAGTTTTTATCACACAAGCAAACCCCGAAGACTTCTCAAAACACTTTGTTTTTAATTATGTTTACGAGGCATTACAAACGTATGAACTGTATTGGCCACAGAACGTTAATTCAGATAAAGAGATAAATTCAACTGTTTCTGTTTATGTTCATCATCATGAGGAGGGTGCAAAAACTTTGTCTATTCATACAAGGTTAGGTTTAGATGGGGCAATAGATCCTGATAGAAGTGACATGATGGAAAGTGGGGGTGGTCGGGCGTGGTGGAGTAAGGCACAGATGGGCAAGGAGGACATGATTAGTTCATATGAAACGTTTTTTCAGAAGCCACCTACTTCTAATCCTTCATCTGAATGGCAAGAAGTACGGAGCCCAAACTTTGGAAAGGGTTTTCAGTATGAAAAGAATACGAAAGGAGCTTTGGGCATAGAATATAGAGAGACAATGAATCGGGACGGCTTTGCCTTTTTTGACGTTAATTTCCCCCGTGTAAAAACACCTGTACCACAACCTAAACTAGTGCTTGACAAGAGGCTAAAATCTGGCTAGAATAGTTTTTACCTTTCGGAAATCAAGAATAGTTTATGATGGTAATAAAAATTAACTTTTACAAATCGACAACTACGTCGATCCCTGTTTCTACCTCATTGTTTTAAAGTTTACTTCTTGTACATTTCCAGGGTTAAATTTTTTTCATGTTTTAGTCTGGCCCATAAGAACCTGAATTGAATACAATTCAGAACCTTGTGGACCCTCACGCTAACGCGTTCGGGCCCATAGCACAGTTGGTAGTGCGCCTCATTTGCAATGAGGAGGTCAGGAGTTCGAATCTCCTTGGGTCCACTTCGGTCCGCCTTGGCGGACCTCAGTGCAGGCACATCAAATATGAAATGCTCGTGTACTGGTACCTGAGCGGCTGAGTGCAATTTTACTCACCGTCAGGTACGAATACACGAGAAAGTTTTTTGCTCATTAATAATTGGGAGAAAATAACAAACAAACGACCACGTTCAGTCTTTGAACGTGGTAAATTACGTTCAATTATATGAACGTGACAAACAACTAGGCCAAAAATCCCGCTCGGCGGGGTTCCATGTTTCTTTGCCGAACACATGGTTTTATTTGAATTGGTTTTTTAGAATCTACGCTATTTGATTCATGCTAATAGTGGATGCCTAGGAGATATTGACCGAAGAAGGACGCATCTGGCTCGCGAAAATCACCGGGGAATGGCCTAAGACATTATGATCCGGTGGTATCCGAATGGGGAAACCCTCCCGCATTGCGGGAAGCCTGCTATGAAGTTATTACGATTTATCGTGATATATAGTAGCCGGCGGGGTACCGGACCAACTGAAACATCTAAGTAGTCCGAGGAAAAGAAATCACAGAGATTCCGTCAGTAGCGGCGAGCGAAAGCGGAACAGCTCAAACCACATAGCAATATGTGGGGTTGTAGGACCACTTGCTTAAATGCAAAAGAAGTTACAAAGGGAAAACATAGAAAAACGCGTTGGAAAGCGCGGCCAAAGAAGGTGATAGCCCTGTATTTGAAATGATTTCCTCTTCTTGTGAGTTCCTGAGTACCATGGGGTACGATTAAACCCTGTGGGAAGCCGGGGCGACCACGCTCCAAAGCTAAACATCAATATCTACCGATAGTGAACTAGTACCGCGAGGGAAAGGTGAAAAGCACCCCGGAAGGGGGATGAAAGAGTTACTGAAACTATTAGCTAACAAGCAGACGAAGCTCCGATTTAATCGGGGTGACGTCGTGCCTATTGAAGAATGAGCCGGTGAGTTTTTGTATTGCGCATGTCTAAGGGCGAATCGTCCGAAGGCGAAGTGAAAGCAATCCCTAATTGGGAGATATTTTGCGCATTGCAGAAGACCCGAAACCAGGTGAGCTAACCATGAGCAGGGTGAACTCCGATGAAAATCGGAGGAAGGCCCGCACTCGTGATCGCAGCAATGATCTGAGATGACTTGTGGTTAGGGGTGACATACTAAACGAACCTGGAGATAGCTGGTTCTCCCCGAAATATATTTTGGTATAGCCTTATGAATGTTTACAGGGGGTAGAGCACTGAATGGTCTCTGGAGGGGCAACCTTTCAGGATCAATCAAACTCCGAATACCGTGTAAACTTAACAAAGAGTCAGACTTGCGGGGCTAAGCTCGTGGGTCAAAAGGGAAACAGCCCAGACTCCCATCTAAGGTCTCTAAATTTAAGCTAAGTTGAAAAGGAAGTCAGTGTCCTTTGACAGCTAGGAAGTTGGCTCAGAAGCAGCCATCTTTTAAAGAAAGCGTAACAGCTCACTAGTCGATACAGGATACTGGCGCCGGAAATGATCGAGGATTAAGCTTAATACCGACGATGGAGATTTGCTCCGATTTATTCGGAGTGAGTGGTAGGGGAGCGTCGCAAATGCAGTGAAGCTGTAGTGTAAACTATGGTGGAGCGTTTGCAAGTGAGAATGCCGGCATGAGTAGCGTATGACGCCTGAGAACGGCGTCCGCCGAAAATCCAAGGTTTGCTGCGCCATGTAAGTCAGCGCAGCGTTAGTCGGCTCCTAACGGTGGCCCGTCGTAAAGCGCGGGGTAACCGGATGGACAACTCGTTAAAATTCGAGTACAGAGTATGATGCGTTAGGCCGTAAGGCCGCTAGCGCAAGCTAGATTACCTAAGGATGGACAAGGGTGGAAAGGATCGCCCCGCATTGCGGGGTCTAAGTCATAAGATAGTTTGAGTTGGTAAATCCGCTCAGACGTTTAATTAAGTGGCAAATGCAAGTTCCAAATCGCAAGAAAGTAGAACAAGGATCGTAAGTTTCAGCCTTCAAGAAAAGATTCGTAGGGAGTGTCATATTTTGCCGTACCGCATAACCGACACAGGTGGATTGGTCGAGTAGACTAAGGCGACCGTGAGACAGATGTTCAAGGAACTCGGCAACAAAAGCTGGGCGTAACCTATGGGAGATGCCCTGCCCCAAGTAAAATTGGGGTTAAGCAAAAGATTACTTAGCGACTGTTTATCTAAAACACAGGTCCCTGCAAAGCCGAAAGGCAACGTATAGGGGCTGACACCTGCCCAGTGCCGGTAAGTCAATAGTGGGTGGTGATGCTCGTAAGAGTTGAGCCGCTTTCTAAAGCTCCGGTGAACGGCAGCAGTAACTATAACTGTTCTATGGTAGCGAAGTTCCTTGTCGGGTGAGTTCCGACCCGCACGAATGGTAGAATGACTGAGCAACTGTCTTGAACACATACACGGCGAAATTGAGATGGCTGTGAAGACGCGGCCTGGTTGTCCTAGGACAAAAAGACCCCGGGAGCTTTACTGTAGCTTGACATTTGTAAGCTTATTTTAATTGTTTAGAATAGGAGGGAGATCGCAAGATCAAAATATGAAATACCTCTCTTTAAGATGAGTAAGCATTACTCCAATGCCGCATAAAAATACGGCTGGAAAACAGTGTCTGGTGGGCAGTTTAACTGGGGAGGTTGCCTCCTAAAATGCAACGGAGGCGTACAAAGGTTGGCTAACTCCGGACGGAAATCGGAGCTTATTGTGCAAACGCACAAGCCAGCTTGACTGCGAGACCTACAAGTCGAGCAGGTGCGAAAGCAGGTGTTAGTGATCCTGCGTTCCTTAGTGGTTGGGACGTAGCTTAACGGATAAAAGCTACCCCGGGGATAACAGGCTGATCGCATCCAAGCGTCCACAGCGACGATGCGGTTTGGCACCTTATTTGAAAAAATCGGGGCGCCTAAGTAGCAATACTTAAGCCTGAATTATTAGTATTTGAGTCAAAAAACAAGGTACTAATGATTAGAATAACTAGCTCAAATCGGTGAAACCCTACTCTTGAACAAAAGAGGGTAATACCGAGGGAGATACCAGATGGTATTTCCTGTATCGACTGAATGTTCCGACGCATATCGGAACTGAGATATGGATTTTGATGTAACAGTCAAGTTTATAATTCATATCATACGGCTAGCTCCCGCTGATAATTTTCAGTTGGGATGAAGGTATAGTCAAAGCTCTTAGTAATAAGAGTTCACACAATCAATTTTAAGTTTTTAGGTCTTTCTTGAAATTGATAAAGAAGATAGACAGCGATGTCGGCTCATCTTAGCGCGGAGGTGGAGAAGCTTCCAAGCGTCTGGCTGTTCGCCAGTTAAAAAGGTACGCGAGCTGGGTTAAGAACGTCGTAAGACAGTTCGGACTCTATCCAGGACAACCGTTTGAGATTTGAAAGGAGTCGCCCCTAGTACGAGAGGACTGGGGTGAGGGAATCCCTGGTGTGCCAGTTGTACTTACAAGTGCACTGCTGGGTAGCTAGATTCCCATGGGATAACCGCTGAAAGCATCTAAGTGGGAAGCCCACCTTAAGATAAGATCTCTTTAAGACCCCTGAGAGACCATCAGGTTGATAGGCAGCAAGTGTAAGACGGGTAACCGTTTCAGCTAAGCTGTACTAATAGGTCAATACCAAATAGCGTGGGTTTTAAGAAACCAAATGGTAGGAAAGAATAAGTTTGAAGTTTGTTTGAAAAGTTTTGCCCTTGAGTCTTTGGTCTTTGGAGCGGTGTGGTACCACCTCTTCCCATTCCGAACAGAGAAGTGAAACGCACCAGCGCCTACAATACTTTAGTGTTACACACTAGGGGAAGATAGGTCAAGGCCAAGGACTGAGGGGCAAAACAGTTTTAATAACCTAAGTTTTACGTAAAGTATATTTTACTTTTAACGCTTGCCCTGCGATTTTCCAACGAAAATTTAAGGTCAAGAACCCGCGACTGAGGGGCAAAAAACAAAAATTACTTTAAAATTTTGTGCGAAATCACAACTACTCGAAGTACATTCTCCCAATTATTAATGAGCAAAGTAAGCTAGCTGGTAGCTTCCAACTCCTTCACCTCATTTTTCCTGAGATAATATTGACAAATAAGGTGTCTTGCTATATCATTAATCATGGTAAGTACTTCGGCTAATTCAGCACAAGCATCTTTTTCCATCGGTCTCACGTTTGATGACATACTCCTTTCTCCCGGTTATTCTGATTTTTCCCGCTCTGATATTGATTTGTCCACAAAACTTACAAAAAACATTACCTTAAAAACTCCTTTAATTTCAGCTCCCATGGATACTGTTACTGAAAGTACGCTTGCAATTGCACTTGCCCGAGAGGGTGGAATAGGGTTTATTCATAGAAATCTAACTATAGAAAATCAGGCAGGTGAAGTAAGCAAAGTTAAGACCCATACAACAGAATCAGAGCAAGCGCTTCTTGTAGGTGCGGCAATTGGTGTGTCAGAAGGTTATAAAGAAAGACTTGAAGCATTGGTTAAAGCCCGCGTTGACGTTGTTGTACTTGATTCAGCTCATGGTTGGACAAACAGATTCGTTGAAGCTTTAGCATTTATTAAAAATACATATCCTAAACTAGATGTTATCATGGGGAATATTGCAACATTTGATGCTGCAAAAGATTTGGCAAAAGCTGGAGCTGATGGTTTAAGAGTGGGTATGGGACCCGGGGCAATTTGTACTACTAGAATTATTTCAGGAATGGGAGTTCCTCAAGTAACTGCAATTATGGAAACAGTGCGTGGGGCAAAAGAATTTGGCGTTCCGGTCATAGCTGACGGAGGAATTAAATATTCAGGTGATATGATAAAGGCATTGGCGGCTGGAGCATCAACTGTCATGATGGGTTCATACTTTGCATCCTGCGTGGAATCTCCTGGAAAAGTAGTACAGTTAACAAAATCTTTAGTTCCCTCCAGGTTTAAGAGTATTTTCGGAAAACAAACAAAAGAGTTGGCTGCTACAATTCACGAAAATAATGAAGATTTGGTAGAAATTGTTCCCCAAACGCTTGAAAAAATGGAGGAGGTATATTACTTTAAGGAATATAGAGGAATGGGATCAGTTGGTGCTATGCAGCATGGAGCAAAAATTAAATCGGAAGATGAATATCATGGAAAGTCATATAAAGATAAAGTGCTCGTGGCAGAGGGAGTAGAGGGATTAGTGCCTATAAAAGGAAACGTTAAGGACTTACTAGATCAGGCTTTGGGTGGAGTAAAATCTGGAATGTTTTATGTGGGAGCAAAAACAATTCCTGAGCTTCAGAAAAAAGCGCAATTTATTCAAATAACTCAGGCCTCCCTTACTGAATCCCACCCTCATGACGTTTTAATAACTAATCCAGGTGAAAATTATTAGATTCACAGAGCCAGAGAAAATATTAAGTGAGAACGATCACATTCATCTTGATTTTGCGTGCTATAATGTTAGAGAAGCATGAAGTTAATTGTAGGACTTGGTAACCCCGGCGAAAAATATAATAACTCACGTCACAATCTTGGATTCCTAGCATTAGACCATTTACTCCAAAAGCTTACAAAGGCGAAAAACACATTTTGGAATGAAGAAAAGAAGCTGAAAGCACTTATTCATGAGCTTGACATAAATGGTGAAAAAATAGTCCTCATGAAGCCTACTACTTTCATGAATGAGTCAGGTAGAGCTGTTGCAGCATATGTAAATTACTACAAGGTTTCTTTTGAAGATATTATTGTTGTTCATGACGAATTGGATATGCCGTTAGGTAAAATCAGAATTCGTTTTGGGGGTTCTGGGGGTGGACACAATGGTGTTTCAGATATTATTGAAAAATTAGGAACAGATAAATTTTTAAGAGTTAGAATAGGAATAGGAAAAGAAGCGCGTAGAGTTGGACCTCATAGTGATACGAGTGACTACGTTTTGGGCACATTTGAAACGCATGAGAAAGGAAAGGTTGCAAGTATGATAAAGCAGACCATAAAAGACATTCTATTATTACAAAAGCATGGGATAGATTTATACATGAGTAAGTATAATAAGTAATTTTGACAATATTTTTGTAACCCCGTATAACTCTTTCTTGACATTTACCGTATTTTGGGAATAGTATTACAGTATGGTAGATACAGTTGGGGAACATGATAAAGCGTATGTTTCGCGTTCTCCCGAGGGCATAAAACCCACTTCGTCTAGAAGATGGAAGATTGCAAATAAATTAGGAATAGCGTCAGTTGTTGCAGCATTTGGTTTCCTTGGGTCTACTACTGGTCATTCTCCTACTGAGGTTGCGCAGGATACCGCAGGAGCAGCCGGCGATGTTGCTCGTGATTTTACGAAAGGTGTTGGAAATGCACTTGAGCGGGTGGATAATAATTTAGATTCTCATTTCCCTGAACCATATAAAGAACCCCAAGAAGGTAAATAACTCCCTAACTACTTGCGCTTGTGTAGTGTTTTATTGCAGTACGCCAGATAAAAAGAGAGAAGATTAAAAATCCAATCCCAATAGCAAATGAGTAGAGAATAAGCTGTAAACCTAACGCGCCTAAAAGTGCTTGCACTGGGAAGGTCATCATGATTCCAATAGGCACCACAAATGTTAGCAGGAAAGAAACCCCTTGTCGATATATAGTTACCGGGACTCGTCCCATTTGTGTTAAGTCACGATATAGCATGATTGTGTTATCTACCTCAGTTGAGACGATTCCTATGGAAAGCACTAGAATATGGAATGCGATTGCAATCAAAAATGCGTTTAAAACTAAAATGATGTAGAGAAATATTCCAAGAACTGGAAAAGATGGTAGATGCAATCCTGAGTAGATTATAAACCCAATTATAAGAATTAATATTGGTAGATCAAGTATATCTGATCCGCCTAGTAGCGCTCTAAAAAGAGCTGGTACCGGTTGTAGAAAGAAAATATCAAAATCACCTGAAACAACTAATCTCCTAAAACTGTACACGCTTCGGAGCATCATTTGAGGGACTGTGTCAATTAAATTAAATGTTGCGAAGAAAAATATCATTTCCCAAATAGTGTACCCGCCAATTTCATGCGTACGACTTCCAATAAGAAGTAGAAAGATAAGGAAAAAACCAAACCGAAGAACTTTTCCTATGCTAAATAAAATAACACCCAAACGAGAAGCAAACGCGATTTGCGCTTGTGCAATCATTGATTTATACCAAATAGTAATGTATTTTTTCATGATAGATGAGATTCACATGATTACAGAGTCAAAGAGTCACAGAGTCAGAGTTTCAAAGAAAATGCATTGTCTCTTTGCAGCTATGCTACTTTGATTCTTTTCCTTATCGGCCTTCAGCGCCATACACCTTGAGACCTTTATTCCAAGTGAACTTTACCATAATATAAAGAATAAACGTCCATAGAATTGATATTATGAATCCCTCAAGGATTGTGCTTATAGCTAATTGCCCTAGATAAATTTTAAGTGGGAAGTAGAGAAGATACGTGAAGGGGAGAAACTTTAGCACATTAAATACTATATTTGGAAGAATATCTAAAGGGAATAGGGAGCCTGCAAAAAAATTAAGGAGAATCCAGAATATAAATCTAGGCCCCCAGATTTCATTACTCCAAAACCCTAAAAGACCTAAGAGATAATTGAAATAAAAATACATAGTCAAAGATATAAGAGCAGAGATGAGCGTTAGAAAAATATATTGAGGATGTGTTTGAATAAAAAGATTAGGTTTAAAAATCATGACAAGAATTGCAATTTCAATAATTGAGAAGACTAAATTCATGGCCTTATCTCCTAGATCACGAGCAAACCAATACTTCATATAGGAAATAGGTCTGATAAGAAAATTTGAGAGCGTTCCGTTATTTATTTGATCTCCAATCTCTGCAGTTCTTGTTGCGATAACAATAGATGTCATAAGACTTGTTCCTAAAATATACGTAAGCATCTGAGGTTGAGAATATCCAAAAAGAGTGGAGTTTTTAGGGATAAGCGCGTTCCATAGGAAGAACATGGTAAGTAGCTGCAGTACAACTCTAAATCTCCACATGATAAAATTAAAGCGGTAGGAGAGTGTTTCTCCCCATGTATTTGCAAAAACTCTAAAGTATTTCATAAATATTTTCTTCTCAATTTCTGCCTAGAACATATTCTTTTCCCACTTTTGCGGCATCAAAAGTGGAGCAAAATGCTCGACATGTCAGCCTCCATGCCTTCGAAGTTCACTCGCTCATCGGGGGTGTCGCCCCCTCCTCGACAAGTTTGCAAGGCATCCCCCTGAATCGCTCGTTCACTTCTTACGCAATACGCCTGAGGTGTCGAAATAATAAAACCTAAAGATCTATAAATGTTATTTACCCACTTGCGCTGGTATAGAATTTGAGTGCAAATTTCCAAAACAAACGGGAGATGCTAAAAGAGACAAAGGCTAACACCATAAGCAATAGTGAGTCAAATACATTCCCTTTTTGGATAAGGGCTTTTGTCGGAGTAGCTATAATGATTGCAACCGGAAGAAGAAATAGAAATAGTCCAATGCTTATGTTGGCATACATTTCCTTAGGATAACGAGAGACTCCAAGAACCGTGTTTATTAAATGCATAAGGTTATATAAACTAGAAAACCAAATAGTTATGGTGAGAAAAATAAAGCTTATAGAGTAAAGCAATATTACTCCAAGAATACACAGCAAGATCGTATTCATGATACTTATAGGGGTAACTGCGAAATTGAAAGCAAACACAAGGTATATAGCTAATACTATTGCGATAAGTAGTCTCATTATACCGCCAAAATCAATTCTCCAGATACTCATCTGAAGTTGTGTGTCGATTGGTTTTAGGAGCACCTGATCAAGAAGTCCAGTGTTTACTGTTTCAGAGAAAACCCAAAAATTAATATCAAAAAGTATTCTTAAAATTCCATATATGATATTTACAAAGACGGCAAGTAAGATAAGTTCGTTTCTTGTCCATCCAAAAACAGAAGATACGTTTGATGTAAGAATAAGAATAGTAATAACAGAAAGAGCACCCCAACATAGACTGTTTAGGGTTTCCATATAAAAATGCCCTTTATAGATAAGTGTTTTTGAAAAATTAATTTTGACTAATTCTTTAAAGACAGATAAGTATTTTTTCATAATCACCTTCCAAATGCTGTAAACTTTTTTATTCCTGCTCTCCAAAAAAATCTATATAAAATACTAAACACAATAAGCCAGAGCAGTTGGACAGTAATAACTCTAAGTTCTGTTTCGTAGTTAAGCTTTCCCAGGAGTGCAACTGCAGGATAGTACAGAATATAAGCAAAGGGGAGAACTTCTAAAAATAGACGAAACTGTAAGGGGATAAATATAAGTGGGGCAATTACACCCCCACATATTGTCACAATAAAATCATCTAACTGTATGATTCCGCTTGCATCTGTAAACCAAAATGCAAGAAGTCCCACGCACATCTTAAACGTAAAGGACATCATATAAGCCAGTAGGATCATTAGGAGTGCGAGCATCAAGTGAATAGGTGAATCTGTAACTTGAATAATGTTTCTTGTAAAATAAGCAATTCCTAGAATAGCAATTATAGTAAATAGACCTTGTATTAGTCTCCACGGAATTTCGTGTAAAAACATAAGAAGAAAAAACGGGCGGGGTTTCAGGAGATAGATTGTAGTATCCCCCCGATTGATATCCCGTGCCAAACCAAATTCAATATGCGCTAAAAAAAGGCTTCCTCCTAGAACTATTAGCAAATAGTAGGTGGCAAGATTGGAGAAAGTCCAACCTAGGACGGATCCTCCCTGGGAAGCAGTGGCACTACTCCAGAATGCGAGCATAAGGAGGGGTCCAAGCAGTGCTGATAGAAACCAGACAAGAGAAAGACTTTTTATGGCAAACGCAACCTGAAATTCTAAAAGGAAAATATTGAAATACCTACGCATATCATTTTGTTTTTCTACTAAACACTTCTCTTATGATCTCTTCTATATCTGGTTCTTCAATATTTAAATCTAAAACAGGGAAGTCTTTTAATAGTCTAGTAGTTATTTTATTTGAATCTTCTCGTTTAACAGATAAGACAACTTTTGGAAAATCATGTTCCTTAATTTCTCCAAGTTTTTCAAGTTTATGTAGTGGAACTTGTTTTTCAAGAATTACTGAGATAGTCTTGTGGTGAGTGTATTCGTGAATTAAATTATCAAGTTTTCCGTCAAACAGAAGAGTCCCGTGGTCTATTACGATGACTCGTTCACAAAGTTGCCTTACGTCTTCCATGTAATGACTGGTAAGAATAATGGTTGCATTATATTTTTGGTTATATTCTTTGAGAAAGTCCCGCAGTTTTTTTTGCATAACTACGTCAAGTCCAATTGTTGGTTCGTCAAGGAATAGAACTTTAGGAGAGTGAAGGAGTGCTGCGATAAGCTCACACTTCATGCGTTGTCCAAGAGACAACTTTCTGACTTGAACATTTAAAACATCCTTCACATCTAGTAATTCAACAAGATCATTTAACGTTTCCTTATATTTCTTGTCCGGGATTTCATATATCTCACGGTTTAAGAGAAAGGTTTCAGTAGGCGGAAGATCCCACCAGAGCTGGTTTTTCTGCCCCATGACTAGTGCAATTTGTTTCAAGAAAGCGGTTTTGCGCTGAAATGGGGTGAATCCTAAAACCTCAACTTTGCCGCCAGACGGGTAGAGAAGTCCAGAAAGACATTTAAGTGTTGTTGTTTTTCCCGCACCATTAGGGCCTATAAATCCTATGAGTTCTCCTTCTTTAATCTTAAAGCTGATGTCTTTTACTGCTTCAACAGTTTCATACTTTCTTGAAAATAACGACTTTAGAGACCCTGCAAAGCCTGGATCTTTTTTGTGAACTTTATATTTTTTTGATAAATTCGATACAGAAATAATAGAAGTGGACATACAGTAAGTATATGCTCAATAGACGATAGATTCAAGAGATTTTGAATGTAGTGATTGCAGACTCATAAAAATAGAAAGAAGAAGTTATATCTTGCCTGCTAGTGGATTTTTGCCGCGGACTTCTTTATGTATAACTTTCCCCTCGGAATTTATTTGATACACATATGCTTCCCCTGTTCCTATTTCAAGATCTGCAATGTTTTCATCAGGAATTTTTTCCAAATATTTGGCAAGAGCACGTAAAGCGTTTCCGCTTGAGCCTATGAGAATATTTTTGCCCTCTTTCAGCTTTGGCTCTAATAGTTCTTTATAAAATGGAATTTCCCGCTCGCTTACTTGTTTTAAACTTTCTCCTTGTGGGATAGGGTAGTCCCATCCGCGTCTGAGTTTCTGAAACTCATCCTCTCCTAATTCTTTTTTAACCTCCCATTTGTTTTTTTTTGTGTAAATGCCATAATCACGCTCCCGTATTCGTTTATCTTCTGTTATTTGTGTATCTTGTCCAAGATTATTTAATATTTCCTTTACGGTTTCAACTGAGCGGATTTGGTCTGAGGAATATGCATAGTCAAAATGAATATCCTTGAGTTCCTCAGCAGTTTTCTGAGCTTGCAGACGACCTTCTTCAATCAGGGGTGGGTTGTCCCATCCGGTCCAAAGTCCTCTTTTATTGTAATCAGATAATCCGTGTCGTACTAAAACGAGGTATGCCATGGGGACAGTATAAGCTTTCCCGGGATTATATTTCAAGAGTAGAAAGCTTGCGGTTCTCGTATCTTGTTATCGACTTTGCACTGCGATCCAAAAGGTATTTCGTAGTTAGTATCAAGTAGTGTTAAGAGCTCTTGTGTCAGGGTTTTTGGTGAGGGATTATGTATCTTTTGCTTTAGTATCTATTTCTTTATTTTGTGAATTCTCATGCGGCAATGAAAGACGATAAAGCCCCTGGTGTGCTCTTTTTTTCCCTGGAGGCACAGGAGCAATATTTTCTATATACAGTCCGATTTTTTTCAATTCTGCAATCAGATACTGTGCGTTTGCAGCGGTAGTGACCTCATTAGCCCTGTATATTTCCGGCAATCTTTCATTCATGCGATTCATAATTTCTTTTATGCTAAGACCTTTTTCACTTGGAAAATCCTCAAGAAATATTTCATAGATCATCCTTGCATGTGTTTTATCTTTTGTAACACTTTCTGGTGCAGGATAGATATGGAGAGCAGAAGAATTTTCAACTGTGTATTGACGACCATGTTTTTCTGCCAAAAGACTTTTCTTTTCTTTATCAATGAGGGGTATAGTTTTATCTCTCATTTGCTGTATAAACCTTTCTCTTGTTTCTGCAATATCTATGTAATAATCAAGTACTTCATCGCTGTTTGCGTATTGCAGCTTATCCTTTGATATAGGGGTGCTAGGTATATAGTAGAAAATATCTGCATTTTTTCCTGGATGGGTTACTATGCCTCTGGCAAGTAAGGAGGCTCTATTTATTTGTTGTAACCGTTCCTTAGTTGTATCGGCTTGTTGCTGAGCAAAAGATTGCCCTTTATTAATAGTTGGTTTCTGTATTTTCATTTCTGGATAGTTATTATGATCAAGCAGAGTGGGCATTGTAGGTTTTCTTCCTCCTATAACTTCCAGGTTTAAATTTTCTGCTGTTTCATCAAATGATGCTTCAACTCCCCATTGTCGCATATATTTGTTTACGCAGCTGATTAGTAGTTCAGTATTGCGGTAGGAGAGTGGTTCATCTGGTGTTGAGAATCTTGAGAAAAGAGTAGGCATGGACATTGACCTTTCAGACAAAAGGATTTTGATAAGCTTTACTTGTTGGTCAGAGGATACAAAATACGTTATAGGTTTTACCTTTTGCATTACTGGATTGTTGTTATATTCATGGACTAAAACTTTTCCACCGCCCTTATCATCAGCTATAGCGTTTGTGGGAAGTTCGGTAACACGCACATTTTGAATTAGTATTGGTCTTAGCTTTTTCCCTGTGAGCGTTTTTCCCTCTATGATAGAGCCTTTTGCGTTTTTGGTCAGAGTTATCATGATATGGCTTTTTTCTCTATCTAAAAGTGCATCTTTATTATTAAGAGATGTGAATAGAAGGCTTGATTCTGGGGTTTTTACTTCTCTATCCTTTACAAGCCTTAAGAGCCCTGGATCATTTTGGTATTGGGTGATTTTAAGCCCAGCAGGAAATAAATATCGGAAATTGAGAGTATGAATTCGCGTGAGTAGGTACTGTATTTCATAATCTCTTTTCGCAGGATCAGTTTTGCGTGCAATATCTACAATATCTGTATAAAGAGTTTCCGTCAGTAGCGTTTTTATAAGTATTGCATCTTGTTTTGTTAACCGTTTATCAGACGGTGAGATGGTAGCTTTACCAATTTTATCTATATCTTCTTGGGTAAGCTTTGGGAAGGATCCATTCTTTTCCTTTGGCTCTGGGAGAGTGGTTCCTTGTTTAATATCTGGTTGTAGGTTGGTATTAGGAGATAAAATATATCCAAGCCTATTCATTTCTGCTTCTGAAAGAAGCCTAGTTTTGAAAAGTGATCTCACTTTTGCAATTTTATCTTTATTAGTAGCGAGTTCCGGATTCATAGGCATGAGTATATGGTATTTGAGGAATAGGTTCAAGCATAGAGATAGGGATAGCGGTGGTACCTTTATATTAGGAGCGCCAACATGAGTAACGGAGTTACTTATTCTATTCCTGTTTCAATCTCCAAGAGTCTGTTATATTTTGAGAGGCGTTCGGATCTGCTCATGGAGCCGCTCTTGAGGAAATCAGCAGTACAGGCGTAGGCTAGGTCTGCTATGAATGAGTCTTCTGTTTCTCCAGACCTGTGGGAAACAGCAACTTTCCAATTAGCCCTTTTGGCTAGATTAATTGCCGCGGCTGTTTCTGTGACTGTTCCTATTTGGTTTAACTTTATTAAGACTCCATTTGCCTCCTTTGCCTCTATCCCTTTTTCAATAAGCTTTGGATTTGTGCAGAAAAGGTCATCACCTATGGTTATAAAATCAAACTTTTCAGCCATTTCTGTAAACTTTTTGTGTGCATCATAATCCTCCTGATCAAAGGGGTCTTCGATAGATAGCAGAGAATAGGTATTCGTGAGTAGAGAATAGTAAGAAGACAATTCATTCGAGGAAAGCACCTTGTGCTCTTTTTTTAGATTATATTTTCCGCTTTCACCATCCTTCACTAAAGTTTCGGATGAAGAGTAAAATTCAGACGCTGCAGCATCAATTGAAAGTCTGTAATCAGTAACATTTTCATATCCAGCTTTTATTGCGGCGTCAAGTATCAGCTTAAAAGCTGCATCATTAGATTCAAGCTTTGGTGAATAGCCACCTTCATCTCCAATAAGTGTTGAAAGACCCTTTTCTTTTAAAAGTTTTCCAAGCGAATGAAAAATTTCACTAGCTATTCGAACGCTTTCTGTTGGAGTAGTGGAGTTGGGGACAATCATAAATTCCTGGAAGTCAAAGTTCCAGTTGGCGTGTACGCCGCCATTTATGATGTTTACCATAAGACGGGGAAATCCCGGAGTAGTATTTGGAAAGTACATATCAGAAAGGCACTGCCATAGAGGCTTATTTTCTATATGGGCGTAAGCTCTGGCGACTGCCATAGAGACTGAAAGAATTGCGTTTGCACCCAATTTATTTTTATTTTCTGTACCATCAAGCTCAATAAGCATCTTGTCAATTACCATAGGATCTACTTCTTTGTCTGCTATGCTATCTTTGATAACTGTATTAACGTGCATTATTGCCTTAAGTACACCTTGCCCCTGATATCTATCCATATCTTTATCTCTTAATTCCACAGCTTCGTTTATGCCAGTAGAGGCCCCTGAAGGAACCGATGAGGTATGTGTTGATCCGTCATCTAAAGTTAAAACTGTTCTTACCGTGGGGTTTCCTCTGGAGTCTAATATTTCAAGCGCTAAAACATCTTTTATTTTCATTTAGCTTATGGTACATAATATACGCGTGGGATTGCAAGGGCTAACGCGCGGATGGAGTACCCATTTGTAGAGAAGCAGAAGAAGGAAAGACTGATTCAATTTCATATATTTGATATGTTTTCTTCTGTTTTGTTTTTTCCAGTGAGCTTGTGATAAGCATATAAGAAACAAATGCTATGCATAGGATAAGCACAATTCCAACAATCCATCCGACAATGCCTACAACAACTGGCCAGAGAAGCTTGCTTCCCTTATCTTGTTCATATCCCTGGCTTGCGTGTTTGTAGAGAGTAATTACGTAGCAGATAGCATACCATCCAACGCATATATTTATGACAAAAGTGAGAAGCGAGAAGATACTGCTGAGTTCTTGGTTTGTTCCAGTCATAAGAAAGAGTTGGGGGATAAGCGTAATCCCAAAAAGAGCTACATATAAAATTACTATTCTACCCAATACCCCCCAGAAGTTAGATAATACTATTTTTGAGCTTCTTCTCATGGATGAAAGTACTCCTTTTCCGTTTAGTACAATCTCATAATAGGTGAATAAGAATATAATTGAAAAAAAGATACCCGGAAGTATGAATAGAAAATATCCACCCGCAATTATAAATCCAGTAAGTAGGCTTGCCAGGAATAGCTTCCAAACATGTGAGAACCCTTTTTTTATTACTGTACCTATTTCTTGTTTTGCTTTTACGTGTCCCACAACAAGTATGCTAGCCGCTTGGATTGCGTATCCTGCTAAAATCGCCACAATACATGAGACAAGAAATATAACACCTATAACACTAAGAGATGATAAAGTTGCCATGCTTAATGTTTTAGTGGTAACTGCGTTAAAGATGGAAAATACACCAAAGGGTAGAGATATAAATAAAGCTGCAAAAAACAATACCACGTAAATTGTAATTCCTATTACATTAATAATAAAAAGGTTGAGGGCGCTTTTTTTAAAAGTAGTCCATGATTCGGCAAACAAATTACTTATTGTGGGGAGTGTATGTTTTTCAGCCATACAAATATTATTCGCCTTGAGTTAATGCTTGTCAATCACTAAAATCCAAGAAATCTCATAGAAGTGAAAACGAGGTTGGAGATAATATCTCCTAATTGATATCCAGCAATTGGAAGGGAGAGAAGAATCAACACGAGAAATATACCAAATGGTTCAATTGACATATATGCTGCTGAGATATTTTTAGGTAACAAATAATTAAATACGCGAGAACCATCCAAAGGTGGCACTGGTATCAGGTTTATGAATCCCAAGATAAGATTATAAAAAGTTACGAGCGAAAAGAAGAAATACATATCATGATTAAAAGAGAAAAACTTAGCACATAATGCAGCAATAACCGCGATTGAGAAATTGGTTAATGGACCGGCAAGCGCAACAAGAGCAAAATCTTTTTTTCCATCTCTGAAATTGTGAGGGTTTACGGGAACTGGCTTTGCTGCACCAAAAATAATAGGTGAGCCAATAAATACGAGGACAAAAGGTACGACAACACTCATAATGGGATCTATATGCGGGATAGGATTTAGCGTGAGTCTACCCATGAGTCTTGCGGTAGGGTCTCCCAATTTATCAGCCGCATATCCATGCATGATTTCGTGCAGAATGGCAGAAAATATAAGAATGATAACGCCCAACAGAAGTTCCATTTGGCTATTGTAGCAAATTTTGAATATTTTATTTGCCTCACTTTCTTTTTATTCGTAGGATATTCTGAAGAAAATTTATGGGAGCACAAATTATCAATAACGTGCATACTAGTATATAATTGTAAGATGACCGCAACGGGACACGCATTAGTTGCAACAATACTAATTGCAAAATTTAACAATCCATACATAGGGCTTCCCCTAGCTTTTGCGTCTCATTTTGTATGCGATATAATTCCCCATTGGGATGCAGGCACGCATCATGCTGAAAAAACAAAAAAGAGATTATTTTATGAGGCAAGTTTGGATGTTATTATAAGCGTGATTGTATCAATTTTAGTATATACATATGTTTTTGGGCAGACAAATTATCTTTACTTATTTACAGCGATTTTTCTCTCTCAGCTTCCGGATTGGCTTACCGCTCCTTATTTTATCTTAAACATAAAAGACCCATTAGTAGGGTGGTCAAAATATGTATATAAGTTGCAACATGCGATGAATGTACGGTTGGATAAGCCGTGGGGAATCCTTACTCAGGTTGGAGCTATCATACTTCTGTACTTACTCTTGTTTAGGATATTCTAGTTACTACGTCTTGCGAAACTACGTTTCTAAAGCCGTGGGGAATCCTTACTCAGGCTTAGGATATGTCAACCTTCTTCTTTACGGTAGTAATACTTTTATGGTAGAATATAGGTAACTAACATGAAAGGACATTTTATTCGTGGCGAATTCTTCAAAAACAACTAGTTCTTCAGGTGCAAATTCAATGGCCGAGCTTATGGCTACGCACACATCTGCATTTAATGTATTTAAAAAGGGTCAAGAAGTAGAGGGCATTGTTAAAAAATTAACACCTTCAGAAATTCTTTTAGAGATAGGCGCAAAATCTGACGCGCTTGTTTTAGAAGTTGATAAGACAAATCAGGATAATTTAATGCGTGCTTTAAAAGTAGGAGATAAAGTAAGAGCTGTTATTATTTCTCCTGAATCAGAAGGTGGTTTTCCGGTTGTATCACTCAGGCGCGCACTTGATAACTTAATGTATGCAGACTTGGATAAATTTTCTTCTTCACAAGAAGACGTAGAAGTTGTCGTCGTTGAGCCAACAAGAGGAGGATATTTTGTTGCGAGTGAAACAGGTATGCGTGGATTCTTGCCCACCTCACAGGTGATTACACAAGAAAGCTTAACCGGAAAAAAGATTTTAGTTAAAATTATTGAGGTTGATCGGGCAAAAAAGAGAGTAATATTCTCAGAGAAGGCAACTGCTTACATAACAGACCCTGAAACTCTCAGGAAAATTCTTCCAAAAGGTACAGTGACTACCGCTAAAATACAGCAAATAGCTCCATATGGTCTTTTTGTTTCACTTCCTGGAAAAGACGGAAAATCCATTGATGGATTTGTGCATATATCAGAAATCTCTTACGAGAGGGTAGAAAATCTACCATCTCTTTATAAAAATGGAGAAACTATTGAGGCTGCTGTACTGGACGTAGACACGGAAAACAGACGGGTAAATCTTTCTATAAAGGCAACATTAAAAGATACCTTTACATCTGCATCAGAGAAATATAAAAAGGAAGATAAGGCAAAGGGTACGGTAACACGAGTTGCAACAAGAGGCGTAACAATTGATCTAGGGAATGGGGTAAACGGATTTATTCCGGCAGATAAAATACCAGCTGATACTACCTATAAAACGGGTGATACCGTTAACGCAGAAGTTACAGATATTGATGCAAGGAAAAGAGTAGTATTGTTATCCCCAATAGTTACAAAGGCTTTTGTTGGATACCGCTAACAATTCAAAAATAAACTTCTCACCTTTGACTTTTACCCCTTTATTGCGTAGTATCTTCATAGAAACCGTAAAGTATAAGCTTATATCATATACTTGTTTTTCTAAGTCTCTAGAGTAGTATGCCTAAAAATCCAACAATTTCATTTGTATGTAGCAGCTGTGGTTATGATTCGCAAAAATGGTATGGAAAATGCCCTGAATGTGCTGAGTGGAATACGATGAAGGAGTTTAGTATTCCAGGAGGAAAGACTAATAAAGGGATAAAAAATCAAAACGTTTTATCAATTGAGAGCAAGCCAACCAAAGTATCTGAAGTAAAGATAAGTTCAGTTGCCCGTTTTTCTACAGGATTTTCTGAATTTGATCGTGTGTTAGGGCAGGAAACTGTGGCAGGGATAGTTCCTGGTTCAGTAATCTTACTCTCAGGTGATCCTGGAGTTGGTAAATCTACGCTTTTACTGCAGACCGCGCTTAATCTAGCTCGGGGGAAAGAGAGCGGGTTCGGTAAGGGTAATCGTAAGGTGCTCTATGTAACAGGCGAGGAGTCAGAGGCGCAGGTAACTTTGCGCGCAAAGCGTTTATTAAAAGAAAAAAAACTTGAAGACTATAATCTCTTTATTCTTGCATCCTCAAATATAGATACCTGCCTATATCAAGCAGAAGAAGCCACATATGACTTAGTTATTATTGATTCTATTCAGACAATGGAAAGTGCAAATCTCCCAGGTTACGCTGGCTCAATCCCGCAAGTGAGGCACGCGACTGGAAGGCTCGTGTCTTTTGCAAAAAGTACAAATACCCCTGTAATTATTATTGGACATGTTACAAAAGAGGGTATGGTGGCAGGCCCCATGATGCTCTCACATATGGTGGATACGGTACTATATTTAGAGGGGGAGAAAATGACAGGAGTTAGAATTCTGCGTGCTTTTAAAAATAGATTTGGGGATACATCAGAGGTAGGAATATTTGGGATGCAAGAATATGGTTTACAGGAGGTAACTGATCTATCTGATCTTTTTCTGGGCTCTGAAGCGTCATCTCCTGGATCATGTGTTGCGGTGATGATGGAAGGGTCGCGCCCAATATTAGTTGAAATTCAGGCGCTTACGATTCACTCAAATCTTCCATATCCTAGGCGTATTGCAAGCGGCATTTCAGAAAAGAGATTAGAGCTGCTTTTGGCAATACTACAAAAGCACGCTAAATTGCCGTTGGAAAAATTTGATATTTTTGTGAACGTTGTCGGTGGATTTAAAATTACGGAAACTGCCTCAGACTTGGCTGTATGCTTAGCAATTATGAGTTCTTTTAAAGGTAAGCCACTTGTAAAGACAGCAGCAGTTGCAGAAGTAGGACTTCTGGGAGAGCTAAAGAAAGTAGTAAGTTTAAAGAAAAGAGAGCAGGAAGCAAAAAAATTTAAGTTTAAACTGATTACATGGGAGTCGTCTCCTACGATTTCTGGAATAGTATCTTTATTGTAGAAAAAAAATACTAAGCTATATTTAGCCTCATTACTGTGATATAATTTCTTCAAAGCATTACTATAACGGTTTTCCCAAGTAGTTGTATCAGGAGGAACTATAATGGTTGATAAAAAAAAGGTAACTCAAGCAAAAAAACGAAGTAAAAAAATGACACGTTCAGAGATACTGGATGTGGTTGAAGTTCCCCATGAAGAACGCATAGGTCGCGGGAATATTGCGCGTACTGCTGTTCAGGGAATATTACTCCCCCCTAAAGTTGTTGCTCAAATTGCAGATCAAGTCGCAAAAGCAGTATCTCAAAGAGTTCCCAGGCGAACACCCAGACGAAAAACAGTGAATGAGGCAAAATCCGGTTTTGTCCTGGACACATCAGCTATTATTGACGGGCGAATTTTTGATTTAGCAAAAATAGGCGCGTTCTTTGGTAATTTTATTGTTATGGCAGGAGTCTTGGATGAATTGAAAAATATTGCGGATTCAAAAGATGATGTTAAAAAAGAACGGGGAAGAAAGGCTTTGAGGAATTTAGATGAATTTAAAAAGATGAAAGGCATAAAGCTTATCCATGTCGCAGATTTAGAAACAAAAACGCCTGTAGATGAGAGAATCATATCTTATGCAAAGAAAAATGAAGGAAGAATATTAACATGTGATTATAACTTGTCTAAAAAAGCAAGAATAACAGGAGCTGTATCAATTGATCTCTATGAAATGGCGAATATATTAAAAACAACAGCTGTTCCTGGGGAAGAGTTTTTTGTAAAGGTAGTTCAGCGTGGAAAGGGAGCGGGGCAAGGAGTTGGCTACTTACCGGATGGGACAATGATTGTGGTTGAGCAGGGAGAGAATTTACTTGAGAAGACCGTAAAAGTTGTTGTATCCCGTGTTATTCAGACTGACGCGGGGCGGATATTTTTTGGGAAAATAGTAGGGTAATTTTCCCAAACCTCTTTTCTTCAACGGTTATTTTATTGTTCTATTTTGGTAGTCTATTTCTACAGGTTTATTTATTTTCTGGGGTCAAAAAAATGCTCGGATTACAACGCGTAAAAGGGTAGTAATGCAGTTGTCAAGAGGTAATTGTTTTTCACATACTTATCCACATTTTTTATATAAATAATTTTATATTGATTTATCAGCGTATTTTGACTATATAATACTCTAGGACAGTAGGTAAAATGTAATAAATATGCTATAGGTTGCGCTAGATAATCTCTTATGCTATACTTTACATAACCTATGAAATTGTTCGGAATAATCACTTCAAAAAGCCGCCAAAAAAAGGTATTTGCTAACACGCGACCAACAGATTCTTATCAGGATTCATTAAATAAAATGGGTAAAGAGCAGTTAAAATCTTTACTTGAGCGTGGTATTCAATTGCAGTCTGTTAATTTAGTACATTAAATTTGACAGGTCTTTTTTGGAGAAATTAGGGCATAGGGCAACTATTCCAAAAAAGAAAAAAGAGCATCGCTTTCGCTACTAGATGAATAAATTCTTAAGTACGAAAAGCAATGCTCTTTTAGAAAATTGAAGTACATAATCTCTAGGCAGGGTGAGATTAGCACTTATGAGATAGAAAGTTATCACATAAGTTAAATAGTTGTCAAGAAAAATTGGTGAAGCTAATTCATATTAATTAGATTGTTAAAACAATTCTTTTCACGGAATTATTTTTAACTAAAACTGTTTGTGGTTTATATGCGGGGTAGGAGTCTTGGGCAGGGATTCTTATCTCGCATAGAGATAGCAAGCAGTTTTTTTATAAGAAAAAATTGAGAATAAAAATAGTGAAGTAAGACTTTAAACTGCCACTAATTTGACCCCTTAATACGTTTTTTAACAGCAATAGCAGCAAACACGGTAAAATACCCGCCCAATAATACAAACCCCGTATATTCCAAATATTGGGGCAAGAACACTATGATAATTTCCGACTTCTGGTCCTTTGTATTAGGTTCGAGCATCCATCCATTCGCCCAATTGTTTATGCGTACATGTTGTTTAATTTCTTTTCCCAAAAGAAAAGGAAAGAATTCTGTGAAAATATTTTTGTTTTGTGTGGTATAAGCATGCCATCCATTATCATATGACTTAAAAAGGGTTAAGAGACCCCGATTTTTATTTATCTGCTGAATTTTTGCAGTGTAAAGAGTTGGGTTTTTTTGAGTACTATTTATAATTTTTACCCCATTTGTATAGCGAGGAGTGTCTTTACCTGTTTTTGTGAAATATATATTTTCTAATCTGTAATAAGGAATTGAATGTAATGTTACGTTTCTAATATCATTTATGCTCTTATCATTTCCAATGGATAACGTATTGAAATGGATTTCATATCCCTCATCTCCAGATGGTTCAGGTGGGATAAGAAAAAAATATTTTTTCCAATCTTTTCCATGATCAAGAGATGTATATATATTGCACCGTCTTGATAATTTATTAGTGATACATAATCTAGTTGGAAGTCCTTGTATATTTTTTGCCTCAAGGCTCAGTAGATTTCCAAAATCTTGTTTTATATATGGAAAAGAAATAAATCCACAACTCGCTCCATTTTGCGCAGTAAACCTGAAAAAACCATTCAGGTTTTTTATTGCTGTATTTGTTGTTTCTGTCGTATTCCCGCAGTCATTTGCCTGATTGATTTTATTTACCATTTTTTGTGATTCCGATGCAACGGAAACAGAGATGAATGGTTTTTGATCAATGAGAGATGGCAGATTACCTTCTTCCGTTGAGAGATTGTAGTTATATTTTTTCATGAATTCAGGGAAGATGTCATTATCTAGCCAAGACGTAGTAAATTTATAGTCAGGTGGAATAGTAGTAAGTTGTAATAATGCCGAATTTGAACTCTGCGCAATAACAGACTCAGGAATACGGTCATATCTATCAACGAGGTTTCTTGAGGGATAAAAGTAGTCAGGAGTTGGGGCATAATAGTAATCTCCCAATTTATCAGAAGCAAGATCCATGAATCCTCCAGTAATTTGTGGTCCCACTGATGTTATAAAATGCGGTGCTTGCACAAAACTTAATGGAACTAATGATCCATCAACTTCATACAAAGATAAATTATTTCCAAAAGTACGTGTAAGTGTTATATTTCTTAATTGCTTAAAAATTTCTTTTGTTTCATAGTGCCATAGTGCGTTTTGTTTATTGCCCACTATTGCAATGCTTTGGTCGAGTAAGAAGTATTTTATTCTGTACTTCTTTACCAATGCCTCAATTTTTAACGGATCTCTTGAGTATATTGCTCCAGAAATTTCTCTATAATACTGTTCATTATTTATATTCCATCTGTCAAAATCTCTTGATAACACTGGTTGATTTACTCCAAACCATATAAATCCTGCTCCTTGGTATCCTGAACCGCTTTTTTTAGATTTTTGTTCGTCTTCCCAGTTGTAGTAATCCCATCCCCATAATGATTGAACTGGTAATGGGGCAATTCGTGCATCTGTTGGTTGTTTTTGCATATATCTGAAAAATTCAAAGTATTCCTTTGGTATTGATACTTTCATTCTCGGATCAATGAGATGACCATAAAACATGGGTGCCGCAAAATAGAGCAAAGAGGATGTAAATAAGGCTAAAAGTGAAATATGCATAAAGCGTGATAGATAATGTTTTTTAATCTTAGTTATAAGATTAAATAATTCTAAAAAAGAAATAGAAGTAAATACGCTTATAGCAAAGATAAGTAGTATTGAAAATTTAGTAAAAGGGAATCGTAATCCTTCCTTGAAAAGTGGGAAGGTGTCTCTTAAATAAATAAATATTGCCTCAAATGGAGGATTCATGTTTACAATCATAATGATTGAAACTAGAAATATAGGAAGGCAAGACAAGGCAAGAAATCTTCTTCTAATAATTGAGAAAATAATACCTATAATGCTTATAATAAAAACAATATATCCAATAGCTGTAACTCCCGGGAGTGATAGATGAGATTTCCAGGTTGACATAAGATCTTTCGAGTTAATAACGCTTATTTGTTCAGTCCAATTAAAAAGAAAGTTTTTAAGAAGTGCTGTATCAATAATATTTCCATACTGCTTGTTATGTAAAAATGCTTCATCGGAAAAGATTTTATTAGTTTGTGCAAGTGAAATATCTTTCGCGCTTCCTTGTAGAAAGTATAGATTTGGAAGAAGCCAAAACGAGTTTATAGTAAGCGTAGTAATAATTAAGATTAAAGAGGACACAACAACCTGCTTTTTTCTTATAAGAAGAGTATTTACTGCAAGGAAAAGAAAAAAACACAGAAAAAACGCATACCATAAAACAGCGGCGTATGCTTGCGGAGCTGACAAAAACACAATAAGAGAGAAAATAAAAAGACCTAGCACGGTTGGCTTTTTTACATACCTAGCACTTGTTAAGAAAATCCAACCTAAAAATGCGTACTGTGTGGTAAACATTTCAAAAGGAACGTAAAACTGCTGAACAACAACTAAATTGCATATGTAAACCAAGGCTCCTAAAAATGATGCAGATGAAGCTAATTGTTTTTTTGCACTATGCCGATCTGCTAAAAGAGCAAAGCGTATAAAGAAGTAAACTCCTAATGGACCCAATATAAAACAAAGAAAAATATATGAATATCTCAGAAATGAGAGGGGAAGCACAAAATGTTCAAGCCATAAGAATATAACACGCGGTAATTCAGCCATGTGTGAATGAGCAGCTACTGCCCCTAGTCCCTGGTCACTTCTGAAGACTCCAAAAAATATATTTGAAAATTGTTGTGGAAAATTAAACTCAGGATGAAGCGTATCCCAACCTGTAAGAAAAGTTCCCGGTACATAGTTGAGAAGGCATATTGTTACAGTAATAAGTAGGAGAAGAAATGGAAATATGAGGACTGTTAATCTTTGCATATATTAAGAATACCACGGGAAGCAGTTATATGCTTTTTTCCTTTATGCACTTTTCATATAAGTCTTTGACAGGATAGGATACTGTTGCGTTTCCATCTTTGACAGTATATGTTGATGAGGTCGCGCATTGGTATTTTTTTATGTTTGTAAGTTCTTCTTTCTTAAGGCTGATAAATTGAAGAACAGCAAAAGATCCCACAGCAACTGCTATGGCAATTATCACAATTATAATAATTTGTAATATTTTATTCATGTTCTCTCCCTTTGTATTGGGGTTTATTTTTCTGATTTCCTCAACAACCAAAATAGTTTGTTTACTGAGAAAATCAGGCATCATCAAGAGTAAAACCGCGGGTTAAGGCGGAAGTAGAGCAAGCTCTACAATTAAATACCAGGAAACCTGATTTCATTTTGACCTGTGAGGGTCGGGGAGGTGCTCGTGGTACGAACTTCTGTCGCTGTGACAAATTATCGCATACGATGCAAAACCCCAGACCTATCACGGTCTTTGCGTTTACCAAGAGGTAATCTAATATGTCGATGTATACCTCGAGTGCTTCGCGTCTTTTACAACACGTAGTCCTGAGAGCATCGGCTCTAGATACTTCTTGGCCTTACTGGCGGGAAGGGGAGCGGAGGCTAATGAGACCTCTTTCGTCACGTGACGATGCTCCTTTCTTCCCTGGATTCATTTAGCGGGTGACCGTGGTCTCGAGGACCGCGATAACTGCGTCGCCAGCAACCACGATGACGCGAGCGTCAACAGTGCCGCACCCGTTGGGGGTACCGCAGTTGGCGCCGCTATTGCCGGGATCACCAGCGTTCAGAACCTCGCCTTCGCGTGCGAAGGTAGGCATGTTCAGCATGTTCGCTGATGCGTGGCTAACGAGTCCCCAGGTTCCCCATTCGAGTGCGTCCCCGTTCCAGTAGCGACCTCGGACTGTGAATCCGTTGTCGATATCCTGATCTCTGAACGTGACCGACTGGGCCATGACATTGATGAGAAGGATGAGACATCCTTTCTTCATGTCGCCCTTGCATTCGTACCCCATGACGTGGTAGTCGCCAGTGATGAGCCGGTATTCCCAAGCTCCCACGGGGACGTCGCACGGGTGAGCGAAGCAGTAAGGCGAACTGTAGGTGCCGTACTCGACGCCATCAGGAACTTGCGTGCCGTTGACAACGCGGAATTCCGGGACATCCGGGTTAGGGATGTTCGGGTAGGTTTTCCACAGACGAGGTGCCGGGTTCTGAAGGCGGTGGATCCAGCCATCAACGATGGGGTTTTCCTTGAGCCTGTCAGTTCCAGACACTTTCCATGCACCCTGCTCGAAGTTGGTCACGAACGTTGGCTTGGTGCCAGTGCCCTTGAGACTGTTAGCAGTCTGGGTAGGCGCGGTCGTGGTCGTCGGATTGGTTGGCGTTCCACCCTTTTCAGGAGTGGTGGGGGTCGGCACAATGACGTTCAGAGCGGTGCGGAAGGCAGCTTCGACCTGGTCATCGGTGTAACCGAGAGCCTTGATCTGTGCCTTTGCAGCGTCCGATGTCTTGATTGTGCCTGTCTGGTAATCCTGGACGATCTTGGCAACCGCGGGGTTGCTTGTGATGTCCGGGAGGTTCGCAGCGGCCTTAGTGGCGTCACGAGCGTCAAGGGTCTTGTTCAGATCCGATTCGCTGATTCCGCCGCCGCAAGCGAGCATGGCCAGAGCCACGAATGCGAGACTTGCGGTCGCGCAAAGGCTCCTCATGAGCTTGTGCATGGTAGTGATCACTCCTTGATCGATCTTGGTGACACGTAGAGTTTCCTCCACTGTCATATTTCCGCTTAGAAGACTAGCCGCTTGTATTGAGGGTTGAATACCTCTGGCATTGTCTTTTGAGCTTAGCTTTCGCTATCTCGTTGTGAATTAGGCGGTGGTGGTGCCCGACTTCTCATGGATTCCCTCCTCAGTTTGCGTTTCTCATTTCTGAGACCGTCTTGAGACCTTGAAGCTCCCGTATTAGGGGATCTCCAATCATACTTTCGTCCAAAAGGACGACTATTCCTACTGTAAAAAACAGCAGGCCTATCACGTCGAGGACAGCATGTTCCGATAGGCTCGTTATTAATACTCCTAGGAGTATTGAAAGAGTACCTGTCAGAATGATGACTATCATGATCGCATCTACCCGAAGGTCGTGACCTATCGCCGAATAGGCAATAAGAATCACGAAAGTAAGCAGGAAAAACCCTGCTATTGATTTCCTCCCACCGAGGTTGACGAACCATGCTGACATTGTCCCAAGGACAATAATCATCATCCAGAACGCGATTGCGTCCATCATTTTGCTCCTCCCATTGAGCTGAATTTGGTCGTGTGACTTAAAAGTCCCGATAATGCAACATGTCGAATGCGACATGGAATTTCCTTTGTACATAAGTACCGGATGCAGCGCGCTGTGTCTCTCCTCACAGCACGCTAAACCCGGTACCTATAAGTACCAGTAATATTTAAAATCAGTTATTTTTGATGATGCCTATTTTAAAGAACTGTTTTGCGCCGTTTTTGAGTATATGCAAATATATCAAAACAAATCAAAACAAATATTTTGGAAGCTATTTACCATTTATGCAAATAAAATAGAATTAGCTAGCCAATTATCCTTTGATTACTCTCAGGACAAACCCTTCATTTTACTCAGGAAAAGCCCAAAAAGGACTGACCTTTGCAAAAAGGTAGGGGAGAGAGGTTCTGGTTTTTGTCTTTTGGGAATTTGTATTTTAGTTTTGAGGAGTGTAGAGACAAAACCTTTCTCTCCGACCTTTTAAGGGGTGGAGTGAAGTATATTAGAGGCTAGCGCGTCGTCTGAGATACAGACCTGCTAAGCCTACTGGAGGTAATACAAAGAGTGCGAGTGCTTCAGGACCAGTGTTAGGAATATTTTTAGTTGGAACTTGAGGTTGAACTGAAGCTCCAGGTTTTAATATGCAAAGATTTGCCGTATCGTCAGCTTTAGTCCCTTGGTTATCAGTTGCAGTAACAGTATTTGTAATACAGAGGGGGCTACTAGATAAGTTTTTAACATCTGTTATTTTTGCTGAAATGAATTGAACCGTTTCCTTTCCTTTTTCAAGGTTATCTATAGTAAAGGTAACCGTTTTATTTGTTGAGTTATAATTTCCGCCACTTACGTAGGTAAGTTCGGTAGGAAGACTATCTGTAATGTTTATTTTTTCAATTTTTGATTCTCCGGTATTTTTAACCTTAATTTGGTAGTTTACGGTTTGTGAAGGGGCAAACATTGGATCATTTATGCCTAAATTGTCAACGAATTGTCCACCTTTTGTAGGAGATTGCACGGTCTTATCAAGCGTAAATGATACGTTTGGAGGGCATACGGTTCCGCCCCCGTAGATAACATCACAATTGGAATAACCTGCAGCAGAGGCTAGGGTAAATGATCCCAAAACGAATAGGGATGTGGTGAGTGCGATTTGAAATAGTTTTACGGAATTCATAAGCTAAAAGAAAAAAAGACTTATACAAGCTAAGTCTTTATGATTATGGGAGTATAGCAGAATTTTTCTGTCATGTCAAGTACTATGAGACATACTATAGTTTAAGCACACATTCAATTTATGTGTTTTTAGCCTTGTTGTGGGAGAAAGCGGGAGAGTTAGGAGGAGTTATTATTTTCTTCTTGACAAGAGGGTAGAAGAAAGTTACAATACATTAGCTTCGTATATTTTTTAAACGTACTTTCTACAACCTATTCCAAGATAATACACATGACCTGACGCATAAGACTATTCTTTACTTTCTTGGATAATTATTTCCATAAATATATACATTAACGTATGCCATACACAAAACGAACAACTAGAAAATTAGCATCTAATGATGCCCCAATAGGCTCAGCTCCTCAGGATACAGGCACAGAAGGTGTAGTGTCAGGGAATATGGATCAAGCTCAAGTTTCACCCAGAGAAGAACCAGTAATTGAAGATAGAAATCAAGGTTTCGTCCGTGAGAACAATATGAGTGCGCAGGATAGAGATGAAGGCACAGAAGTGGTTTCCGGAATTTTAGATATTCAACATGAAGGGCATGGTTTTTTGAGGCCAAAATTCAGACCATCAGATCATGATATCTATATATCATCTTCACAAATTCGTCGTTTTTGGCTCAGACCGGGGGATTTAGTTGAGGGCTTAGGGCGTCCACCAAAAGACAACGAGCGGTATTATGGATTATTGAAAATCAACAGAGTAAACGGAGTAGATGCAGATAAGTCTACAAAAAGACCTTATTTTGAGGATTTAACACCTATCTACCCAAATACACAGATCAAGTTATCAACTAAAAAATATCCACTCTCAACACGTATTATTGATTTAGTCGCGCCTATTGGATTTGGACAGAGAGGTATGATTGTATCACCTCCTAAGGCTGGAAAAACCACTATTTTGAAGGATATAGCCTCAGGTATTATCGCTAATTTCCCAGACGTTCATTTAATGGCGGTCTTAATAGGAGAGCGCCCTGAAGAGGTAACAGATATCGCACGTTCCGTCAAAGGTGATGTAGTAGCCTCAAATTTTGATGAATCACCTGAAATTCAGACAAGAGTTGCGGAGATTGCCCTAGATCGGGCAAAGAGATTAGTTGAGAATGGTAAGCACGTGGTTATTCTTCTAGACTCAATTACCAGGCTTGCTCGCGCATATAATTTGTCAATTGAGCCATCCGGACGCACACTTTCAGGAGGATATGATCCTGCTGCTCTTTATCCAACAAAACGGTTCTTTGGGGCTGCTAGAAATTGTGAAGATGGAGGATCCCTTACTATAATAGGTACGGCACTGGTAGACACAGGTTCCAGATTAGATGATTTAGTTTTTGAGGAGTTTAAGGGTACGGGAAACATGGAGCTTCATTTAGACAGAAGACTTGCTGAAAGACGCGTATTTCCAGCTATTAACGTAGAGAAGTCAGGCACACGCCAAGAAGAGCTTTTAATGCCTGAAGATAAGCTGAAAAAGGTTGTAATGATGAGACGCATGATTGATGTTTTGAGTCCAGACGAACGAGCAGAAGTGCTTATAGAACGATTAAGTAAGACTGAGGATAACGATGAATTCTTATTAAACCTCGGAAAAGACTAGGGTTTCATCGTTTCTTCCGCTACGCTCCAGATAACAATGAATTTCTATTAAACCTCGGAAAAGACTAGGGTAATCATCCTTTCCTTCGGATAACGATGAATTTTTATTAAACTTCTTAGAGTATCATCGTTTCTTTCAGATAACGATGAATTTCTATTAAACCTCGGAAAAGACTAGGGTAATCATCCTTTCCTTCGGATAACGATGAATTTTTACTTAATTTAGGCAAAGATTAGGTTTTCATCCTTTCCTTCGGATAACAATGTGTTCTTATTAAACCTCGGAAAAGACTAGGGTTTCATCGTTTCTTTCAGATAACGATGAGTTTTTATTGAATTTAGGCAAAGATTAGGTAGGGTATCATCGTTTCTTCCGCTACGCTCCAGATAACAATGTGTTCTTACTAAACCTCGGAAAAGACTAGGGTTTCATCGTTTCTTTCAGATAACAATGAGTTTTTATTAACCTTAGGCTAAATTCTTGCAGCGTATATCCAAAAGTAGTGCTTATTGTAGGAACCCAAGCGGGTTTAAGTTTCCACCATTTGATCTAATTTCAAAGTGGAGATGTGCTCCTGTAGTGCGTCCCGTAAGTCCTACCCAGCCTACTACGGTTTTTCCTGCGACAACTCTGTCTCCTGCAGAAACATTCAATGCTGACATATGGGCATAGAGAGTTGTATATCCATTATCTCCTGATATGACAATATGTGTTCCATACCCAAAATTCCACCCGCCAGAGTAAGATTGGGATACCGTACCATTTTGTGCTGCAATAATGGGTGTACCTACTGACGCGCCTAGATCAACACCAGGGTGATACCAGGAGAATGACTGATTGAGAGATCCATGTATTGGCCATGTAAAGCCAGATGCCGTGACTGACACCGGACCGCTAGCTATGAATGTTTGACGTACATACTGAGGCTGAGCCTGTTCTTCTGGTTTAACCCCATCAGGCACAATAACAATTTGTCCTGTTACAAGTGAAAATGTTTGTGGGTTCGCAAAGTCATTAAAGGGGAAGTCTACTACAGCCTGGGCGTCGACTCCATATTTCTTTGCAATAGTATATACCGTATCTCCACTTGCGACTTTATGCGCAATTCCAGTAACCGGAAGTATCTCAATCTCCTGACCTATTGAAATATCATCTGAAGATAGATCATTTTGCCATTTTATAGTGTCTTCAGTAACTCCATATTTCTTGGCTATGGTGGATATGGTATCTCCCTTTTGAACTGAGTATTTAACTACTTTATCGCGAATTCCTACGGTATTTTGTGTTTGAAATACGTTGTCTTGTGTAAGAGATAATGAAGCAGGACCCTGTTCCTGGGCGAAAGAGAGTAAATCCTTATTTTTACCAAATAGTTGTGCCTCAGATATGAAGGGGGAAATAAGTACACCAATTGTTAAGATGACCATGATTGAGAGGTGAAGAAAGAATCGGTTTTTTTTACCTCTTTTAATCAGTACGCCTTTAACCATTGCATTCTTACGTGTTTCAAAAGCAGAAGAAGCAGAGATAAGCTTATCTTGTATATAGATTTTAAAGAAAATAAGAAATGCTCTTAACTCAAGAGCTAAAAATCGAGCGGTTTTTTTAAGTTGTTTAAAAGATAGGAAAGAGAACAGCCTTTTCATAGTTATTTGGGAAACAAATCACTTTATCAAAAATAGACCTTATAAGTCAAACAAATACGATTATTATTGCGTTGTTGAAGGAGTTGGAGTACTGACTGATCCGGTTGGTGGTGGTGGAACCTTAACTTGTCCAGTAACTGATGGAACTGTAGTAGGAGCAGTTAGCCCAAGTGGTGGCTGATTCTCTGCGTTTCCAGGAACGTTTGCTTGTCCGTTTGAGTCGCCTTTATCGCCAATTTTTTCTGTAAGAACATCAATTTCTTTTTGAAGTGCCGTTTTATCCTGTGGATTATTTTGAACCAGACTTAGTGCTGACTGATAGGCTGAGAGTGCTGAGTTTAGATCTCCCTTTGCTTCCAGTGCATGACCAAGATTATAATAAGCGTTTGCAAAGTCTGGTTTTAATTGTATAGCTTGTGCAAATTGGGTTTGTGCTGCATCATATTGTTGAAGAGCGTAGTAAATACCCCCAAGTTCCACTCTTAATACAGGGTTAGATGGATCTAGGGCGATTGCCTGGTTTAATGTTGCAATTGAAAATTGATCTGCGTTCTGTCCAACTCCAATAAGGTTTCTATAGATTCCTGCCAGATTTTCCCAGTTAACTGCTGTAACAGGAGCAATTGCAACAGCTGTTCTTCCATTATCAACTGCCTGTCTTAATAACTGTGATACTGTCTGCTGTATTTGAGCGGAAGGCTGAGTGCCCTGAGGTATACCTTGGGATATGGATGTTGCAAGTCCTAGGTTCAATTGAGAGAAAATTCTATAGTAGTCACTTCTATATGGATAAGTCATAAGTGCTTCTCTTTGGAGGTCATATATTATGTCAAGCTTTGTATTCGCAGGTTGAGATAAGGATTTTGCCATCTTTGTATCAGCAATAAGAAGTTGAATAGAAAGGTATGAGATATAACCGCCTACAAGTAGCACGATGAGCGCAAATAGTCCCGGAAGAACTCTACTATCCTTTTTGTATTTTCGGTCAGGGTCTTGGGTTTCTTCCATTGAGATAAGACCTTCTTTGAGTGCAACAAGTGAAATTCGTACAGAATCAACTCTCTTATCATTTGCTAGGAATAGAGAAGCTGTATAAAGACCTATGAGTATGAAAAGGAGAAATACTTCTGAAAGCGAGAATGGAAGGAAAAATGAGAGAATAAGTATGGATAGTATGCCTAAAAAGAGTGGGGTGGAGTTTTTTGATCTGTTTTTAAGCACTCGGAACACAACAAACAGGTAAGAGAGAAAACCTAATACTCCAGTAGTTGCGAGTAGTTCCAAGACAAAAGATGATGAATAGGTAAACTGAAAGTTCCATAAGGTAGGATTGTTATTTATGCTTGGGAATTTAAAGCGAGTATAGTCAGATAAAAATGTTCCATATCCTGATCCAAAAGGCAGGGCAAGAAGAAACCTGTTAGAGTCCTGGCTAATTGCAGCTGTTGCGATTTGGAAGCCATAGGTATAGGGGAGGAGGTTTGGTTTTTGTGAAACGGTTAGGATTTGGTATGCAATGAGTCCTACTCCGATAAGTAATATAGATCCAGAAATCAAATTAAATAATTGTTCGTAGTTAATCTTTGTAAACTTCCCTTTTATAAGAGATAGTACTGCTAGAAGACAGATAATAAAGAGAGGGAGAATGTATAAGATGTGTTGAATTGGTGAGCCAAATGTGGTGAAGTACTGATTATGTGTTTGAGATATGGGAAGTACATATATTTTGAAATAGTAAAGTATAGATAGTACGGTAGTTAGAACAGCCCCTATAAGAAGACTTCCTCCAATAAATAGGAAATCTTTTCTTGAGGAGACTATGTGTATAGTAACAAAATAGAGAAGGAAGCATGCAAGTACCGGTATGCTTACTGCAAGAGAGTCATACATATTCCGAGATAATATAGCCGAAACAATAATGATAGTAGTAAATATGGCGAGTGGGAGAGTAAATGGATTTGTTCGGATTATAATTTTTTTCTGAACTACTGATATAACTGCCCAGAGAAATACTAACAGGGAAGCTGTGATGACTATAAAAATTTGTCTTGGAAGAATAAAGGGATCTGTTGTAGTTGTAAGGAATAAAAGAGGAAACGCAAAAAATACAATACTAAGTACTGCTATGCTTACTTTTCTTAAAATGCTAATGACTTCTTTTTCATTCATAAATTCAGCTTAGAATATAATCTACCAATATAAAAATCTAATGTCAAGTATAAGAATTTCTTATTATTCTAAACTATAGTTAACTTAATCAACGTGTTTGTATAATGTCAAGTATAAGATTTATAAATGGTCATTTTATCTTTAATTTACAATAAGCCAATTGAATAACGTATCAGATTGAACAACTTGAGATATCCCAACGGTAAAACTTTCCCCTGCTGATTGCCGCATGAGATAAAGAACATTATTATTTGTGTTTTGTGCAGGCGTAATATAAATAAGAGAATCGCGTGTTACAAGAGGATTTAGTATAGTAAGTTCATTTGTACCCGCTTTAATAATGGCAGTTCCTGCAGAAGAACTTGCGCTAGCGGTATATTCGCCTGAGGCAAGTGCTTGTCCTACAATATTAAAGTTAAGCTTTGATATTGTGGCAGATCCTGATGCGTGAATATCTCCCCGCGAAGATATACTGAGCACCGCTGAGTTGCTTGCATTTTTAACTACTAGTTTTGCATCCTTTTGACCTCCAGAAGGTAGCTGTAATGATAGGTCTGAGTCGGGAAGAGGAGATATAATATTTGTCATGAGTTTTCCTCTAACGCTTAGATTTTTATTGAATATCGCATTCTCATTTACAAACAGTTGTCCATCCGCTTCTATGCGTACCGCTCCTGCAAGAAATGATACTGCGCCTTGTTTAAGTGGTTGTATTGCAAGGTCTGTGCCAAGGGTATTTATTGAGTTTCCTGAGAATATAAAGGTAGTTCCAATTGATAGCTGATCCATAACAGATAAATCTCCGAATGTAGATGCGCCTAAGGATAAAAGTCCCTGGTAGAATGTTCCAAATTGTGCAGAGACTGATGACTGCGCAAGTGTTTCAGATAAATGAGGCAACTGCTTGTTTTCTACAGGTTTTAAATTATTCACAATTTTTGAAGTAATGCTTGCGACAGTATCAGAAAGACCTTCGATATTATCTGCAATTAAATTTTGTGTTCGTAGTGTTCCTGAGATGGTCGCACCATCTGTGTTAAGTGCCTGCGAGTTAATAGTTCCTGAAAACGATGCGTTTCCGCTTGCATCTATTTCAGAAACAGTTTCTCCTGATTGATCTTGTATTTTTACTTTTGAGTTTTTTGTAGGAAGTTTTATTGCAAGATCCGTGGTATTTCTTGGGCTAATAGAATTTGTTTTTACACTATCTCCTTCAATAAGAGGAGATGTGATTGTTGCAGCTGTGATGCTATTCTGAACACTAAGATTTGTTATTTTGGCATATGACGCCGCAATATTTTCCGATGCAATATATTGTGCCGTGATAATTCCTGCTTTTATTTTCCCTGCAATAACCCCTGAGAATGCAGCCACATTTTGAAAAGCCTCACCGGAAACAAAAACGCTTGGAGTAGATGCGTTAAGTGTTTCCATGGTTGCTGCAAGGGATGGATCAAGCGCGGAAATGGGCATAGTATTATCAGCTATGGTTGCGGAATTAACTGATGCAATAAGATCCTCATTATTTGACCATGAGAGATTTGAAAGGATCATAACTTTACCTATATATAAGTAGTCTACATAAGAAAGCCCATACTGTGCTAGATAAGTCATTGTGAGCGAGTCAAATGATGAAACTGGTACCTTAAAGCATGGACGGCTTGTGTTCTTCCCATCATCATCTGGCCATTTGATACTTTCAAGGGAGGCAACTGTTTTACAAGAAGTATCAGGAATAAATGGTTCAAGTGTTTTTCCAACGGTAGCTCCTGATTTTTTCATCCTCATTCCTACTCCGGGAATTGGAGAGGATGTGATTGTCTCTCCCGCGGATATGGAACCGTTAAATGACATAACAATTGCAGGTATTCTTCCTGAGAGCGCAAGCGGAGTGGTATCCTTATACTGTGCTCCTATTGTTATATGAGGCTTTGTTGAAACAACTCCTGCAATTTTTGAATCATAAGGAATACGTGATAGTACTAGTTTTCCATTTATTCCTATACTAACTAAATTTCCTGATAGAGGATGCTTCCCTTCATATTTAGTCCATTCAGCAAGATCTGCTGCGTCATTTGTTGTTCCGGTATCTCCTAAGAGGTGCCATGTATTGTTACTTCTTGTAAGCGTGTAGTGTTCTATGCTTTTATAAGAATTTGTTGTGTTGTTCGTTGACACTAAACCTACTTGTGTTCCATTTACCTGTATGAAAATTTTTTGTGTTACAGGGTCAGAGGTTGCTCCTTTTTCCACCTTTGTATATATATAGGCAAAAGTTCCTTCAGTATTTGGTAGTGCTGTTATATTGTATGTAGTTTCTGAGTCCAGATTATAACTTCCTGTACTTTTCTCAAGGTCATAGATAAGAGCTTTTGTGTCTCTTGTAATAGTTCTACTTCCTTCCCCATCACTGTAAAAGTCAACGTTTCCTCCCCATGTTCCATTTACATCTAACGTGCGGGTAGGTGATGAGGAGTTTATTCCCACATTTCCTGCCTGGGCAAGGAGTATATTTTTTGTTTCACCTGTTCCAAGCCTTAAGTCTTCTCCGTTTGTGTAGAGAGTGTTCCCTCCTAGGAGAAGTGACTTTCCAATTTTGAGAAGCGGTGTTCCGGTGCTCATATTTGAAAAAACAAACTTTGCACTATCAGTTGAATTTCCGCCTAAAACTATATCAAACGTATTATTAGTAAGCGTTAATGCACCATTTAGCTGAGAAAGAAATCCGCAGGAGCTCCAAAGTGGTGCGGCATATCCATTTGTCGTAAGACACTGACCGGCTGTTCCTGGTCGTAGATGACCATAGGATGTTGTGTTTATTGAATAGAGTATTTCCCCGGGTGTTGCAGGAGTTATATTTGCACCGAATCCTCCAAATTCAGGACTTATGGGGTTTCCCGCCCAATTACCATGAGTAATTGTTCCTTGGCTATCAACTTGAAATCTGGTTTGACCAGAGGTTGAGGCTGTAATAAATGGTCCTCCCATGTCTTGTTGTATTGTAAGTGCTGATTTTGCGCTTGTTGTTGCATGAATAATGAGTCCACCTTCTGCAAGAATTTCTCCCTGGCTGTTAATAAGCGGTTTTTGAAGATCAATTTTTCCATTCTCTGAAGGATTTATAATAATATTTCCGTTGCTCCCAGGGTTTGTGGTAAGTAGGATAGTATTTCCTGATAAGGTAAACTGACCGCCGCTTGCCGTAAAAATTGGATTTGCGCTACCTCCAATAGAAAGTACCCCGCTTGCATCTAGTGCCAGAAGTACGTTTGTCTGTCTATTTGCATTTGTAATCGGCAATAATCCTTGTACACTGTTTGCTGTGTTTGCGAAAGATGTCCCAATTTGTTGACGAGGTGCCAGCTCAGAATCTGTACCAACAGTTACCCCAAGGTAGAGAGGAGTATTAGAGTCTATAAGAGGTTGCGGTAATTCATTTCTGTTTCCTATGATAATGCTTATATTCCCATTCTCATCAGGTTTTATTCCAGTTTGAACTTCTTGCCATGCAAGCGCACTCCCGCTAGCAGTAGGATTTGTATAGAGTCCAAGTCTCAAGTCTGTTACTTGGGTAATGGGTTTGTTATTTTTATCTAAAAGTTTCCCTTTGAACGCAAATGTTTTTTGCATTATCTTTTTTGCTTGTGTATTTGTTGCGTTAGCATTCCCTATGGTATTGTAATAAAGATAAAAAGCAGAGGAGACAGCTGCCACTACTAGTATTCCAAGATGTAGATAATGGACAAATGGATAGGTATGATACTTTTTATACCATTCAGGCCTTGTGTGTTTTAGATGATGATATGCTTTTTTTCTTAATGAAAACTCTTGAGTAGAGATGCTATAGGGGGCATAGAATTCCTTTTTTATATTATTATTGCTTAGTCCCTGCAATATGCTATCTAGCGGTTGTTTTTTATTTATTCCATTTTTCTCAAACGCTTTTCTCAACTTTGTTTTAATTATCTGAGCTGATATCAGGTCAGCTGCTGCGTTTTCAAGTTTGAGATATGGTCGGGTTATTCTTTGTGCCAGTCTCACAGGTGGTATTTTAGAGTATTGTTCTGTTGGTGTATGAACTACCATATCGTTTAAAGTAACAGTACTTTCTGGACTTACTTGGGATGGGACTGTAATCTTTTCATCTATCCTGTTTTGTAAATGAAGATATGAGGTATATCGTCTAAGGCTTGAGAGTTTTCTGTTTACGGTCCTTGGAGAAAGAAGAAGTGTGGTGTTAAGTCTTCTTGAGTACTCAGTGAAAATTTCAGCGTTAAGATTTGGTGTGTTTTCTGTTTTTATGCTGCCAACAGTTTCTTCATACCACTTGCTGAACCCTTGTATATCATTGATATAGTATTTTACAGTTAGATCACTTGAGCGTTGTGAGTATAGAAAGTTTTTAAATCCCTTTAAGCTCCATGGATCTGAAGCCGATTGATTTTCTGCCTGTACCTTGAATGGGTTTTCGGGAATAAGTTCTGCGTATACTAGGTATGAAGTAAAAGATCTGAGACTTGAAAGGTGCCTGCTTGCCGACTTATAGCTATATTGGTGTTCTGGCGAGTTTGACTGTGATTGAATGTGCTCCTTATAGGCAGTAATGATATTTAATGTTAATAAATCAGCACAAAACACTGTATTGTAATTGTTAGCAAACCACGTAACAAAGTGATTAATGTCTGAAACATAGTTCTTCGCAGTAATCTTAGAGTGATTACTTAAAAGATAAGTTTTGTACTGTCCAATAAGTTGTTCTATGTTCATGGAATAATAAATTCACTTCCTGTAAGTTAAGACAGTGAAGTAATGCGGTAATAAATATTTAATTCCCGTATAAGCTCCTTAGCCTCGAGATTATACACATTATATTAATTATATCCGCGTATAAATAAGCGTAGTACATTCACGTTATGACTGTCAATGACAAATCAAGTAAGTTGATACAGTAGTATATGTTTAAGTTTTACCAAAATCATATTGCGTACCTGTGAAAAATTAGCCATGCCTATGCCATCCTTAAGCTTTTTCACGAATATTCATAAGCAAATAATAAATCACTATATATATGTATTAATATATCAGAATAAATCATTTGTTATAAATCCTCAAATGACCTATTTTATCTAGTTGTTAAAAATATGAATGAAGTAGGACAAGTGGGCGCAATACTTATGGTTAGAAAAGGGGTAAAATAATCTTCATAAGTCTATATCCAAAGCGTGTTTTAGCACTTATTTTATAGACTGCTACTATGAGGGAAGATTATATCAGATTGATTTGGGAACACAATTTGAATTCTATTTGCTTTTAAAGTTAAGTTTATTCACTACTTGAAATAGAACTCCAAGAATGACACATAGGATAACGCTTACGAGTAGAAGTATAAGAAGAGGGATTGAGAAAAACATGCTTTCTGCGCGGGTAGTATAAACATTATCAAATGTAACAGTCGCTTTAGCTTTATATGCTCCCAGAAGAAATTTTTGGTCCCAAACTATATTATTTCTGACTGTTTGCGGTAATACTGTAGTTAAATTTCTTGATTCTTTAGCAAGCAGGAATGTCTGTTTCAGGGGTATTGATGCTATCTGCTTCCCAAAGATATTATAAATTGATATTGTACCGTTTACAGAGGCGTATGTATTACCCGTGTTGGTTACCAGAAGCTCCATAGATGGTGTGCTATTTATAACAAATTTGCTAGCCTCAAATTCGGTAATTACACCTGAAGCTTTTTGTTTAGCGTTTTGTATAGATATGAGCATATTTGTTCCAATTCCAGTTGTTACTGTTGTGGTAGTATCTTTGCTTGTGCTATCCGTGGCTTGCGGTTTTGAAATAAAGATAAGCGACAGATAATAATCCATAGGTTTGCCTGGTGCGGTAAAGGTAACCAGTAGGTTTTTAGATTCATTAGGATATAGATTGATAGATTTAACTTCTTTATCTTCATCAAGTATTTTTATTCCATTTATGAATTCTGATTCTGCCTTTGATACTTGACCTGATGGCACAAATGAAACAGACCCTGTTCTGTTAGGCTCAGACGTAAAAGGGCGAAGTAGAACATCTAGGGTTACTGCTTCCTTAGCATTATTTCTTATGGATATAGGTGCTGATACATATGAGCTTGGATTTGCTTTTATTTGCATAATTGCGGGGTAAACACTCATAGAGGTATCTTCGGCGTAGGCGTAGCCAACAGGTAGAGTCATCATGAGAGGTACAGAGAGGATGCGTATTTTTTTATCCATATATATAGTGTAGTATAGCAACAGTAAAAAGTGAAGTGATAATTTAACCTCCACAACCCTCTAAATAGTAGAAATATTTTAGAAATTAGCCACGTTAAGCGGTAAAAATGATATATATGCTGAGGGAATACTAAATATATCAAAATGTAACAACTAAATGAGCTTGAGAATTCAGTGAATTTTGGCAATCTATTTAATTTAGTGACAAGAAATATATAGTATAATTTAGGTTGATAAATCAATACTATTTATAATTTAGGCACGGCAATAAGATATACTGTATTGCGATACGCTTTTTGAGGTTGTGTGCCTGGTATGTTTAGCTTGTAGGTTATTACCGCTTTTGCAACGCTGCTTGTATCTGATTCAAGTATGGTCTTGGGCTCTTCTAATGCGGAATCATTTGAAAAGCTTTTGTATCTGTTATCACTAAAACCATTATCGCACGTTTTTGTTTCAACGTTAGAACAAGAATAGCCAAAGCCATAAGTTAAGGGGTTTTCCCAGGATTCAGATAGCGTATTGTTACAATTTCCAGAATCACATGATGTATCTGGAATTGAAAATTCTCCTTGTGAAGGGCTATGGTCTTCATATCCCATCAATTGAAAACCCTTATTTGTCGCAGGATGTACGGTAATAGATTGAGTACGTGTAAGAGGTTCTCCTGGGATTATTTCTCCAAAATTGATACTATTGTTAGTGCTTGAGATGGAAAGCGGTTTTATCTCTTCGTTTTCTGGCGTGAAAATAATAATATAACCATCTCCCGTAATCTGGTTTGCTTTTGGCACTTCAGGTGCGGGAAGGCTCTTGTCTGCAGGCTTAATATATTCCTCTGTAGTGCTCATTTCTAAGTTTAAAAAGTAGTCAGAGTTTGACATAGGTGCAGCATATGCCCTTGACGCAACAAATCCTAGAACAAATGGGAGTATAAGGATCGCCTTATTCATTATTGCTTTGTTTCTTTTTGTAGTTCATGTGCAACTTCAATTATATCTTCTGCTTTTCTTAATCTTTCATTCTTATCTTTTGCTTTTATCATATCTTTTGCTTCATCTATAATAATTTCAGTTGAATCTTTAATTTTTTGCTGTATTCTCTCGCGACGTTTATATTCCCTCCCAAAGAAGTACGCAATTGGAGATAAAAAGAGAAGAGATAACAGTTTCAAAATATTACCAAATACATCATCCTGTATCGCTTGAGGAACAAATATTCCAACAAGACACAGGAGAAAGAAAAAGATCATTACAGGCTCAAAAATAAATGCAAGACCAAAGAAGATAAAATAAGTTAGAAAAAAGATAGGTGAGCGTATTCCACCTGTCAGAAAGATTATGAGAAGCACAAACACAATAATAGTAAATACCTCTTTGTTGTTGCCTAGAAATACTTCTTGGCCGCGGCGTTTTCGTTTTAAGATAATTGTATAAATAGTGCTGACTATACCTATTAAGATAAGAAAGGCAGGGATATAGGGGGAAAGGGGAGTTTCAGCAACTATTAATACAAAAACTGTAGAGAGAAGAAGCACCGCGCTTTGTGTTAGGTATTTCATATATAAATTATATTCACAAAAAGATAAATCTGCAAGCAAATTACCCTTTAGGTATTTAGAAATAAATGCAGGCATGCTATACTTGAAAATATCTATGAAGGATTTATCCTATAATCATCAGGAAATCGAGGCTAAATGGCAGAGTAAATGGGAGAGTGATAAAACATTTACGCCTGATTTACTCAACGCTAGTAAACCTTATTTTAACTTAATGATGTTCCCTTACCCTTCTGCGGAAGGGCTTCATGTGGGGAATATGTATGCCTTTACGGGTGCTGATGTATACGCTCGGTTTAATAGAATGAAGGGGAGTGACGTTTTTGAGCCAATCGGTTTAGACGGATTTGGGATTCATTCAGAAAACTATGCCCTCAAGGTGGGGCGTCACCCCAAAGATCAAGCAAAGCTTTCTCAGGAGAACTATTACAGACAGTTAAGGAGTATTGGCAACTCATTTGACTGGAGTAGGACCTTGGAGACATATGATCCTTTATATTATAGATGGACACAGTGGTTATTTATAAAATTGTTTCAAGCAGGCTTGGCATACCGTAAGAAAGCAGAAGTGAATTGGTGCCCATCCTGCAAGACGGTATTGTCTGACGAGCAGGTAATTGATGGGAAATGCGAACGTTGTTCTTCTGTAGTTGAAAAAAAAGACTTAGAACAATGGTTTTTTAAAATTACAGATTATGCGGAAAGACTTCTTCAGAATATTGAGACATTAGATTGGACTGAGAAGGTGAAAATTTCCCAACGTAACTGGATTGGCAGAAAGACTGGTGCAGTGATAGAGTTCCCAATAGATAAAAAGTACCGATTTATCAACCTTCATGGTTTTGGCGCTGATTCTACATCTAACTTCCATCCTTGGCTTAAGGCTGAGTTGGAGAAAAAGGGACATACTGTAATGGTTCCAAACCTCCCAAAAACAGAAAATCCAACAGTTGATGAGCAGGTACAGTATGTTATAGATAATTACTCTTTTGATGCAGATACAATTTTATTTGGTCACAGCTTGGGATCAGTTATTGCCTTAAAAGTAGTAGAAAGATTAGATGTTCCCATTCGTGGCTTAGTGCTTGCAGCAGGTTTTGCCGAGCCAGGCTTCCTGGATCATAAAAGACCATTTGAGGAAACATTTGATTGGAAGTTTGATTTTGAAAAAATAAAAAAGAATGCGGGGGAAGTTATATTACTCAAAGCACTTAATGATACAGCCGTTCCGGGTGGAAGGGCGGACTTTATAAGAGAAAAGATAGGCGGGAAGATTATTGAAGTAGTAGCACAGGGAGATCATCTATCCGGTGAGACAGAACCGGAAATAGTAAAACACCTTCTTCCTTCAATTGAAGTCTTTACAACTCGTCCGGATACTTTATTTGGTGCAACATTCCTTGTCGTATCTCCCGAGCACCCATTTGTCTCTTCACTTCTCAGAGAGGGAGTGGAGAATAAAGTATCAGAATATGTAAAAAGGGCACACAATAAGTCAGAAAATGAAAGGACTGCTGATGAAAAGGAAAAGACAGGTGTTTTCTCAGGTCAGTATGTGATAAATCCTATAAATAACGAGAAAATTCCAGTCTGGGTAGCAGACTATGTACTCATGGGGTATGGGACAGGTGCGATTATGGCAGTTCCTGCACATGATCAAAGAGATTATGATTTTGCAAAAAAACACAAGCTTCCTATAAGAGAAGTTATAACAGCAAAAGATTCAAATCTTGAACTGGGAGCTTATGTGGGAGAAGGAAAGCTAATTAACTCTGGCGCTTGGAATGGGTTGCAAGTGGCTGAGGGCATGAATACTGTAGTAAACAAATTAATAGAAGCTGGTATTGGTCAAAAGAAGGTTCAGTACCATTTACGTGACTGGCTTATTTCAAGACAGAGATATTGGGGTCCACCAATTCCTATGATATTTTGTGAATCATGTAAAAAATCTGGTAAAGGGGAAAAAATTGAAATGCCTGGATGGTTTTCCGCGCCACTTGAGGATTTACCCATAGCACTTCCTGACGTAGATGATTGGAAGCCAATGGGTACTGGGCTTTCTCCTCTTGCGAATCATCCTGAATTTTATGAAACGAGTTGCCCTTCCTGTAATGGTAAGGCAAAGCGTGAAACAGATGTGTCTGATACTTTTCTGGATAGTGCATGGTATTTCTTGGGTTATATCTCAGACCCTCTCATAACTGGTGATAACAAAAATGCAAAAAGTATATCCAGAGGTATCAAAATAGATCAAAAAGATTTTACTCCATGGGATAAAACCATCCAAAAACGTTGGCTTCCTGTTAAAAAGTATATTGGCGGAGCAGAGCATTCAGTGCTACACCTTTTATATAGTCGATTTATATCGATGGTACTGTACGATTTAAAATTTGTGGATTTTGAAGAACCTTTTGAAAGTTTTTTTGCTCATGGGCTTATTATTAAGGATGGAGCGAAAATGAGCAAATCAAAAGGGAACGTAGTGGTGCCTGATGAATATATTCTGAAATATGGAGCTGATACGCTTCGAGCATACTTAATGTTTTTAGGTCCCTTCTCAGATGGCGGAGATTTCAGAGATTCAGGAATTGAGGGTATGAATCGGTTTATCAGACGAGTATGGAAGAAGTTTTCAATTGTTACTGATTTTAAGCTTTCAGATGAAGGTTTAGGGATGATGCATAAGACTATAAAGAGAGTAACGCAGGATATATCAGAATTTAAATATAACACTGCAATTGCAGGGCTTATGGAGTGGTACAATTTTTTATCTAGCCATAAAGAGGTTTCAAGACAAGAGGCAGAAGTATTTTTAAAGCTGCTTGCACCGTTTGCACCGTTTATGACTGATGAGTTGTGGCATAGTGTGTTAAGTCAAAAAGATTCAATTCATCTGTCAGGGTGGCCAGAGTGGGATGAAAAGTATCTTGCCTCAGAGCAGATAACTATAGTAATCCAAGTAAACGGGAAAAAACGAGGTGAAATGGTAATAAAAGTTGAGGAACCAATGCCTGATCGTACCTATTTAGAAAACCAAGCACGGATAGAGGTAGATAAGTATCTTTCGGAAGCTGAAATTAAAAAAACTATTTATATACCTCTCAAAATTATAAACTTCGTAATCTAGCTCTAGCTAGCTATACTCTAATTTAATACTTGAATATTCTCATGTATTCTAATACGCTTTATGAAAAGTGGATAAAGAAACAAATTCAATAGGTGAAAGCGTCCTAATCTTAATACGGCAAAATTTACTTTTCTCAGCTTTGGTAGCCGGTGGTTTGATATTCTTAAGTATTGGTTTGATCCAATTTCTTTTAAGTCCGAGTGGTAAGATAGAATTTAAATCAGAGGAGGAGGTAAAAGGATTATCAACTGAAAAAAAAGAAACAGAAATTATGGTAGATGTTTCAGGAGAGGTAGTAAATCCTGGCGTTTACCGATTAAAAAGTAGTTCCCGTATCCAAGATGCCTTAGATGCCGCCGGAGGAATAACCACCCTAGCAGACTATGAGTATGTCTCAAAATCTATTAATCTTGCTGCAATAGTAAAAGACGAGGCAAAGATATATATTCCTAAAGCAGGAGAAACTCAAATTCCTCAATCAAATACGCAAGTTTTCATGGATAAAACAAGCAGTAGCTTAGTTAGCATTAACGCCTCATCTCAATCTGAGCTAGAGTCACTTCCTGGGGTAGGTTCCGTTACTGCTCAGAAAATAATTGGAGGAAGACCATACGCATCTGTTGATGAATTGCTTTCAAAAAAAATAGTAGGCGCTGCTACATTTTCAAAAATAAAAGATCTGATCAGCCCATGAGTATTTATGAAATTCATTATCCTGATTTGTATAGTGCTCCTTTTAACTTTGGGGATTAGGTATGCATTCTTTTTTACGTATGAAAAAAAGTATTTACCCGGGGACACATTACAAGAAAAAATTACCCTTCTTTCAGAGCCGAAGAATAATAAATTTGTCAAGACCTTTTCTGTCTCATCAGTTCAAATTCGTATACCACAAGAGAATGAAGTCCACTACGGTGACGAAATATATATAGAGGGTATAGTTGATAAGGAATCATTTGAAGCAAAGAATAAGAAAGTAGTAAGCTATCTAGTTATTCATAACCCGGTCATAAAGAGCACAAAGAGCACAAACATATTTTTTAGAACTGCGTCATACATACGAACACGAATTTCTAAAACATTCTTTTCCTATTTGCCTCAAAATGAGGCAGCGCTTTTATTTGGAATTGTTTTTGGGGGGAGTCAGGACTTCACATCAGATACAAAGTCTTCATTTAAAAATGCAGGAGTTTTGCATGTGGTTGCTGCATCTGGAATGAATGTTACTATGGTTGCATCCTTTCTGATAGCGTTATTTTCACGTTTTCTTATGAGAAGGCAAGCATTAGTAATCGCGATATTTGGGGTTTTTTACTACGCTTTGTTATCTGGCTTTTCTCCTTCTATTGTGAGGGCAAGCGTTATGGCAAGTGTAGCATTTAGCGCAGGAATACTTGGGAGGCAAAATTCAGGCATTTTTGCTCTTTGTATAACCGCCTGGCTTATGCTTTTTGTTCAACCGGAGATAATTTTTGATGTTGGATTTTTGCTTTCTTTTACTTCAACTCTTGGGATTGTTTTCTGTAAACCATTATTCGATTCACTGTGGAGATTTAAAAATACAAAAATATTTTCAGATGATATTACAACTTCTATTGCGTCCCAAATAGGAAGCTTGCCTGTTATGGCAGGGGTATTTGGTTCGTACTCTTTCGTTTCTATACTTGCGAACGCTCTTGTACTTTGGACAATTCCGTTTCTTATGATTTTAGGGGGAATTGCAGCAGTTTGTGCTATTACTTTACCTATTGTATCAGTTCCAGTCCTCTATATTTCTTATCCTCTTCTTTTATATTTTGAAATGATTACCGGCTTTTTTGGATCATTTCCTCTTTTTGAATTTTCAACTATATCTATTCCGTTTCTTCTATCATATTATTTTTTTGCCCTGGGAGTTACTGTATTCTTACGGGGGAAAGTGAAAAAGTCTAGATGAAAATCCGATTAGCTGTATTTTTTATCTCGTTCTGTGTTGTAGGTGGTCTTATCTTTTTTCAGTTCATCCAGCATAGCGATAAGAGGTTGCATGTATACTTTTGTGATGTAGGGCAGGGGGATGGTATTCTGATGCGAACTCCTCAGGGTTTAGATATTTTGGTGGATGCGGGTCCCAATGATAAAATTCTTGATTGTCTTTCAAAGCATATGCCTTTATGGGATAGGGAAATTGAGCTTGCTTTCGCGACTCATCCCGATGCTGATCATATTGGGGGATACAGATATATTTTGAAGGGGTATCGTATTAAACAGTTTAATATTCCTAAAAAAGATAGTAAAACAGGTATTTTTAAGTCTCTCATGCGGGAGCTAAAGGATGATCATATTCCAGTCCGCTATTTAGTTTATGGTGATAAGTATATAACTCCTGATGGAATTGTTCTGGCGACATTTTGGCCAACTCAAGAATTTGTTTCTCAAAATATGGCATCTGAGAGTACAAATAGCTTTTCTCTGGTTCAATTAATTTCATATGGAAAGTTTACAATGCTTTTAACAGGGGATATAGAGAAAGAGAGGTTGCATACAATTTTTCCGAACGGTTTGAGTGTGGATATTTTTAAGCTTCCTCATCATGGAAGCAAGACAGGGGCAGATGATAGTACATTCCAACTTGTGAAAAGTAAACTTGATATTTTATCTGTAGGTTTGCGCAATAGGTATAATCATCCAAGCCCAGTTATACTTGAATTGCTCAAGACCTATTCAGTTCCTTTTTTCCGTACAGATGAAAAAGGAGACATAGAGATAGTAACTGCAGGGGAAACATTTTTTGTAAGGGATTAATTGATCTCTATATTGCAATTTATAAAATGGGATGATACGGTAGATAAGTACTGATTTGTAGGCATAAGTAAGATGAATTAATCTTACGGTTTATGCATTACATGCTGTATACTTAAATTATTATGCCTAAGGTATTAATAGTAGATGATGAATTAGCTGTAGCATCTGTTTTTGAAACGGCGCTTAAAAGCGCAGGGTATGAGGTTAAAATTGCGGGAGACGCATCAAACGGGATTAGCCTTGCACAGAATGAACAATTTGATGTGATATTGTTAGATCAAATGCTGCCTGATCTTTCAGGTAATGAAGCATTAAAAACAATACGCGCAACTGGTGCAAGCTCAAATACTCCCATATCTATGCTTTCAAATTTTTCAAATGATGTGACAGTAAATGAAGCAAAAACATTAGGCGCTCAAGATTACATCATGAAATACGAAGTGTCCCCAGACAGCCTTGTTCAAAAAGTAAACGCACTGATAGCACCTCCTAAGACTCCTGCAGCATCGTAGTTTTAATATTAGTATTGCTCGCACTTCCTATCAGGTATACAATAAATCTATGATTCAATCATTCTTTTTGTTTTTAGTTCTCGCGTTATTTTTAGGATCAATAACTCTTTTTTCAATAAAAAGACTACGTGGGACTGAAGAAGAATTACGGAAAAAAAACAAGGAGCTTTCAAGAAGGCTATATGAGCTTTCAGTATCCCAATCCGTTGCTGAGCAAATCGGGTATTCATTGAATATAAACACAATCATAAGCACTATTGTAGAAACTGCCGGTCGCGTCATTGAACACAGCGCACTATCATATGCGTTGTTAGATAATAAAACAATTACCTACAGAGCTATAGAGGACGGGTTTGTGGGTCCTGTTTTTTTGGACCAGCTTAAAAAGGATACATTAGCCTTTATTTATGAGCGCCTACAAAATCCCTCTGATACTGTTGTTATAGCTTCTGCTCGGAAAGAATTTTCAGAGGTAAACCCAGTCTACTTTAATGAAAAACCAGCTTCATTTTACGGATTGCCTCTTATCATAAATGACCAATGTATAGGTGCAATCTGCATATCATCTAGCAAAAAAAATGCTTTTTCAGATGATGATAAGGCATTACTGAGAAGAACAGTTGATAATACACTTGAGACAGTTGGGAAAATTGAGGGAGTTATAAATACAGAAAAAGGGAAGCTTGATTCTTTTTTATTCTCGTTAACTTCAGGAGCACTATTATTTTTAATCGAAAAAGACACGCTCAAACTCTCTGCTATTAATACTGCGGCAAAAGACTTTCTTCATGTAGCAGGTAAGCCAGATACAGCCATGGTTATTGCGCATTTTGGTATGCATTATGACCTGGTTAAGGACATAAAAGATGTTGCGATCCAGAGGAAGAGCACCATATTAAAGGATGTATCAATTTATGATCGGTGCTTTAAAGTGTACTTAAATCCTGTTTTTCTTCATAGTACGCAGACTATTATAGGGGTAGCAGTTACTATGGAAGATGTTACTTTTGAACGTGATATCGAGAAAATGCGTGAAACGTTTACAAGTATGGTTGTGCACGAGTTGCGTGCTCCATTAACATCTATTAAGGGAGCGTCTCAATTGTTGTTAGACGGGAAATTAGGAAAAGATGATATGTCTAAAATGCTTCATATAGTTCATGATTCCACAGAGCGTATGCTTTCAGATATAGGTGATATTTTGGACATGAGTAAGCTTGAGGCGGGGAAATTTACATTAAATAAAACTGCTTCAAGTATTAATGAATTAGTAAAAGAGAAGGCGCTTACATTTTCTTTTGTTGCTCAGACACGTCATATTACCATTAATACAAATCTAGATACGACAATTGCACAAAGCATGTTTGATGCACAAAGGATTGGTCAGGTCTTGAATAATCTTTTCTCAAATGCATTAAAATTTACTCCTGACAACGGTCTCATAACTGCCACTACAGCATTACAAAATGGTCAAATAACCGTTTCTGTACATGATAATGGAGTAGGAGTACCCCAGGAAAAAATAGCCCTTCTTTTTTCAAAATATGGGCAGCTAGCAAGCGGTCTTCGTAAAGAGGGTGGAACAGGATTGGGTCTTTATATTTCAAAAGGAATTGTTGAATCCCATGGCGGAAAGATTTGGTTGGATAGTCAGGAAGGGGAAGGAACAACAGTATCATTTAGTTTTCCATTTATTGCAAAACTTGATCAATCAGCCAATGATGTGGCAGTTCCTTCCTCTAAAGTAATTCCTCAAAATGCATTAAATTAATGGCTATAAAAAGCGTAGGAGTAGTAACTACAGGTAAGCTCTTTTCTATCTGAGACTGATGCGGTAAAGGTTGTTTGGTGCGTCAGGGATATTTAAGTTAGTGAGTATAATAAGACTAGAGCCATCTGGCCAGGGGAAAACAAAGCTGTCTACAAAAGGTCCTGCGTATACTGTTGTTATGTTTTGTCCATCAAATTCTACTATGTTTATTTTTGTATTTTTTGCATAGACTAAATGTGACGAATCAGATAGCCACATGAATTTCATAGGTGCTTCCTCTTTTGTTGAGAGAAGGTAGTTTCTATCTTCCTTCATATCATAAACATAAATATCACCCTTTTTAATTGAGCGAATTTCTGGCGTAGAGTTGGTTCCGGGAAGTCGAGGGTTAATAAGAACGGGCAGTACAGCACTTGTTGAGGCCGTATATAGGATTTTATCTTCAAGAGGAGAAATAATAGGGTTTGAAAAGTTTGCCCGAGCGACTGTTCTGATCTTTTTTGGGAGCGAGTCTATAGTTTTTTTATTTGCCAACTGTGTTTGTTTATCCCAATCAGCAAGGACTTGTGGAAGGGTAGTTGTTATATCTTTTGGATTTGCGTTGAATGATCTACTTGATAAAAGATAATTTGTGGGTGTTGCAAGATTTGCAGAAATAGATGAGAGTAATTGGCTACCGTCAGGGGAGAATATAAGGTTTGAGTTTGAGAATGGGGCAACAAGATCATTTGTTATTTGGTTTGCTCCGCCGCCAAGCGCGAATATAGCGGGGGCGCTCATATTAAGTGTATAAATTCCATTTTTATCTGCAGATGCTGATGACACGGTATAGGCAATAATGCTTCCGCTGCCGTCTAAGGCAGGATTTCGTGCTCCGGTTGTGGTTACTGCCTCAAGTCTAGGCGCAATTGGGAAAAGTGTTGCATTGGCTTGAGATACTGCTTCATTTTTTATTTCTATTGTTTTTCTCCATGGAAAATATCCATCTTGCTCTATCCTTACTTCATATACTCCTGGAGCCAGATTAATTGTGTTATTTGTAGCAGTAGTTAAATGGTTATTAATAAACACGCGGGAGCCATCAGGTTTACTTGTGAGTACAAGAAGACCGGTTCCTTCAAGAATACTTTTTGGGTTATTCAGATCAAACCTATATCCCCGAGCATAAAATATTCCAAAAGTAGTACCCAGAAGAATTAAGAAAAGGATAATAAAGGTACTTATGACAATTCGCTTCATATAGATAACAATTATAAACAGAAACAGAAAATTTTACCAGACCATGCAAAATAATACTCTTTGCTACCCCCTTGCATCTTTTTTGTACAAGTGTTTATATATAAGAAGCACAAAAACCTCTTACTTGATATAGTAAAGTACATATTTGATATATTATTTTTTATCTATGAAATTTTTTGGGAACATGTCAAAGCGAATTGGAATTGATCTTGGAACCGCAAATATTCTTGTGTATGTTGCAGGTGAAGGAGTGGTATTAAACGAACCTACCGTAGTTGCTGTTCGGGCAGATGATAATAAAGTAGTTGCTGTAGGGCAAGAAGCAAAAGATATGTTAGGAAGAACTCCCGGGAATATAGTCGCGACAAGACCCCTTAAAGATGGGGTCATTGCAGACTATGTTATTACTCAAGACATGTTGGCATATTTTATAGATAAGGTATCCGGTAGATCCCGATTTATAAAACCTGAAGTTATGGTTTGTATTCCTTCTGGTGTTACCCAGGTAGAAAAAAGAGCGGTATTAGATGCAACTATGGCTTCAGGCGCGCGCGCAGTTTATCTGATAGAAGAACCTTTAGCTGCTGCTATAGGAGCTAAAATACCAATTGCCCAGGCAAATGGGCATATGATTTTAGATAGTGGAGGAGGAACTACAGATATTGCAGTTATATCTTTGGGAGGGGTTGTAGTCCACAAGTCTATCAAGGCAGCAGGCAACAAGCTTGAGGAGGCAATTTCAAACTATGTTCGTAAACGATTTAACTTACTTATTGGAGATAGAACTGCCGAGGAAATTAAGATAAAAGTAGGCACAGCGCTTATAGATTCTACAAGTGAGAAAAAAACTATGGAAATTAAGGGAAGGGATAGTGTAAGTGGACTCCCCAGATCAATTGAGATAAGCAATGTAGAGGTGAATGATGCATTATTACCCGTAGTAAAACAAATAGTTGCGGCTATTCGTGAAACATTTGAGATAACACCTCCTGAGTTGGCTTCAGATATTATAGATAAGGGAATTGTATTATCAGGGGGGACAAGCCTTTTACACAATCTAGATAAGTATATAACCCGTGAGACTGGAGTGCCATCTTATGTAGCTGAGGATCCGTTATATTGTGTAGTAAGAGGTACGGGAGTGGCGCTTGAAAACTTGGAGCTGTATAAACGCTCCATTAATAAAAATGACTAGGGGTAATCGTTTACCTTGCTGGGGCAAGACTAAAACGCTCCATTCATGAAAAATGACTAGGGGTAATCGTTTACCTTCATGAACAATATATCCTCTAATATGAATAAATATTATATATTTTTCACACACTTTTCACGAATTATCCCTATAGTTATAAATATTGAATCTTATAATTTGCTTAAAAATAATGACGTTTTTAGAATTGAAAATAATTACATAAAAATAGTTAAAAGATTGTTTTTTAAGCCCAAATTGAAGTATAATTAAATTATACATAAATTATATATATGTACCACATATTATAATTAATAAAAAAGCTTATAATAATATATGACTAAATTGGAATCAGTAAAACTATTAGGGACAAAGATTACAACCTCATCAGAGAGTTCTATCTTAGAGTACATAGTAGATTTTCTGAAGAAACACAGTAGTAGAGCACAAATAACAACCCCTAACCCAGAAATCATTATGTATGCAAGGAGGAATCCCGACTTTCAAAAGATACTCAATGAAGCTGAAGTAGCCTTGCCTGACGGAGTAGGTGTTACCATCTGTGCCTATATGATGGGTAAGGGACATATACAGCGTGTAACAGGAGTTGACCTCATGGAAAAACTGTGCGGTAAACTATCAAAAAGTGCTTATTCTGTGGGATTTTTTGGGGGACAAGCCGGTATAGCAGAGCTTGCTTCCAAGCGCTTACAAAAAAAATACTCCGGGCTGAATGTTTCATATGCTTCAGACATATGGAATGAAAGCAAAATCAAGGGGAAAAACATAGACGTATTATTTGTTGCTATGGGTTACCCAAAGCAAGAAGAGTGGATATATAAGAATCTTCCCAATATTCCTGTAAAAATAGCCATGGGAGTAGGAGGTTCATTTGACTATATTTCAGGAAATGTTCCGCGTGCGCCAGAAACTCTAAGAAAATTTGGCCTTGAGTGGCTATATAGATTGCTCCGTCAGCCATGGAGATGGAGAAGACAATTAGCCTTAATTAGCTTTGGCATACTATCCTTCAAGGAAATGTTTTCTTCAAGAATTAAATAGCCCACTTTTTCCTAAAAGTGTCTTAAAAGTCTAAATAAGGGGCAAGTATAGAAAGCACTGATAAATAAATCTAATCTATGCAGATACGTAATCTTCTGTTGTATGCCAAGTAGATAGAGAACCGCTTCTTTTTTTAGTACCGCAAAAAAGAAGATTATGCTGATTTATGAAGATAAACTACAACTGAGTCTTCTGTTGTATGCCAAGTAGATAGAGAACCGCTTCTTTTTTATACCTTCTATCTCCTCTTGAGTTGATTCTAATAGCAGGTAATTTTCCTCTTTTCCCCCAACGTTTAATAGTAAGAGGGGAAACGCGTAATAATTGGGCTACTTCACGAACTGTTAATAGATCAGGTAGGTTCTCGATTGATATGTTTTGAGTAGTCATAAGTAGTATCTAAAGATATGGGTCTGTATCAGACCTATATACAGACTAGCAAACGGTAACATACATGTCAAGCAGCAATAATCAAGGGTAAAATGAGGCTAAACTATAGGGGTAAATTGAATAGTCTTATAATATGTAAATTTGAAAGAATAAAAATAATCCCGTAGTAAAATAAAAATAAAATATAGGATGTATCACGTGTGCATGAGGTTTATGGTTAGCGTATAAGTACTAATTTTAGGATGGAAATTTCTTAGTTTCTTATACCTGTTAGTTATAGCCAAGTGCTTATAGGGTTATAAGATGCAAACTCTCTGTTTTTTAAAAACAGGGTGTTTATATAGAGCTTGTGTTTATTTTAGGATAGGGTGAATTGTAATATGTTAACGTTTGCACACATTAAAATGGTTATATCAAAATAGGTCAAATGATGGCAATTTTTAATAAATTGAGGGTGGTGATTTTTACCTAGCACTTAAGTGGAAAAGGTTTTCAGTGTGTCAGGTATGTATTATCTTAGGAAGAAGAGACCAAAGAGAAAGATGGCTATTGCTATTCTATAGATTCCAAAAGGAATAAACGTATATTTTTTAACGTATGACACAAGCCACTTTATAACGAGTACAGCTACTATAAAACTTGAAAGAAACCCTGCTACAAGATATGTCCATTCTTCATAGGAGAATGAAAAATTTGTTTTTATGAGATCAAGTCCAGTTGCAGCCAAAAGCGTTGGAATTGCAAGTAAAAAAGAAAATTCCACCGCAGTTTTTCTATCCATTCCCAGAAGCATTCCGCCTATGATGCTTGCAGCACTGCGACTGACTCCGGGGATTATGGAAATAGACTGTATAAGACCCACTAGAATGGCGTTTTTATATGTTATCTGGGTAACGGTCCGTTCATCTATCTTCCGTTTCTTAAAACTCAATTCTACAATGATTAAGGCAATACCTCCTAAGAAAAGAGAGAGGAGCGTGATGGTTGTATTTCCTAATAAGTACTCCTTTAAGATTTTATAGAAAAGAAGACCTATTACTGCAGTTGGGATAAAGGCTATAAATACCTTCTTGAGTAAATCAAATTTTGTAAAAATATCTTTCCAGTAAAGAAGAATTACTGCAAGTATAGCTCCTGACTGAATAAAGATCTCAAAGCTTTTTAGAAAATCAGTAGATGTAATCCCAAGTAATCTTGAGGCAAGTATGAGGTGCCCGGTTGATGAGATAGGAAGAAATTCAGTTATTCCTTCAATGACTCCTAAAATAACAGCATTTAAAATATCCATGTTTTATTAAAAAAAGGAAAGAATTGTAGCAATACCCGCAACTCCCATGATAAATATGGTGACATATCCAATAGCTGTATTAAGTTTAGAATTTACCCATTCACCCATAATTTTTTTATCACTTGATATAAGAACAATAAAGAGAAGAATAAGTGGAGCAATTAAACCGTTTGCAACAGCGGAGTAGATAAGCATAGGTATAGGGTCAATACCTAAAAGATTTAAGAATAAGCCCACGATCATGGAGAAGATAATGACTCCATAAAATGAATAGGCATCATTTAATTTTTGATGTAAGCCAAATTTCCATTCGAGTGCTTCAGATATGGCATAGGCAGAGGATCCTGCAAGAATTGGCACCGCAAGCATACCAGTTCCAATAATTCCAAGCGTAAAAAGAAGATATGCATAGTCTCCTGCAATTGGGCGTAAGGCTTGCGCTGCGTCTGCTGATGTTTGAATATTAAAAATTCCGTTTGCATACAGTGTTGCTCCGCACGCCGCAATTATGAAGAACATGACAATATTTGATACAAACATGCCTGACCAAACATCTCGCCTCATACGCTTAACCTGAGCGGGGGTGGTAGATGCAGCGCGCTGTGCTATGGTTGTTTTTCCTTTCAGTATTTCTTCTTCAACTTCTTGAGATGTTTGCCAAAAGAAAAGATATGGGGAAATTGTTGTACCTAAAACTGCACAAATAAGGAAAAGTTGTTCGCGTGAGAAGGTGATTGTGGGAATAAATGTATTTTGTAATAGGCTTCCAAAATCAAGCTTTATAGTAAATGCGGATAAGACATAGGAAAGGAGGATAAGCGCCATCCACTTAAGATACTTTGCATACTTTTCATAACTGGTGAATACCTGAAGCGCGATACTTATAAATGTAAAGAACACAAGAAGAAGAATAAAATTTACTTGAGGAAATAGCAGTCGTGAAGCGCTTGCCATTGCTCCAAGGTCAGCACCAATATTAAACGTATTTGCTCCTAGTAAGAGTATTGTGCATGCATAAAGTGCCCATGGGGGGAAATGGCGTCTGATATTTGCAGATAATCCACGTCCTGTGACTAACCCAATTCTGGCGCACATTTCCTGGACAATTGCCATGAGAGGAAATGTAAAAAGCGCAAGCCAGGCAAGTTGAAAACCATAGCGTGCTCCGACCTGTGAGTAAGTAGCGATTCCTGATGGATCGTCATCTGCCGCTCCTGTGGTAAGGCCAGGACCTAAGCTTTGCCAGTATTTTTTCGCGTTTCGTGCGGGCTTATTTACGGTCAGCTCTCCTATCTTTTGGGAGGAGGTAACAGTTTTATCAAGTATATAGGCAGGAGCTTGGGCAACTCGTTCTACAGATTTCTTGGAAAAAAATTTGTCTACCATATCATTACTATGGCGAAAACAATGGGAAAAAGTCAAGAGAAAAGAGGGTTGGGTTAAGCTAATGTAGAAAAGGTATCTAGTAGTTTAAAACCTATTTTGAGATAAATAAATTCGCCCTCAAGGCAGAGAAATTGGTGCTTCCCCGAACTCTTAAGCGGGAGAATGCTGAAAATACTCCGCAGAGTACATCCAAAAACATTTTATTTGCAAAAATGCATACCCTATTCGGAAAAGGTGTAGAGGAAAACATACCGCTTTCCCCAACCTGAGAGCAGAAATAGTATAAATCTAAAGATTGTTCTTTGCAAGTCATAAAACTATTACAAAGTATGGTAAAATTGAGAAAAATTAGCCACTTTAACTCAGTTGGTAGAGTAACTCTTTCGTAAAGAGTAAGTCCCGGGTTCGAATCCCGGAAGTGGCTCATAGCACAGCATATTTTACATCCGATAGTTTGATAGATTTAGCCTTTTTTGATATACTACGAACCTCTTTTAGGATCACTGTGCCGTTTTGCATGGCACCTTGCGCCTGAATGATTTTTTCATCGCACATTAACATGTTCTTGCAGTATGTAGGTGGCGTTATACGCATATATTTATAGATAATGTGTATACCGCCATCTATATAGTAGACGGAAGAGGAGGATTAAGTTGATTATCTTTACCCAGGAAGAAGCATCTGATACTTGGCAAACGAGCCAAAAAGCGTAGGCGAGGCAATTTCGTGGGAAATGTCTGAGCGTAAATTACATGATGCATATCATGTAGTGAGTATTCGTAAGAAAATATCGGGTATCTACCGTTCAGAACTTCAATGGGATGAGATTTATCGGGCAATTCTGGATGGAGAGATCAAGGTCGTGACTTAATTAAGTCTTCCACCAATCGGGTTCGTAACCATTCGAGCAGCACACCAAAGTAAAGGAGATACGGACATGATCACGCTCACGCGGGAAGAGGCACGTCTGGCAATCAGCGCAGCCCAAGGAGTCTTCAGTGATGAAGATTTCATAAGTCTCTTAGAGACAAACGTTGATGCCCTAAGGCAAAAGCTTGAAGGAACTAGGTTCATAAAAGAGGAGGTCGATTGGACTATCCTTGGAAAAACGCATTTCTTTTTCCCTATAGACTGGAGGGAACTTATAGAGGCTATTCAATCAGGAGAAGTCAAAGTGATTTGATTTCCCAGCCCGAGCTTCTGAAGAAGCAAGAACAGCATCAGAACTATCTGATAAAGCACAACACGCGTGTGTTTTTATCGGAAGGTCTGATGTAAAAGTGCGATCCGGGGGTGGATTGGAAGAAGAAAGAGTATATCTCTTAAAGCAGCATTTTGCTGTTCTTCTCATCCAATCCTCCCCCTATCGTATATACCACTAACCTACAACGTTTTCACATTTTTCCATTAAAAAACAGTATAAATACTTAGCTTTTCACAGACCGTATTTTTATAGTGAATTTTTATATTAGTATGCATATATTTTAAAAATAGCTATATTTTAGCTTTGAAATTATATATATCTATGTATACATTTTCTATTCAATTTAACCCTTTTACCTATTGACAAGTGTTTACAAAAGTTGTTTACTAATTTAAGTTTCAAAAAACTTTTCACAGTTTTAGAGAGTTAAAAGCGCTACAAATTAACTCAATTGAAAAAGAAAAAAACGGAAAAATAAAAAATGAAAACTGCCCAAAAATCTAAATCAAAGAAAGCTGTATCCAGACGGAAGGTTTCACGCAGTGGAGGAGTGAAGAAGAAGAGCTTTAGCATCTCAAAGATTTTTGAGTTTTGGTTTGTTGTTCCGCAATAAAAGTAATTTTTAGTTAGTTTACGTATTTTTGAAGTAAGTTTAGGCAGAAGTATAACCGCTATTTTTTATACGCAAGGGTATTTGTGTATGATTTCATTCGGAAAATTGCCCGAATGTCCACGTTTCAATATGCTATTTTGCCTATCCTCAAAAGGGCACCACAAGAATCTGCTTTGGCTAGGAAGTAGATTATTTCAGGTAGCAAATATATAAATGCAGAAATAGTAGTGAGCCTTCTGTGGGATTCGAACCCGCGACCTGCTGTTTACAAAACAGCTGCTCTACCGCTGAGCTAAGAAGGC